>CAYNRH010000012.1:0-20592 GCA_964399605.1 uncultured archaeon | reverse complement strand
CAAAAAAAGAAGAAGCTGAGAAACACCTTAGATTATGTCCTTCTCTGAAACAATTACGAATTCACCCACGGCTTTAACTGCAGAGAACGGAACTAAATATCTTCCTCTTTCGTCTTCCTGGATGTTCACTTCACTCACATGTTTTGTTGGCTCTACAAGAACCAGATTCATTAATTCTCCGGATTCTGTAATAAAACTAACATCACCAACAACTCCAAATTTCCTTCCGCTTTCATCACTTACAACAATTTTTCCCATGAGGTCTTTTCCTCTCACATTATCCACAAAATCACCCCGATTAAAATAACTATACTTATAATTTAGATACTTAAATTTAAATGTTTGCTTTTGAATAAAATATTCATGGGTATCTCATTGGGAATTTTATTTGGACTAACCGCCATGCTTGGATGGGGACTGGCAGACTTCTTCGCAAAGAAGACAGTGGACGAAATTGGCGACTTCAAAACTCTTTTATGGGCGCAGATGATAGGTCTTGTATTCCTCTCTTTCCTGTATGTCGTCTTTGGATCAGGATTCAGCTATACAATGAACAACATTATTGTATTTGCAATAATAGGATTTCTTGGCACTTCAGCATACCTCCTATTTTACAGAGCGCTGAGGAAAGGGGAATTGTCCGTAATATCACCCATACAGGCATCATGGGTTATAATAACCGTAATATTGAGCGTTTTGTTTCTAAAAGAATCTTTAAGCAGAATGCAAATTTCTGCAATAATTGTAACTGTTATCGGGATAATGCTTGTTTCCTTCAAATACAAAGACTTGGCCAAACTTAACTTGAAAAAATTCCTTCCAGGTGTTCCAGAAGATATAGTCTCAATGGCGTTCTGGGGTGTGAATTTCGTAATAATAGGGTTTCTTGTCTCACAATTCAACTGGTTTGTTCCAATTTTCTTTTTGAGGCTTTTTACTGTGCTGTTTCTTTTTGGCTCTACAGGCGCTAAAAAAGAGCGTATAACATTTCATACAAAAAAAGTAATCCCGTGGCTCATACTTATTGGATTGTTTGATGTTATGGCGTTCGTCGGATTTGGTTTGGGAGTGAACTCGGAATACGTATCAATAGTTTCCCCCGTAGCTGCATCTTTTCCCCTGGTCACGGTTATTTTAGCAAGAGTGTTTCTGAAGGAAAAACTTGATTTAAATCAGATAATTGGCTTTGTTGGAATCTTAATTGGATTGGTCATTCTTTCCCTTTGATTCCTCTTTTAGAATTTTCTCAACAACATCTCTCACTTTTTCCCTGAATTCGTTTATATCCAGGTTTGTGTTGTCTATCGTATAGTCAGCCATTTCTATCACTTTGTCTTCTCCCCACTGTATTTCCTGCTTATCCTTCCTCTTTAAATAATCTATAGTCTCGTCCTTGAAGCGCCTTCTTTTGAGCAGTCTTTTCACTTTTGTTTCAAAATCAGCCTTTACCGCAATTATGATTGGTGCCTCACCAGTGATTTTTTTTATCTCTTTAATTTGCTCTGGGGTTCTCAATCCCTCTATAACCAATTTTCCGCCTTTAAAATCTCTAAGAAGCCTTCTTGAAATTAAAACTTCTCTTCCTTCAGTATTAAACCATTTTGAAACTTCATAATCCGTTTTTTTATTATATGGCAATCCTCTATTCTTTATTTCCTCTCTTACAACATCTCCTGTTGATTTAACTGTAAAACCCATCTTTTCAAGAGATTTAGCAGCAGTGGTCTTGCCAGAACCTCTTCTGCCAACTATAAGAATTATCATAAACCCTCACTTTTTAACCAGAAGGTTCCTTATTTTTATACTTAGAAAATAAACAAACCCCTTACCCTTTGATTTCCTCTCCACATATCCCTGACGCATAAGCCTCTTTAGGATATTATTCACAGAACGAACAGCGTGCTGCTTTGACTTATACTTATCAAAACCTATTCTTTCGGCAATTTCAGAAGGATATAGGTCCTCGACCTCAGATAATATATCAATTATCTTTCTTTGCTTATATGGAAGATTTCTGAGAAAATCCTTATTCAGTTCTTCCTCTATAGGTATTATTTCATCAATTTTTTCTGGTAGATGCTCTTTAACTTCGGAATTTTCGTCTTTCACGGCCGGCGGCTTCTCCTCAACCCTCACATTTTCTGTACCATGTATCTCAAAACTCCCCTTTTCTATAGCATCCTGAACCAGCTTATCGCAGAATTTAAGAATCTCTCTTGGAAAACCACCGGTTTTTTTGTATATCTCCTCTATACAATCTTCAGTGAAAGGTTTTATTCCCTCACCACCAACACTCTCTATCCTCTTCCTTATCAGTTCATGTGTATGTTCACGTGTAAGTGTTGTTAATTCGACATGTGTTATTATTCTGCTTCTCAGTGTTTCCAGGTTCTTCCTTAGGATATTATCAACTGTGGGCAGCCCTGCGAGTATTATCTGCATATTCTCAACCTGGTCAGAGATGGCCCTAAGCCACTCCAGAGTATCAATATCGGCTTCGTGCGTTTCGTCAAGAAGAACCAAAAGCTTCTTTTCCCCAAGTTTTTTATTGAGATATGCCGGAAGATTCTGAAGTCTCACATTCACGTGAAACAATCTCTCAAATAATGATGGCTTGAACTTATAAAGAAATAAATTTACTATTTCCTCCTTTTTGGGTGGTTTTGGCACATATAGAACCACATATTCGTCCCTCAAATCGTTTTCAAGCAGCTTCAAAAGTGTGGTTTTGCCTGATCCAGTAGACCCTGTCACTAATGCAACCTTATGACCTTCACGTATGTGATTCACAATCCTCTTTAACTGCTCTGTGTAGCCAACAAAGAGCATTGGCTCAATTTTTAGAACAAATGGGTTTTCCTTCCATTTCATCTGTTTAAGCCAATCATCTATACTTTTCTCATAATTTTCTATCATGGTGACACCACGTATAATACACGTGTATATTCACGTGAAATACATTTCTTTCTCTTATTAAGATGTTTCTTGTTATTATACTTAAAGATTTCTTCACATATTCACGTGAATAGTTTGTGAATATCACGTGAACAAAAAATGAACATACTTCATAAACGTGAATACTTTGTGAATAATATGTGAAGTATTTGTGAGATAAACGTGATTGTGTGAATATGTTTTGTGAAATAATATTTGTATTATAATATATCTGTTTTAAATATTAATGTGTTATATGAATGGAACGTGAAGATGTGAATAGTTTGTGAATACTATGTGAGTGTCATATGTGAATATTATGAAGTCAAATTGCTGTTGTATGTGCGAGTTAAGATAATATATTTGTATATTATTATGATCTTACTGGTTGAGAACATATGTGCTTTGTCTGTATTAAAGATATATTAAAGGAATATGTATATGTGAGATTTCCCAAGCATAACTGTATATTGTCAAATATGTTGCTTTTTATGCAAATGTGAGTATTTACCCCATACGAACTTCGTATTTTGGTAAAATTAGAAGGGTGTAATGAAAAATGTGAGGTTTTTAGAAAAAATAACCCCATATGATGCTATATTTGGCAGATAAAATATATGAAATGTGAGGTTTTGTGCCTATATTTTTCCATGTTTTTTAGTTTATTTGGTGTAAATCAAACAAAAAAATATAAATGTGTATCAAATGTGAGAGTTAATGTGATATAAAAAATTCACAATTGTCGAATTTTCAGGATTTTAGTCAAAATTTGAGAGAATTTCATTGGTTTTGAGCAGTCTCTTCAAATTGCTTTCAAAATTCCCAGATGAGAGTTGGCTAAAAATCCCGTTTCTGAGCTTTATAACCCTAACTCCAAAGAATTTGCCTTCTTCATCTCTGGCGCCTACGTTATTGACCATATTATCCAGATATCTCTCCAAATAATAGTGAACAGTGGAAAGGGGTATTTTAGAGTCTCTGGAGAGTTTTCTGAGCCATATTCCGTCTGGATTATCCAAAAGAACCTTCATTATCCTCTTTACTTTATTAAAATCTTTTCCTTTTGCAGGCATAAATCTCACACTCAACAACTATTGAACACTGTTCAATAAAATAACCTGCATTATATTTAAATCTTTCTTAATTTATGCACAGGCCTCTCTATGGTATTAAAATCTATCCCCTCTTTCATTGCAGCAATTATTCCAGCTGCTTCAAGGTAGTTTTTTGCTCTTATCACATTTTTTAGGCCAAGTTTCCCAGAAGTAACATTGAGTACGGTACTGTTCTCTTCAACCCCTATTATTGGTATATTGTTTTTCTCAGCAGAAAGAACGGGCACCCCGCCCAAAGAGTTGTGTGGATAAAGAAGTGCCGATACGTCCTCTATTTTCAAATCGCCCTCTTCTGCATCATTTATTCCTATAATCTGTGGCGCCTTGTGTAAACCCTGGATGGCGCATCCAAGATAAGCAGGTGATACTGCCTCAGCCCCTGCCCTTGGGTCAACAACTTCAGGAGGCATTTCCAGCTTCATTTCCTCTTTTGTTAAGAGCGGTGCATGGGCGCAGGGTACCTGCAGTTTCCTTGAAACTATATGCGAAATTATTGCTTCAACACCACCAAAGGGATTTGGACCCCTTCCCTTAAAATAAGCATAAAGGTCATTTTTATCTATCTTTATTACTGTAGATATTGCTATCGCCTCTGCTCCGTTTTCAATCAATTTCCTTGATGCATCCAGAATCGTTTTTATGTTTTCAATTTCACCAACGAATGCCCCAGACTTGTTCTTAACAGCTTTAACTCCGACGGGTTTGTCTGTAAGAGTATATCCAGCTATCTCAATCCCTTTAACTGTTTCTATGGCATCTATGGTGTTAAGCGCTACATATAGGCTTTCTTTTTCTTTAAGCCCCGAATCTATGACAATACCTATCTTATTTGACGTTACTTCTCGAAGCGCAACTTCACCGAGGAAGAATCTGTCAAGGGTGTGACCCTCAACATAAAGAACATTTGGTTTGGCCAGATATAGCTCCACTCCGTTTACCACATTTGGATGAGTTATTACTCTGTCGGCTATGGAAGCAAGCAAATTTGTGGCAGGTGTTGCATCGCCAACAAACCCGCCTATTCTTGCTCCAATTCCGGTTGGAACAACCTGAACTACGTTAAACATATTTAACCCTCCATTATACTGGCCTCTATTATAAACTTGCCGTTTTTAACATCAACTATTGCCCATCTTATGACTTCTCCTGTAACACTTTCCCTAAAAAATCGTAGAACATTATCTAAAATTTTATCCCCTGGACATTTTTCAATTTCAAATCTCTGGTTGTGAATAGGCATAATAATACTTATAAAATAAGATATAAATAAAAACATTAAAATTTAATTAAAAGTGTTTTTTATGAGAGCTTTTCTTGGCATACCCATACCCGACGGCCTAAGGGAAAAAATAAAAAATCTTGAGAAAGAATTTGAAATGAAGGGAGTGAAAACTGTTAAACCAGAAAACCTTCACTGGACAGTTAAGTTCTTTGGAGACATAACCGAAGAGGAAGCTGAAAAGGTAAAGAAAATTATGGATGGAATTGACTTTGAACCATTAGAGATAAGCGTATCTGGAATTGGTGTGTTTCCAAATATCTCATACGTAAAAACAATATGGATTGGTGCAAAGGAAAAAGAAAAGTTTGAAAAACTGCTTAATGAAATAAACAAAAAATTCTCTGAAATAAGGAAAGAAACTCGAAAAATAACTGCACATCTAACAATATGCAGAGTGAAATTTTTAACTGAGAAGGAAAAATTAGTAAACACTATAAAAAAACATGAAAACATAGAAATAGGTAAAATGGTTGTTAATTCTCTAGTACTGTATGAAAGCAAATTAACATCAGACGGCCCGATATACAAAAAAATTAAGGTAATAAAATGAACGACAAAGATCTTAGAAACATCTGCCTGGTTTTGTCCATAATTGGATTAGTTGTTCTATTTGTTGGTGTGCAGTTCACAAACGTAAAAACAAACATTGGCGATATAGACAAAAGTTATATAGGCAGGGTGGTATTCATAAGAGGCAACGTAACCTCCAATTATTACAAAAATGGAAACATGTTTCTTACTGTAAAGGATGACACAGGAGAAATAAAAGTTGTTGCCTTTGAAAACACTGTAAAAAAGCTCAGCATAAGCCCAAAGATAAACGGATATGTAGAAATTAAAGGAAATGTAAAGGAATATAAAGGTGAATTAGAAATAATTGCAGAAAGGTTAGAGTAATTTTTTCAATCCTTCTATTGTGTTTATCTTGTTTTTCAGGAACAGCTTCCTGAGAGCTTTTCTGTTTTTGGCGTCAACTCTCTTCCCCATTTTTTTCAGGACTTCGCTGAGTTTTTTTGCGATTTCTTCCCCCTCTGTATCAAAATCAGTTAAAATCAAAACATTTCTCGGCAACTTATCAGAAGCATCAAATATTCCTTTCGTCCTGTTTAAAACCTGAATGTCATTGAATCCAATTCTCTTGAGCACTTCTTCATCTCTTTTCCCCTCAACAACAACGCTTTTGGATTTTATTCCAACCAAAAAAGAAATAATTTCATCTTTACAATCCATTTCAATCAGCTATTTTATAGTAAATGTTTTTTCCCTCTCTTCTCTCCTGTATTTTGCCCATGGACTTAAGGTCTGAAACCTTCCTGCTTGTGTATTCCTGGCTGTAGCCCAGCGCCCTTGCCAAATTTTCCGTACTCATCCACGTGTTGAGAAGATTCAAAATTCTTCTATGTGCATCTTTAAGCTCCACGGACCTCTTTTCCTCAATGAGCTTGTCAAGTTTTCTGTTTATCATATCCATTCTCATTTCAATTATTCGCAGTGATTTTTGAATTTCCTTTATATCCGGGCTTTGTGCGCTAGCGTTTTGTCCAAGCCTCCTCATCATATCCAATTCTCTTGCCTTCCTTATTATCTCATCTGACGATTTAACTGGCATAATTTTATATTTAATTAAAAGTATTTAAAATGTGTGTTTTTATGGATGAAGATGTCATAAAAAAAATAATAAAAAAGTCAGAAGAAATGGGTTCTTCCTATTCTGAAGTTAGAATGGAAACAGGAGACAACGAATCTTTTGTCCTAAAGAACGGCATTTTGGATTCTTACTCCAATGAGGAATACTCCGGTGTATCGTTAAGAGTTCTGGTTAATGGCTCCCTTGGTTTCGCATCAACCAATATGCTAAACAAAAAAAATATAGAAGAACTCGTCAAGACTGCCATTAAAATTGCCAAGGTTTCTTCACTGCATCAAAAAGAAAAAATAAAACTGTCCAAAAACAAGTCCCACAGAAAAAAATATTCTGTTAAAGAAAAAATTCCTATAAAAGACATGGGACTTGATGAAAAAATCAAATTTCTATATGACATAGACAAAGAAGCCCTCTCTTCTGGCGTCAAGCTTCCGGGAAGATATTACAACATGGAAACTTCAACAGCAGAAAAAATTGTTGCAACATCTGGCGGCGCTTTCATAAAATCATACATACCGAGAGTGAACTTCACGTACGTTATAACATGTGTGTACAACAACAAAAGCAAACAAATGTATTTCCAATATGGAAACAGCGGTGGATGGGAATTTGTAAAAAAATGGGGCCTTGAAAAAGCCCTGAAAGAGGAAGCAATCACACTACAAAAAATACTTAAAACCGCAAAAATCATGAAGATGAAAAAAGTTGATGCTGTCCTTGGTCCATTTGTTGGCTCTATAGCAGCGCATGAAAGCTGCGGCCATCCAATGGAAGCAGACAGGATAATGGGAAGGGAAGCAGCTCAGGCTGGAGAATCATTTGTTAAAATAAATTCAATTGGAAAAAGAATTGGAAGTGATGAAGCTACTGTCATAGACGATCCAACCATACCAAATAGCTACGGCTTTTACCTCTTTGATGATGAAGGTGTGAAAGCAAGGCCAAAAATCCTTTACAAAAACGGTGTTATAAACGAATTTTTGCATAACAGAGAAACAGCTTATAAAACTGGAGTAAAAAGCAATGGCTCCTCACGTGCAACGTCTTATGCCAACGAGCCAATAGTAAGGATGTCCAACACTTACATAAAACCTGGCAAATGGACTTTTGAAGAATTGATTAAAGAAGTTAGAAATGGCGTATATATAAAAAATTTCATGGAATGGAATATAGACGATAAAAGATGGAATGCGAAATATGTGGGAAATGAAGCATATGTCATAAGAAACGGTGAATTGAAAGGAATGATACTGAATCCTGCAGTTGAAATAACCACGAGAAACTTTTGGTCATCGCTGAAGGCAAGGGGAAATGATATACAATATTTCGCTGGAACATGCGGGAAGAGCGACCCGATGCAGGGAATACCTGTATTCTTTGGCAGTCCGCATATACTTCTTAAAAATATTTTGGTGGGGAGCAGAAAATGAATATTTCAGAATATGTAGTTAAAAAATATAAGAAATTTGACTATATTGCAGCCAATCACATAATATCCAAATCAAACCAGATTAGATTTGCAAACAGTGACATATCAATCTCGAAAGAGTGGAACCAAAATTTCTTATCAATATTTCTTTCAAAAGATGGGAAAACCATTTCAACCACAGTTGACAATCCAACCAAAGAAAAAATAAACAGGGTATTGAAAAAATCTATCAAATTAATGAAATTTTTAAAGAAAAATGAAAATTTCTATAAGCTGGCAAGAGGACCGTTTAAGTATAGAAAATCAAAGCCGGATAAAAAAATATTGAACAGTGAATTTGATGATTTAGACATTATAGAAGCCTCCATAAATTCTGCTCGGGAAAACGGTGGTAAAAAATGTGCCGGGACACTTCTAAAATCATCAACAAAAGAAAATCTCTGCACATCAGAAAAAGTTGAGTGCTCATCTGAATCCACCAACATCAGCCTGTCTTTGAGAGCGCTTGCAGAAAAGGAAGGCTCCGGACATGATGTGGCATGCTCATCAAAAATAAGTGGCATACATCCGGAAGATGTTGGAAAGCATGCCGGAGAGATAGCAAAATTATCCAAAAACCCGGTGGAAGGAAAAAAAGGAAAATACAACATATTTTTTGACCCTGTCGCATTTTCTGATTTATTGTCAAATATTGGAGAAGCAAGCTCCGCGAGTTCAGTGGAAGCAGGGTTGTCTTTTCTTGCAAATAAAATTGGCAAAAAAATAGCATCAAAAAAAGTCAGCATATATGACGACGGAAGAAATGGGTTTTCCTCCAGAATATTTGATGCAGAAGGCGTACCAGTAAAGAAAACTTGCATAATAAAAGAAGGTATGCTTAAAACCTACCTGCACAACACATCAACTGCAAAAAGATTCAAGACTAAGACAACAGGCAACGCCGGAATAATATATCCAACACCTTGGTCAGTAGTACTTCAACCTGGAAGAAAGTCAAAAGAGAAAATAATATCTTCCATAGATTCTGGCATATATGTGACAAATATCTGGTACACGAGATTTCAAAACTATTTCACTGGAGACTTTTCGACAATTCCAAGGGATGGCATATTCCTGATAAAAAATGGTGAAATTGTGAAATCACTGAAAAACATAAGAATAAGCGACAATATGATAAACATTCTTAAAAACATCACGCAAATATCAAACCATGCAAAGAATGTATACACCTGGGAAACAAGCACCCCTGTCTTCACACCATATGTGTTAGCAAAAGACATAACAGTAACTAAACCGGTTTAGATACGAATGGGCTGTCCTTAATATAAAATCTTAACTTCAAGCCCTTGCCGTTCCTTATGCCAACCCGCGTCGTCCTGACAATTTCTTTTGGTTCATCGCCTTTCAAGACATACAAAACATTGCCAGCAAGGTCCAGCCCGTTCTGCTCTCTTGTTATAGCAAGTGCCTGTGTTAATTTTCCAGGTCCATTGGTTAGATTTTTTATGTTGTTGGTGCCTCTGTTTTTCTTCATCAAATCAATTCCTTCCAATGGCTCTAATGCTCTTATGAGAACTGCGCCTGCCCTCCCTTCTCTTTCAGTTGTAAAATTCAAGCAATGGTGATTACCATATATGAAGTAAACATAAGCAAAACCCGGCTTGCCAAACATTATTTTGTTCCTTGGTGTAACGCCCCTATAGGCATGGCTCGCTGGATCACTTTCACCGAAATATGCTTCCGTTTCAACAATTTTTCCAGAAAGTTTTTTGTTTCCTATTTTCCTAACTAATATACACCCAAGCAAATCTATGGCCACCAAATCCGTCCTTCTTGAAAAGAACTTTCTTGTGAGTAATGTATCCATTTTTTCACCAATAATTTAAATATTCTCTGCATTTTAAAATAGTTATGAATAAAAAAAACAAAATTATTGTATTGATTTTTGTTTTCGCCCTCCTGTTAAGAATATTATTCATTTTTTCTATGCCCATTAAACTATGGGATGAAACTGTCTATATTAACCTTGGATATGATTTAAGCAAAAATCCATTGGAGTACTCCTTTAAAAGCGATTGGTGCGATTATATACCAGACAATTCATACCCAAAAGCAGGTTTCAGACCACCTCTTCTTCCTTACTTCATATCTCTCCTATACACACTGAAAATTGACATCCTTATTGACTTTTTAATTCCATTTTTTGGGGCGCTTACTACTACAATTGTTTTTTTCATTGGATCAGAAATGTTCAACGAAAAGGCTGGTATTTTATCTTCTCTATTTCTTGCTGTATATCCGCTTCATGTTCTTTTTAGCAGTCGTGTTATGACAGACGTATTTTCAACATTTTTTATAATGTTAGCTTTTTTGTTTTTTATTAAAGGGTTTGAAAAAAATAATAAAAAATATAAAATTTTATTTGGAGTCGTCCTGGGTTTGGGTATTCTTTCAAGATATACAATCATCTGGTTTTTGCCGGCTTTCGGCTTATACTTCTTGTTAAAATATAGTTCGTTAAGCTTTTTGAAAGATAAATATTTTTGGTATTCTGTTGTTTCATTTTTACTGGTTTTAACTCCCTGGTTTATTTATGGTATTTCTGTATATGATAATCCACTTGGTGCATTCATTCATGGTAGTAAAGCAGCATATTACTGGGGGGGAATACAGCCATGGTATTTTTACTTGAAAAATTGGCTGTCGATATTTTCTTTTTTGGGAATTGTTCTTGTTTTTGGTATTATTTATCTTATTTACAAAAGGAAAATAAAGAATAAAAAAATCATAGTATTACTTTTATTTGTATTCATCTACCTGATTTTTGCAAGCATTGCGCCACATAAAGAATATAGATATGTTATACAAACCGTTCCATTTGTTTGCATTCTTTCTGCAATTTTTATAGAACATTTGAAAAAGTATAAAAAATATATAATAGTATTTTCTTTAATGTTTTTATTAATCCAAACGGCCATCACTTTTTATATAACTGCAAAAACTTATTACACAACAAACACCTACTGTTTTAATCAAGTTGTAAAATACCTGAAAAATGTAAACGGAGATTTTATTATTGTTAGTGAAAGTTCCCCTCTATTTAGGTATTATGTTAAAAAGAAATCTTTTTATTATCCACAAATAAACTTACGTGATTTTAAAATATTGGAAAACAGTACAAATAAGCCAATATACTTTGTTTTTACGAGATTTAATTCAGGATTAAAAACTGAAGAATGGAAAAAATTGAAGAAAATCATGGAAAATAATTATAATTTGGAATTTACATGCGATAAGGACCCAGAAGTAAACTTTATTTATTCTAATACGAAAAAACTTTAAATACTTGTTCTCATAAAATTTCATAATATACTGAATTTTCAGAAATTTGTAAAAGTTGATAAAAATGAAGGACCCAAAAGAAGAATTTATAAGGCTGTTATATGACATAAACAAATCCAAAGGATTCAATGAACTCACTTCAAAAATCATAAGTATACTTTACGTAGAACCCGGAGAAATTTCACTCGACGAACTTGCAAAAAGAACCGGATACAGCCTGTCAGCAGTGAGCACAACCATGAATATGTTAAGCAATTCAATATTGATTAGACGGCTTAAGAAGCCGAAATCAAAAAAAATATATTTTTATATGGATAAGGATGTGCTGCCTTATATAATTGATACTATGAAAAAAATCTTGGAGAACATAAAAATATCAAAGAAAAAGATGCCCGAAATAATAAGCAAATACAAAAAAACGAAAGCCAGTAAAGAGTATTTGAAGATTGCAGAAGATTATTACAGGAGAATATCAGTTATAGAAAATATAGTAAAAAAAGTTGTAAAAGAACTTGAATAATTAAAGGTGTGAGAAATGAAACCCATCATTGAGCTTAGAAACGCAAAAAAGATATACAAGATGGGTCAAGTAGAGGTCAGGGCACTTGATGGCGTCAGCTTAAAAATCGACAAAAACGAGTTCATAAGCATAATAGGGCCGAGTGGCTCAGGAAAATCCACATTACTGGATGTCATGTGCTGCCTTAGCAGGCCCACAGAAGGAAAAGTTTTCATAGACGGAAAGGATACTTCAAAAATGAATGATGATGAGCTGGCTTACATAAGAGGTAGAAAAATAGGATTTGTGTTCCAGACATTCAACTTGATACAAAGATTAACTGCACTGGAAAATGTTATGCTACCGATGTGGTTTATTGGCAAGCCAGAGAATGAAAGAAAAAAAAGAGCCAAAGAGGTCTTGAAAGCAGTCGGGCTTGAAAAAAGAATAAAACATAAACCATCAGAAATGAGTGGCGGTGAGCGCCAACGGGTTGCAATAGCAAGGGCACTTGCAAACAATCCATCCATAATCGTTGGCGATGAACCCACAGGGAATTTAGATTCAAAAGCAGGAAAGGAAATATTAAACATATTTGAAAATTTATACAAAGAGGGAAGAACAGTTATACTGGTCACACATGACCTTAGTATTGCAAAACCCACAAAAAAAAGAATTTATATAAAAGATGGAAAAATTGAAAAAATGGAGGCGATGAAATGAAATTTAGTGTATTAGCAATATTTTTAGTGTTTTTATTAGTCCCGGGTATGGTTCTGGGAACTTATTATGCACCCCGGGAAACACCAAGTTTTACAATAAACTTGCTGAAATATGACCCGTATCCAGCAGAGCCTGGAGAATATATGACGTTGTGGGTTGAAGTTTACAACACTGGAACAAATGAAGCAAAAGATGTAACATTTGAACTTGAGCCGGAGTATCCCTTCTCACTTGATTCAAACGAAAACGCAACAAGAGAATATTCAAGCATACCTGGACTCTTCACAATAGTGCTCCAGTATAAAGTCAGGGTAGACAAAGACGCTGTGGATGGATGGAACGAAATTAAAATTAGATATAAGATAGAAGATGGTAACTGGATAGAGAAAAAATCCGAAATATATGTGAATAAGGCACCAAACAAGGCTGAACTGACGCCACTTTTTGTTAGTACAGACCCCGTGCCATACCCCGGCGGAAAAACAACATTGACAGTTGACCTTGCAAACACCGCACCTGGTTCAGCATACTATACAATAACTGAAGCAGAGTGTCCCATAGCAACGATACCAGTAAACAAGATATTTGTTGGAACTCTTGACGCAGATGATTTCGACTCTGTAAAATTTGAATTAAAAATAAATGATGACGTACAGCCAGGAAGATATCCTGTATACATAAAATCTTACTATAAAGACGAGGATTACAAAAAAGTTGAGACAAACGGAACTGTTTACATACAAATTCATCCAAAGGAAGAAGCCATAAAGGAATTAACACCACGGACTCCATGGTACATGTATCTGATTTACATAATTATAATATTGGCTGCACTAAAGTACTTTATAATACCATGGACAAAAAAAGCCGCCCATATTAAGAAAAAATAAGTGGTTTGATGAGAAAAAACATCACACTGCCCTGGAGATATGTTTATATTGATTGTTCTGCCTACGTTGATGATAATGCCGCTTTCGTTTGTCCCGCTTAAAATATATAAAGAAAATTATTTCCAAATATGTCAAAAAATTGGTGAATAAAACATGTCAGAACTTTTGAAAATTATAATCAGAAACCTTTCCTATCAAAAACTCAGGACAGCCCTAACGCTTTTGGGGATAGTTATAGGAATTGCTGCAATAGTTTCAATGATATCACTCGGCAGCGGGCTCCAAAGTTCCGTGGAAGAACAGTTTGAACAAATGGGTACAGACAAAATAATAATAACCCCTGGCGCACCAACATCTGCAGGATTCTCTGGAGCAGCCTTCGGTACAGAAAAATTAACAGAAGATGATGTGGATATTGTCAAAAGAGTTCGCGGAGTTGATATTGCATTTGGAATCATTGGAAGAACTGTAAGTTTAGCTTTTGGGAAGGAAGAATCGTATGGCATGATATACGGCACGCCTGTGGATGAAACAAAAGAACTATACGAAAAAATGAAGGGATATGAAATAGAAGAGGGAAGAGACATTGAAAGCAATGATAAATATTCTGTTGTAATTGGGAATTTGGCAAAAAGCAAACTTTTTGACAAGAAATTAAAAGTCAGAGACAGACTGAAAATAAACGGAAAAACCTTTAAGATTGTAGGTATTCTGAAAAAAATTGGAAACCCAATGGATGACATGTCAATTATTGTTCCAATAGACGCAGCCAAAGAAATTTTTAACAACACCAATGAAGTTTCTATGATATTTGTTGATGCAAAAGATGATGCAAATGTTGATGAAGTAGCAGATAACATAAAAGATGAACTAAAAGACTACAGGGGAGTAGAAGATTTCAAGGTACAGTCATTTGGGGACATACTTGAAACTGCCACAAAAATATTATCTTTAATAAACTATTTATTCATTGGAATAGCCGCAATATCACTCATTGTTGGTGGGATAGGAATAATGAACATAATGCTGATGACTGTCATGGAAAGAACTAAAGAAATAGGTGTTATGAAAGCCACCGGTGCAACAAACAAAATTGTTCTCATTTTGTTTTTGGGTGAAGCCGCGGTTGTTGGCCTTGTAGGCGGATTAATTGGATTTTTGTTAGGATTTGGCGGTTCAGTTATTATAGCCAATATAATTGGAAGCATGGTGGGGATAACGATGAAAATAACATTTTCTCCACTAATATTTCTTGGTTCTTTGGGTTTCTCTATTCTTGTCGGAACCATATCCGGTGTTTATCCTGCAATAAGAGCATCAAAGCTGGATCCTGTTGAAGCATTGAGATATGAATAAATGTTAACACCGTTATATTTAAATTGTTCATCATATAAAATATCTATATGAAGCCGCCATGTGAAAATGTAGTAAAATTTATACTTCCTGCACTAAGGGCACTCATAGCAAGAGATTTAATAGAAGTTCATAAATTCACGCAGAAGGAAGTCGCAAAAATGCTTGATATGACACAACCGGCAATATCACAATATAAAAAACACCTTAGGGGAAATAAAGTAAATTTTCTGAAAAATGAATATATAAACAAAAAAATATCTGAGATATCCACATCAATAGCAAGAAAAGAGATCAGCAACGATGATGTTATATCTGAATTGTGCGGTATATGCAAAATGTTAAGAAAAGAGGGGTTTATTGACAATCTTAATTAGTTTTCTATAACATCAAACCCATCTTGGTTATTAATCCCCCAAGAAGAGAAAAAACCAGATTTCTTAGAAGCTCAAGAATGCCAAACACAAAAAAAGGCATCAGCAGTATTGAAAAATAAAACAGTGCCATCATCTTATCTGAATTTAAAAGTTCGTCTATCTTGTTGTTCATAAAATCTTTTTGTTCATTCAACTGTTCCTGATACTGCTGTTCAAGTATTTGTCTTTGCTCGTCTGGCATATTTTCATAACCTTCCATCTGGATTAAATCACTGCTCATATCAGGCATAAACCCGGTTATCATTGATTTTGTTCCAGACTTATATGAGTCCGTGTAGTAATCCAAATTTAAAAAAGATGTCAAAAATAATCCAAAAAGTAAGAAAACATTAATTATTAAAAAACATTTTCCGACTGTATGCGAGCCTACCCTAAAATTTCTCCATTTTTTCAATTCCTTTGAATACATTTCAGAGAATCCGGTTGAAAGCATTCCTGAAAAAAACACACCAAGAGAAAAAAGAATTGAAGTCAAGGACATTCCAACAAAAAACAATCCTATGACAACAGGTACTGCTGTTGAAACAACACCAAGTTTTTTATTTTCACCAAATTTGGCGCCATATAATGAAAGAAATGAAAATGCAATAGTCAACGGAATAAAGGGTGCCAAAAAAGACAAGAAGTCCAATAAGAAAAACTTAACCGTATATAAGACTCCATAATTTGTTGTAAGATTTATAAATTCCATCGGCATCTTTATGGGATACAACAATATTTTTCCTGAAGAAACAGAAAAAAATTTGAAAAATATAAATGACATTAATACGAAAATTGAAACTGTTAAGCCAATCAACAAATCCCTCTTATCAATTTTCATTTTATTTTTTACCTCTTCCAAAAATATTTTTTATCTTTCTGATAGATGACTTCACTATCTTTTTAATTTTTTTATCTATAGTTTCTGATGATGATGGAGACACATATTTTATATGTTTTTTAGACCCATAGCTTTTAAGCCGGTACTCTTCCTTTGGCGGAAGTAATAAATACACCAAAAATCCAACTATCGCTATTGATATCACGCCAACTATTATCCAGATATATTTTGATACATCCAATGGAAGTGCTGATGTTGTTTTGAGAACAGACGACTCGGAAAGGTTTTCTGCCTGTATTAACAAAGATTCTATTTCACCGAGAATCTGGTCTGCTGTGAAATAATCTCCACTGCTTATTGAACTGTTAACAGAATCTAATTTGTTTTTTATTTGCTCCAATGTCTTGTTTAGCTCTGTTACATTCATATTGTTTGACACAAGCTCCTCCATTTTTTTCTCCAGCAATGTTAAATTCCCAATATATTTTTCATAGGTATCATTTACTTTTGCTTTCTCTTCCTCTGATGGCAAAACCTTCAACTTGGATGTTTTTGAAACGTCAACATTGCTGTTGCTGACCTTAAATGTTAAGTTATAAGTCTTCACAGGAGCACTTTTTGATGGCGTTATATTAACATCAAAATTCCCCTCTGTTAGAGAATCTAAGTCTAAATCTGACGGCGAAAAAGAATACCACGTTTCTGGTATACCTGTTATAGTCAGTTTTAAATTGTCTTGATCTGTATTTCCGGGATTTTCTACATTTATTGTAAAGTTTCCAGTTTCTCCCTGAACTATTTCCAAAGAAGAGGGGTATTCTATTATCTCTATTTTTGTTTCTTCCTGGCTACTATCGGTGTTGTCATTATTGTTGTTGGATTCTGAATCAGAATTTTCATCGTTTTCTGGTATTTCCTCTATGTGTAGTGTAACAGATATGTTATTAAATCTTGGATCATCTGTGGTTATTTTTGCCGTGCAAGTCTTGTCTGCAGTGGTGTTGTCCGCACTAAGTTTCCATGTAAACCAACATGTTTTCCCTTCTCCAACAGATATTTCAAAATGATCGCTTGTTTTAGATACAGCACATCCTGTTTTGTAACTTTTCGCATCTATATCAGCATAATCACAGTCATCGTCATCGGAGCCGTCGAGAGTTAATGTTCCTTTTGCCTCTAGTGGCCCATAATTGACGACAGTTAAATTAAAATCATCATCCGAAGTTGTCCCTTCATCAAATGTAAAGCTATTGTCGTCTGTGTCTAGGTAAAGCGCACTCTGGTTTATTATCAATGTTCCATTGTGGGTTGAGCCAAGAAGTGTTGCTCCCCCCTCTGTCCTATTAGCAGACAAATAAACATCATAGTAACCACCGGGTCTGGTAGAGCTTCCGGGAATAGAAACATTTATCCAGTATCTGCCATCAACAGACTCTTTAAATATTGGGTTTGAAAATACGGACACTCCAAGATATCCGGAAACTGGCATTCTGTAGCTTGTGCAGTTTTTATTCTTTAGATAAACGGAACCGAAATTTGTTATATTCAAATCTTTCACCTCTGTTCCATTAGCAAAGAAAGACTCTGCTTTAATTGTAAAGTTTTGACCAGATGATGGGACTTCTATCCAGTTATCATTATCCGATGTGGTTATTTCTCTTAAAAATAGTGTCATTTCGCTGGTTAAGTTAACCTGCAGTGTAATTGTAAATGTTGAATATGGATGAGAATCCGTGTCGTTTAATTTTATCCATCCCGTATACAGCCCCCCAACATTTCCGGTTTTTGTTGTATCTATGTTTATTGTTATATTTAATGTATCAGAAGAACCCGGCGCTAGTGAGGGAGGATAATCATAGGAAAATTCCATATAATTTGATGAGTGGTTTAAAAAAGATGAGTTTGAGTCCTGTCCAAAAACAATGTTCCGGTTTCCAGTATTATTTATTGTTATGTTTAAAACAAGAGTTCTGTTGAATCCTATATTATCTTTTAAGTTAACTGTTGATTGTTTAAAGGTGTTGTTTACAAAAAGCTCAGGTGTTGTAGCATTAACTACGAAAGGCACTTTCAAAACAGAACCCTCGGTAGTTGTATATTTAAGAAATCCTCTATATATTCCGCTTAAAGTTAGATTTTGAACAGTGAAATTAAAGTCAACCACACTGCTATCGTTTTCATGTCCTGAAGAATTAAAAGTCATTGTTGTATAGTTGGTGGATACCCAGCCAGTTGGGTTAACCCACTCTTTTACAGTTAAGTTGTATGAACCGGTTGTCGGTGTGTTGTTTTTTATTTCAATTTTCCATAATCCATCATCACTAAGGCCAACTATTCCTGACGGGTCATATTCCACATACTCTCCCTTTTCTGCACCAGCTATGCCAGCATCTGTATATTTATTTGTAGATGAATCTACTTGGGTGTCGTTTGAATTATAAAGTGATATTGTGTAGTTAGCGCCATTCGACCAAACAGCCTCTGCTTTTATTCTGGTGATAAAATCTGGGACCCTTATTGAGAAGTTCCTTGGTGTTGTATCTGAAAAAGTCTGGGTATGATATAGCTCTGGTGTTTGTGAAACGGAATTTAAAATCAAACTCCCCTCATTTTTTAGTTTTATTTTAACGCTCTTTCTATCAGAAGTGTTCATATTACCAAAATCTATTGCTGATATTTGTTGGGAAGGATTGGAGGCGTTTGTTGCATTGAGTGTAGTAAATAGAATTTGCCCCGAAGACTGATAGTTTATTGGAGAAGAAGAATTTCCGTAAAGCCTTATTTCCCATATTTTATTTTCGGGAAGATATTGATAGTTAAGGGACTCAGATTGCCCAGTGTTTATGCTCTTCGCCTTTAAGTTGCCGCTCTCGTCAAACAAAAACAAATCAACATCAGATGAACCCGACCAAGACAATTTTAAAGTTATGCCGGTGGAATTGGGAACAGATGACGTATTGAAATAATAAGAATGGTATGTATCAGCATAAGCTGGCAAAGTTCCCTTGAAGTATCCGATTCCTGTTGTTGTGTTCAGCTCGTTTGATGAAGAAATTGGTATGTTAATCTCAAGAGGCAAAGAATAAAATTCATTTGGATTTGTGGAGTTTGTTATATTAACGTATCCCCAGTACCTTCCGGGTGGGCAACTTTCGTTGTTGCCGCTTAGAAGAGTCATTGTTGTCTCCTCGCCGCCACTCAGGTTGGTTGTGTTGTAAGTATAACTGCCTGTAGAATTTTTCACATATAAGAGAAAACTGTTGAGATTAAAGCCGCAATAATCCGGATAATTCCCCTGTGGTTGAGAATAGTTTGGCAACACAGAGTGTCTGTAGCTTCCCGCTGAATTATTCCACACCCTCAAAACACCTGAATAAGAGGAATTCATTCCTAAAACAACATCACCCTGATAGGAATTCGTCCAATTAAGATAAACCCCGTCTGGCGTGACATTAAACGCTTCATTGGGAGAACTCCATGAACCTGAAATAAATCCTGACATTATTGATAGTAACAACAGCAAAAACAGAGGATATACTATTATTTTTCTCATCATCACACCTTAAAACAATTTACTCAAATTTATTTATAAACATTATTTGCATATGTTCTGCCCCATTTTTTCAAGTAATTTTTTGTTTATGTATATTGGAGCATTTGCTCTAAGGGCTATTGCTATTCCGTCCGATGGCTTTAAATCTATCTTTAAAACATCGCTCCCTCTTCTAAGGTTCAGCGTCGCATAATAAATTTTATCCTCATACCTGTCCATTGTCACGCTTTCAACGCTTATGTTAAATTCCTTTAAAACGTCGACAAAGACGTCGTGTGTGTTGGGCCTTATTTCCATTCTTCCTTCCAATCCGAGCTCTATTGAGTGTGCCCTTTCTGGAGAAGTTTGCGCAACTATAGCAGTGCAATTGTTTCCTATTATCACTGTACTCTCAACTATTTTTATAACATCTGCCTTGACATATTCCTGTTGGTTAAAATATTCAAATGCACCGGAGACAAGAAAAGAAGCTACAATTATTGATGCAAGAGCTGTGAAAAATATTATATTCTCCTTTTCTCTCTTATTTTTTGCCATAAATATCATTTATTGTCTTTATTTAAAAAATTT
>CAYNRH010000011.1:0-20836 GCA_964399605.1 uncultured archaeon | reverse complement strand
AACTTTATCCGATTGTACAGAAACCAAAAATGGTATAGAAATCCACCTTCCCCATTCGTCTTCAACTATGAATATCTCTCCTCTATCAACTATCTTTCCATCAAGACCCGTCTCCTCTTTAACTTCCCTCAAAACTGCATCCTCAACCGATTCGTGTTCATTCACAAATCCGGAGACAGTTTGCCATTTGTTTGGTGAACTGCGCCTTTTCGGTGTTCTTTTCAAAAGAAGAATCTTGTCCTTGTGCTGTACAACACCAACAACTGTAACGTAAGTTTTCATAATAATCAATCACTATTCTCTCCGCGAAGCTCATGTTTTGAAGACTGCTCCACAATGACAGGCGTTAGAAATTTTATTTTAATTTTTCTTCCACATTGGCATTTAAATTCAATCTCCCTCATCTCATCAGTCACCAAACCACCTACTTGTCTCCCCTTAGCATCAATATTGCTGCTGCGATATCTCCTGTGTCATTAAGAGCTTTTTCTGCTTCTTCCTGAGAGCACCCTGTTTGCCCCATTATCATATCTATATCTTCCTTTGAGAAAGCTTCCTTGGAAGACTCTGATACAACTCCGGATATTTGAAATGTTTCTTGGCCGCCCATTATGATTTTTGAAACATTGGGATTTGATATAACTATATTTTTATCTTTACATTTCAAAACAACTTCTTCAGCTTCTATCTCCTCGGTTTTTATGCCCATTTTCTTCATTGCCTTTTCAATCTGCTTACCGCTTAACATTGAAACACCACCTTATTATTTATATATTATAATATAAAAATAAAATTGGTGAAAACATGAAACAAGGTTGGCAATTAAAAGAAGAGGTTCCGCTGTTTGTAATATTGTTTGCTGTGGTAGGAATAGCAATGTACCTCATGAATCCAAGTATGGATATGAATCTGATAGTGGGAACAGCGTTCTTCATAGCAGTTGTGGTCACGGCGCTTGAAGTAATAATAGATTACTTCTGGGCAAGCAGAAAAAAGAAGTAATTTATTTAAAACAGCTTTAAAAATAACATGGACTTTTTTATTATTATTCTTTATGTTTTTTTAGGTATTTTATTTGGAATAATAACCGGTCTGACACCTGGACTGCACCCAAACACCATCGCAGCGATTGCTGTTGGTTTTTCCTTTAACCCTTTTTTAATTTCTGTTGTTATAATTTCAGCAGCAATAACACACACTTTCCTTGACTTTATACCATCAATATTCCTAGGCGCACCAGATCCCGGAACAGCGATGAGTGTTCTTCCGGGACACGAGCTTATGATGAAAGGGCGCGGTTATGAGGCGATAAAACTAACTGTTGTTGGCGGAATTGTATCACTTATAATCACTATTATAATTCTTCCGGGACTGATATTGTTTATAAAAAATTTTTACGACATAATAAGAACAAGCATTCCGTGGTTGTTGATTATAATAAGTTCTTACATGTTTTTGAAAGATAAAAAAATATGGGGAATTGTTGTTTTCACACTTGCTGGGATATTTGGTTATATTGTTTTAAGAAATAATTTTATAGGAGATATGGTATTGTTCCCCATGCTCACAGGATTGTTTGGAATAAGCACCATAATTTATTCCTTAAGAAGAAAAACGAAAATTCCTGAGCAGGGAAAGGATGTTGAAATTGTGGAGAAAAACGAGTATTTGCTCGGCGGATTAATAGGCTCGCTTTCAGGAATCCTTGTCGGGCTGCTTCCTGGTATTGGCTCTGCACAGGCAAGTTTTCTTTCACGTGAAATAATCAAAGATAACTCAAACAGAAAATTTATGATAGCAATCGGTGGAGTCAATACAACAGTTGCAATATTATCTCTTCTCGCACTGTGGTTGATAGGGACACCCAGAAGTGGGGTTGCGTCGGTCGTCGGGAGACTGCTGGATTTGTCCTTCGGTGACGTGGTTGTTTTCATGGGAGTTATGATAATGGCAAGCGGAATTGCCGGGCTAATTACAATTTTAATTGGGAAAAAATCAGTACATTTCTTTAAAAAAATAAACTATATCCACCTCAATGTTATGATAATTGTTTTATTGGCTGTTATGATATTTGTTTTTACCGGGCTTTGGGGATTGTTGATTGCTTCACTTTCTACAGTAATAGGATTGTTTTGTATTTTTTCTGGAACAAGAAGAACTTATCTTATGGCATGCCTGATTGTTCCAACCGTCTTATTTTTTATTGGACTCTGAAAAGAATTTGTAAATTTTCTCTCTTTTTTGATATACATAAAAAGATAAGAAAAACCCTATAAATGAACCTACTATAACATCAAGCCAGTAATGAACTCCTATATATACCCTAGAATATGCTATCAGCGCCCCGTAAACAAAGAGGGGAATTCTTAATTTTTTCTTGTTAAAGAAAAATCCCAGTGGCATAAAACCAAGGGATGAGTGCATGCTTGGAAAAGATGGTGAAGTGGGGATTGGAACCAGAGAAAATCCCGGCCTGGGCGCCCCTATCATATATTTGAGACCGTAAACAACCAAAAAATCAATAAGAAATATAAAAAAATATAAAAGGACTTCTTTCTTGTCCCTGCCCCATAAATAAAGTGGTATAAAGAGGAGTGAAACATAAACAACACTGTCCGTGAAAAACATCAATATGTTCAAATTCATGTAGAAATTAAGAAAAATTTAATATAAATTGTTTATTAAAACTCAACAATGCTTCCAATAGATCCGTCACCGTGCGCAAAAACCTCTCCGCCACAATCACATTTTCCCGTCAGGGGTATTCTCCTGAATGTCTTCCTGCATGTATTGCAAATAAACCCCTCCAGATGTTTTATCTTTACATGTGTTGGAGACATTTCTATTTTATGGTTTCTTCCTTTTGGTTTTGAAATCATCTCTTTGAGGCTGTACTGCCTTCCCATTCCAATTAGTTCTCCTTTGTCTACTCCAATAACAGAAAAAATTCTTTCCAGTGGCGGTATTAGCTGATTGTTTATATAATAGTCAGAATCTATCTTCAAGTTGTGTTCCTTTATGTATTCTGGATCTTCTGCTCTCATACTGAGCATCTGATTTCCCCTGACTATAACAAACGATATTCTGTCCCCAGGTGTTGGGGGTTGTGCCGGATTTCTTTGCTGCATCCTTCTTGCTAATTCTATATGAGGCAACTTCCCGTCATAACTGCTCAACTTTTTTGTTATGCTTTTTGTAACTGCAAGCTTTCTAAGATCTACAGCACCCGTATTTAGGTTATCAACCTCACGCTGAACATAAGAAATTGCCTTCTTTATATCACCCTCCTTAAGAATTATATTTAGAACAGTATTCATTGTGTCTGTGATTAAATCTGGCCAGTCCCTTCTCACTGTCTCTATTCCTTTCATCTCTATCTTATCGCTCCATTCACCGTTGTTTTTTTCAAATGCCCATCCAGCATATCTCTTCTTTGTTAAAATTAAAAATGATTTAAACAATTTTTCAAATTCTAGAACAAGCTTTCCAGGAAGTTTTATTTCACTGACAATTTTATTTCCTATGTTGTATGCTTTTTCCAAATCATTTGTGTCTACTTTTACAAAAACAGAGTCTGTGTCGCCGTATATAACTTCATATCCCTTTTCAATTATAACCTTTCTTGTTTCTTGTATTATGTTTCTTCCAAAAGATGTTATCGCGTTGGCGACCTCAAGCACGTAGGTTTTTGCCCTTAAGTAACCTGTATAACCGTAAAAAGCGTTGGCCATTATTTTAAGTGCATATTGTTTTGCATTAAGCAGCCTTTTCTTGTTTGGGTCTTTTTCCTTATACATCTCCTTTTTGACTTCTGTCCGCTGGTCAATTAATTTTTCAAGAATATATGGTACGACACCTTCTTTAATTTTTCTTTTAACAAAACGGTCGCCAGATGGAGACTCATTAAATTCCACACCGCTTTCCCCCTTTAGGAGTGTTGTCGGGCATATGTTATATGTTCTTATTATGCTTGGGTACAAACTTTTGAAATCCAAGACAAGAATGCATCCGTCAGTATGAAGACCAACTTTTGGCTCCATAACAAAACCGCCCTTAAGCTCTTTTTTCTCCCTTTCTTTTGTTCTCTTTGCTACTTCAATGTTGGTTGGCTTCATTGGGAAAAGTATGTCCCTCTTGTTAAACTCCGATAAGAGTATATTCTCTATCCTAACGGCTTCCCCACCATCAAGGACATCCTGTAAAAGGACACCGGAAACCCTTGAAAGAGCTATATACTTATCCATTAAGGTCTTCTTCTCAACCAGCTCCAGCGCCAACACGGCATCCTTTCTTGAATATTTAATCAATTCTTTAACTTTTTCGGAATTGCCATTCCAATACTTATCAAAATCCTTATATTTTATGTCTATTTTTCTTTTTCCAAGAAGACTCTCTGCAACAGTATCTAGGTTGTACCTTTTGAAGGAAAAATCTTTTTTAATAACCTGATATGTATCAAAAATTATCCTGCCTGTTATGTTGGTGCTCGTCCTCATTCCAAATGTTCTTGAAAAAACAGGCTTATCTTTTACCCTTCCTATGTCTTTTTTTACACCCAGTTCTTCCATTCTTCCCAAAATAAACGGCATGTCAAAATTCTGAATATTATACCCCGTTATAACGTCAGGGTCATATTCCAGGATTATGTCCCTTAATTTTTCCAGCATTTTCTTCTCATCATCGGCACATATTATATCTTTCTCCGCGTCTTTAATGTGTTTTGAAACAAGAACTAAATTGTCCTGGTTTTTATATTTCTCTGAAAAAGCCAAACTTATCATTGTTATGGCATCTCTCTTGGCTTCAGGTATTCTCTCTGTTGGTGTCTCAGTTTCTATATCCAGCGCAAGAATCTTCAGTGGCGTATTAGAATCATCATCAAGCGGTTTTATCTTGGATGCCTCAATTCCGCCACAATAAACAGTATTTGTGTTCACAAACGTGCCTTCAACATCTATCCAATTCATTGCCTTTATTTTCATATCTGAAAAAAACCTGTATTTAAACAATATGTCTGCCTCATAGACATCACCGTCTATTCTTTCCCTTATTAGTGGCACTTTAGAAGGGTTTTTGCACACTATTTTAAAAACTTTTGTTTTTTCTTTTTGGTATCCGACTGGGAGATATTTCTCAACCTCGGTTATGTCCAAAATTTCACTTCCAAACTCATCAAGGACTTTTTTTAGATTATCCTTATTTTTTGTCCTAACATAAAAATATGGGAAGAAATCCTTAACAAAAACACAATATGTCTTTCCTGTGGGTGTTTTTCCAAATATCCTTATTATTGGTGAATCGTTTAGTAATGTGTAATCCGTGTCCAGTATTTGAAGCCTCATATTCCCACCAAAATAAGTAATAAAGATATTGTGCTAACCCTTAAAAATTGATTTGTTTTCTGGAGTATAGAAATTACTTAAGAGTGGTGGTGTGATTAAACTCTCTCCCTCTTGTTTTCTCTCTAATCTGATGCTTCCTTATACTCCCTGTCCTTTAGGTTCACTATAAAACCCCTTTCCCCTTCAACAGAAACAATAGAAACTCCCTTGTAATTAAGGAAAAAATGCTCGCCCAAACCGGACACAAAAACTATATCCGGTACATCCTTCAATAGATAAGGATCGCCGGAGATAAATTCAAAGGGATAAAAATGCCTTTTTCTTAGTAAAGTCGTTATTATTTTTTTAGGGTCGTTCTCATTTAATTTCTTCTTTAAATCTTCAATCCATTTTATCTTCAGTACAAAAATCTTTACTCCTTTTATATCAACAAGAAATGGTTCAGTGGGTGTGTATATGTTTGGATAGTTGACTTCATTGCCTGTTGTCACAACTTCTGTTTTCAAATCCCTTAATATTCCGCGGTTTGTTTCAAATGTGAATATATATGAATATTCATGTGAAGGTGTTTTGTTTAATTTTTCTGTGAATAAAACAAAGGCATCGTCTTTAGTTAAATTTACCTTTTTATTGAGGGATATGTCTGGATAATATATTTTATTAACAAGAAAACCGTCTTTTTCTACTTTTCCCTTTAACCCCAATACCTCATCTTCAAGGACTTTCTCTGATGTGATGCAAAAAACACTGCCTGTAGAATCCTCTATCTTAAACCCGTTTTCTCTTATATCTCTAACCATTCCTATTATTGTCGCTTCTGAGCCATAGTTAAGTTTGTTTATTGATGTTGTATCCTTAAATTCCACTTTCTCCTTAAGGATATTCCTCAAAACATTTAGCCGGTTGTTATAAAAATCAAGAAAATATGTTATTCTTTTTGGCGATGTGTCTTTCTTATATTCTGATATTATTTTGACACTTGGCCCTCTTGTAATATAATTATAAAGATTTTTTGTTAAAACAATGTCAGCAGAACCCAGCTTGCTTGTTATATCGTCAATGTTTTTGTCTTTTATTATATCAATCACATCAGGCGAAACAAGAAAACCCCTTTTTAAAAATTCATTAACAACATTCATCAAAACACCTTATTGAAAATAATATTGAGAAACCAATATTTCTCTTATTTTGTTAACTAACTGTTCCTGAAGGTTCAACTTAACAATTCTCGTCCTTCCATACCTCCCCTTGCTTATAACCTTGGCATTTATTATGCCAAGAAGGTCTAACTCAGAAATTAAGTCAGAAACCCTTCTTTGTGTTAATGGTTTTATTCCATTTTCAAGACATACTTTTTCATAAATATTGTAAATATCGCCAGTGTAAACCTCTTCTTCCTTTACCTTTAATATGCTCCAAAGAACAGCCTGACTCTGCCTTGGTTGTGTTTTTACTGCTTCCAATATCCTGTCTTTGTCTATCTTGGACTCTGCCTTATCAACATGCTCTTCCTTAACTTTTTCTGAACCATTTCTTTCCGCAATTTCTGCTGCGACCCGCAAGAGGTCTAGCGCCCTTCTGGCGTCACCGTGTTCCTGTGCAGCAAGAGCAGCGCACTTCTCAATAACACCTTCATCAATAACATTCTCATTAAAAACTATGCTCATTCTTCTCCTAAGTATGTCTTGAAGCTGTGTTGCATTGTAGGGTGAGAATATCATTTCCTCTTCAGATAAGGAAGATTTGACCCTTGGATCAATTTCATTTGTAAATGACAAGTTATTTGAAATCCCGATTACACATACCTGTGAATTTTTTAAATCTTCGTTTACACGCGTTAAATTATATAAAAAACCGTCACCAATTTTATCAACCAGCACATCAATTTCATCAAGAATTATAATAATTGTCTGCTCCGTCTTGTCTATTGCATTAAAAAACATGTTATAAATGTGGTCTGTTGGTAGACCTGTTGCGGGAACATCTTCACCAAACTCACGTGTAAGCTGCGCTAGAAGCCTGTATTCTGTATCAGCAACCTTTCTCATTTTACAATTAATATAAACGATTTTAATTTTTTTATCTTTACTTATCTCAACTAAATTTTTGGTAACATAAGAAACAACAGCTGTTTTGCCTGTACCTGGCTTCCCGTATATAAATATATTGGATGGCTTTTCGCCCCTTATGCTTGGCGCCAAAATAGAAGCTATTGTGTTTATTTCTTTTTCCCTATGTGGAAGTTCATCTGGATTATATGATATTGTAATTGCCTTTTTATTTTTAAAGATGCTTTTCTTTGAGGCATAATTATCAAATATTGCTTTAAGCGACGTTTGCATAGTAATTATACACCCCTATTTCAAATAGAATATTTATTTATAAAAAGATATCTGCACGTGAAATAAGGGGGTGGTGCACGTGAAATAAGGGGGTATATGAATACCACCCCTTCTTTTCCTGTGGAATTGTTTTCTTTATTATTATATATATTTATATAACAGTGTTATATATAATATAATAGAAAGTCAATTTTAATTCATTTATTTCTACAGGAAATATACCTCTCTCACTATAAATCGACAATATTTAAACAAAAATACGTCAATTATTTATATCTGTTACTTCAAAAACTAATTATGAGTGAAAAAGACATAATGAAGGATAATTTAGCCAAAAAAATATCAGGAGAAATTGTTTTATCTGAAAGGCCGGGTGTAATAATAAGGAAATGGAGAAATATTTTTAAGATTTCTCAAAGGGAAGTTGCAGACGAAATGAACGTTATGCCATCCGTTTTATCTGATTATGAGAGTGGGAGGAGAAAATCACCAGGCATAAAAATAATAAGAAATATAGTGGATGCCTTGATAAAGATATCAGAAAGAAAAGGTGATGGTGTTTTGAAGGAATTTTATAATTTTCCTGGTGAGGATAAAATAACGTCATCTATAATTGACATAAATGAATTTAAAATGCCAATTAAGGTTAAAGATTTTTGTGAAAAAACCGATTGTGTTGTTGTTGCAAGGGAGGATTTGATTGACAAAGATGTTTATGGTTATTCCCTTATAGATTCCTTAAAGGCAATAATGGAGTTATCTTCTACAGAACTTGTTAAAATATATGGGTTGACAACGAACCGGGCACTTATATTTACAAATGTTACAAAAGGCAGAAGCCCAATGGTTGCAATTAAAGTTACAAATCTCAGACCATCCTTGGTTGTTTTTCAGGGGCCCGATGAAATAGATGAGCTTGCAAGGAGAATAGGAGAAATAGAAGGCATACCAATAGCAATAACAAGGACAAAAAATATTAATAAATTAAAGAGTATTTTAAAGAGGAGTTTCAATGAATTATAGGTGGGTTTTTATAAGCGCTAGTATATTTTTGTTAGGGCTTTTTTTATTTTTTATTTATAACATAAATTTTTCGTGGGTAATATCTGTTTTGGGTTTAATAGGATTCTTGTTTGCGCTCACGAAGAAGCATGATTGGTATGCTGGATAAGAAAATCCTCTAGTTTTAAACCATTTTCCATTTTCATAACATCCTTTTTTATTATTTCTTCAGGAAATGCTACAAAAACAGGAGTTCTGTAAAATCCATATATGATAAGCGGTCTGGCATTCATTTTCTTTGCTTCTCTTATTATTTTTTCTACATCGCTTCTCTTCAAATATATAAATTTTTTATCTTTTTGTGAAGTTTTTTTGGCATCTACTAGGAAAACAACAGAACCGTCCTTTATAACAATTATATCATACGGCGCCGATGCAGCTTTTCTTTCTGCCTGATATCCATATTTTCTAAATAAGTTTCTTACCCTGAACTCAAAATTCATCCCTTTTCTATAGTTTGTCATAACTATTATTTTTAAATAGATGTTTAAATAAAATTACTTTAGGTGAAAAAAATGCCAGAAATTAGTGTAGAAGATGCAATGACAAAGGATGTTATTTACACAACTCCAGACGAAAAGATAATAGAGCTTGCAAAGAAGATGAGAGAAAAAGATATAGGTTCAATGGTGATATGCGATAAGAACAAATTAGTTGGATTGATAACATCTGAAGATTTGATAAAGAGAATAATAATACCAAATAAAGACCCAACAAAAATGAAAGCATCAGATGTCATGACAAAAAAGCTTATAACAACCACACCAGACGAAAGTCTTTCCGATGCCATAGTGACAATGCTGGATAATAATATAAAAAGGCTTCCTGTTGTGGATGAAGGTAAGCTTGTTGGTATATTAACAGATGGGGACATATTGCGGATGGCCCCAAACCTAATAGATTCGTGGATACGGGGCGGTAATCAGGAAAATGAGCCGGAAGTTATAGGGGATGTTTGTGAAATATGTGGTAATTATAGTGATAATTTGACAAAGGTGAACGGATTGTGGGTATGTGAGGAATGCCGTGATTCAGCACCAAAAATATAGGTGATATGTATGGCAAAAATTAAAATCGAGGATGAATGTCCGATAATACCAAAAATAAAAGTAAAAAACGTACCAAATCCACAAGCAGTTTATCCCGAAATCAAAGAAATTCTCATTTCTCGTGTGAAATTAGACCCAAGAGATATAAACGAAAGAGTTTATGAACACACGAAGGGTGATCCAGAGAAAATCCATATTTTTCTGGAAGCGTGGAAGCAAAAAGACAAATATACAAGGCTTCTTTATGAAATAGAAATAGATATGAAACTCAAGCCAGTAAACAAGGGAGATATAAAATATATTGGTGACATAAACATAGAAATAAAGGGTACTGTTGAGACAAATTATCCACAGAAAACAACTCTTCAGAAGTCGATTGTGTGGGATGCTTTCCGCGCTTTTTATGAGAAGGCGCTTTATGGGGACCTTAGAGACGAGTATATGGAAGATTGCAAAAAATATGTTATAAGAATAAGGGATGGGATACAGGCATTTTTAGATTTACTCCCAAAAATGGTTTAATCAACAACTATTGCACCAACAGGGCAAGCGTCTCTTGCGTCTTCGGCACATTCTTCGTTAGTTTCTTTAACTTTTGGATGTGATTTTCCATCATCTCCCAATTCAAAAACATCAGGGCATATTGATATACATACTCCACAACCAATACATTTTTCTTTATCTACACTAACTTCCACTTAAATCACCTCACTACATTTCCAATTTGTTTTTTCGGATAGTTTCTTGGCACTTCTTTAGTCCATATTTTTTTATTTTCAACTATAGTGTTTTTTTCTATTTTTTCTCCTTCTCCAACAACACTATTGTTTATGTTTGAGTTTTTGCCTATACTTGCATCCATTCCAACAACACTTTCATTTACTTCTACATTTTCTTCTATTAAAACATTATCAAATATTACAGAGTTTTTTATTACAGAGTTCTTGCCAATTTCTACATTTTCTCCAATACTTGATTTTTCAACAATTCCTTCTATTTTACACCCATCACCAACAATATTATTGAGGTTATTTTCAGTTATTAAAAGTTTATTGGCTTCTATATAACTTTTTATTCTTCCAACATCAATCCAAAAACCCGCAACAGGAAAACCCAAAAATCTTTTCCCACTTTCTATTATTCTTGGAAACACTTCCTTTTCCATAGACACAAAGTCGTTGTCTATGTAGTCAAGTATTTTCAAATCGAATAGATATGTGCCGGCATTTATAAGGTTTGACGGCGCTTCTTCTGGGTTTGGCTTTTCTATAAATTTTGATATCATATTGTTTTTTATTTCAACAACACCAAACTCAGAAACGTCTTCAACTGGCCATAGTGATATTGTAGCAAATCCCCTGTTGTTTTTGTGGAATTTAACCATATCTTCTATGTTTAATGATGAAATAATATCGGAATTTAAGACAAGAAAATTCCCAGTTATATATTTTTCTGCAAACTTGACAGCACCACCCGTGCCCAATGGTTTTGGTTCAGGGTTGATTAAAATGTTTTTCCCAAAATCATTTTTTTCAAAGAATTTTTCAAGCTGTTCGTTCTTGTAGTTAGATGCTATTATCACGGTTTTTGTTTCTCTTGGCAATTGGTTTATTATATAAGAAACCATTGGTTTATTTAATATGGGCAAAAGCGGTTTTGGTGTGGTATATGTTAGTGGCGATAATCTCGTTCCAAACCCACCAGCGAGAATTATAGCCTCTTTAACAACCATCTTCGCACCTAAACAATTTTTAATTTCTCTATAATCTTGGCATATGCTGGCCTTGTTATAAATATACCAACCAAAACACCAATTGTTGTTGTTATTGCAAATCCTCTCATAACACCTATGCCAATTATCATTAGAGGAAGCATGGCTGCTATCGTTGTTGACGCTGTTCCAAATATTATAAAGAACGCTCTTTTTATTTTCTCTTTCATGGAGTATTCCCTCCTTTTTTCAAGAGAGGTTTCATCCGTAATAATTATCTGGTCATCGACGCCGGTACCCACCGATGCAACTATGCCTGCTATTGCTGATAGGTCTATTGTCCAATTTATAACAGACGCAAATCCAAGAATTATGATAACTTCAGACACACATGTGATTATAATAGGAACAACTATCTTCCAGTTTCTATATCTCAGAGAGACGACAATTCCTACAGCAATTATGGCACCCAATCCCGCTATAAAGACACCCTTTAGAAAGTGGCTTCCCAACGACGGTGATATTGAATCAACTTTAACCACTTTTAATTTTACTGGCAGCGCCCCGCTTCTCAAAATACTCTGTAGCCTTCTTTCTTCATGTACAGCTTCCTCTTCTGTTTTTCCACCGCCACTTATTTGTGGAGTAGAATATGCCTGCCCCGCCAGTGATGCGCTTATTCTTAGGCTGCTGGCTGGTTTTCCATCCAAAAAGAGGTATATGCTTTCTTCAAGATACCTTTCACCTGTGTTTGAATCCACAACAACTGGTATATCCTGTGTTATTTCTGCAAACCTTTTTGCCCCTTCATTAGATATTAAAATTTGGAATAAAAATTCCCAACCGTTTCCATATTTCCTTATGTAAGAATGTTGGGGGTCAAAATAAACATATTTTATGTCTTGACTTTCAAAGACTTTTCCTGCAAGGATAACGGTGTCATTTGTTATGTTCCAGACCTTAAAATCAATATCACCAATCGTTAGCGTATCATTTACTTCATAAAAGGAATTACCTATTTTTATTTTATTGTCTTCCCTAAGTATGTTATAAGTTTTGTTCTCAAGTTCTAGTTTTCCTGAATTGTTTTCAAATTTAATTACTCTTGGAACATATGCCTCAAATTTTCCCTGTTTTCCCAATAAATCGTCTATCTCTTTTTTACTTGCACCAGCAACCTCTATTTGTATATAATTATTTCCGTTGACGTCCTTTACTGTCTGGAATTTTATCTCCTTAAGACCATAAACGTTTGTTCTTGTTTGAAGCGTTGATATAACCTGTTTCATTAGGAGTTCCTTTTCTTTTTCAGTTGTATTTTCTTCGTATTCTGGTGCTAACAATACTCTTGTTCCCCCAACAAGGTCCATTCCAAGCTTAAGTTTGCTTATTCCAGCATTTTCTACTTCTAATCCCAATCCATTTTGAACCTCTTTAAGAGTTAATTTTCCGTTGTGGAATATCCTTACCATTCCCGTGTAGTTCTCAAATTGGGCCATATCATTAACTGAGTTTATTTTAACTTCATTTATTGTGGTTATGCTTTCGCCGGGCATTATTTCTCCGTAGAAGGGGGAATTCTCATCAACATATTTTACTACAACACCCTTTGCCCAAGGGTTAGGGGATATCGCAGCTATGCTACCCAAGACTATAAAAATTAAAAGCCAAATTCTCCACTCCTTCCACAAATTCATCTTAATCCCTTCTTATCAATCCACCATCTTAATATACCAAGATTCATTAACCACGTGTTTGGTATATCAATTAAAAGCGCTATCAACAAGACTGTTGCTATTTCGTGCAGCGCAGTTGCCCCTGATATAATATAAAGTGCAACCAATGCTACCATGGTGGTTGTTGTCATTGTAAGACCGGTTTTAACGGCTCCTATGCTTCTATCTACAACAGTACCGTTCCTTCTTTTGAGAAGTCTTGTTGTAAGTAATATGTCTGTGTCTATTGAATAACCAAGAACCAGCAACAGTCCAGCAAATGATGCCAGCGATAGCTCTAACCCAAATAGCTGCATGACACCAAGTGTGCATATTATATCAGAAAACGCAGCAAATATCACTGCAAGAGATGGCACAACATTCTTGAATATTACAAAAACAACAATACCCATAAATATGAATGCAAGCGCCAGTGCAATCTTGCTCTGTGCGAAGAAACTCTCTCCAAGCTGTGCACCAATTTTCTCAAAAGAATAGTCATCTATTTTTATTCCATAATCTTCCACCATTTTTAGCAATTTGGTTTGGTCTACGTCTTCCCCGGCTTTTATGATGAGCGTATTTCCGCCTATGCTTGATGCAACCCTTACTTCAACATCGCCAATTTTTGGCTTCAGATATGATTCCAATGCAGACACATCAACATTTTGTTTTGTTTGTATGTTTGTCTGTGTACCTCCGCTCAGGTCTATGTTTTTAATAAAAAACTCACCGGTGGTATAATATTTATAAAAAAGCGTGCCGGCAAATATTATAAAGATTATTATTGGTATTACCATCAGCTTCTTATAGTCGGTTTTTTCGTACCATTCTCTCAAGTTCATACTAACACTTAATAAAAACAACCTTATAAATATTTAACATGTATGATTTGGTTGTATCTGGAGCAGGTCCAATTGGCTCATTCCTTGCATGGAAGTTCTCTGAAAGGGGATACAAAGTCTTGATTTTGGAGGAGCATAAAGAAATAGGGAAGCCGCTTGCGTGTTCCGGTTTAATTTCAAAAAAAATATGGGACTTCGTTCCTTACAACAAAAAAATAATAGAACATAAGATAAACGGCGCCAGAATACATGTAGGTGAAAAAGTACATGTTTTTAATTCAAACCAGGCACAGGTGATAAACAGGCCTGCGCTGGATAAGCATATTTTTAATCTTGCTAAAAAATCTGGCGTTAAATGTCTTCTTGGTTCAAGGTTAATAAATTTTTTTGAGGGCGAAACAGTCTCGGTTTACGTAAAAAGAAACGAAAAAATAAAGAACATAAAAACAAAAGTCCTTGCTGGTTGTGATGGGCCGTTATCAACAGTGAGAAGAAATCTCGGACTGAGAGATCCAAAATACCTGCATGGGGTTTTCATGTATGTTGCTGGCAACCAAGATTCTTTTGTTGACCTTTACTTCAAGGAGTTTCCGGGTTTTTTTGCTTGGAGAATACCAAGAGGTGCGTACACTGAATATGGGCTGGCATCTTCCACTAAAGCCAAATTTCATTTTACCAACTTCCTCAAAAAACACGGCATCAAGCCAGCTAAGATATTCTCAGGATTGATTCCATATGGTCTTCTTCCTAAAATTTCCTCTAAGAGGGTCTTTCTTTGTGGTGATGCTGCTGCTCAAGTAAAGCCATATTCTGGTGGTGGTGTTGTCTATGGGCTGACTGCGGCAGAGATAGCGTCCCAGACCATTGATTTAAATAATCCAGACATGAGGTTGTATGAGAAAGAATGGAGAAAAAAAATAGGAAGGGAGATAAAAACAGGTTTGTGGATAAAGAGGTTTTATTCCCTTCCCAAATCAGTTTTAAATATAGCTTTGAACAAGATATCTAAAAGAAAGAACCTTAATATGGATAAACCTTCAAGTATTTTTTAAAAGAGATGTTATTATGAAAAAGAAAACCATTGTTTTGTTTTTGTTTTCATTTGGAATATTGGGGGCGCTGATATATTTCTCAGACCCTGTAAAAATATGGGCAGTTTTGTCAAATGCCAATTTACTTTTTATATCTCTTGGCTTGTTTTTATGGGTTTTTAATTCCCTTATAAGGACGCTAAGGTGGGACATTCTTTTAAGAAGGCTGAATATAAGGATAAATTTCTTTGAAGTTTGGCAGATATTTGTTGCTTCAATGTTCATATCAAATTTAAGCCCTGCCAAAACCGGGGATCCAATAAGGTCTGTTATTTTAAAAAAGACAGATAACAAATCGTTTTCCAAATCACTTCCTTCGGTTGTTGTTGAAAGAATACTTGATTTTATGGTTTTAATAATCATAGCGATAATATCCTCGGGATTTTTGGCTCTCAAAATACAAAACCTTTCAATATGGCTTTACCTTTCCATACTGTTTTATGTGGTTGTTATATCTGTTGGCCTGTTTATTGTTTCATCAGAGAGGAGGACAGAAATATTTTTTGCTAAAGTTTTTAAGACATTTTCTTTCATACCGGTTGTAAGGAACTACGAAAATAAAGTCAAGGAAGCTTCAAAAAAATTTCACAAGTCTTTCAGGGAGTACAAGCACGCGCCAACAATATTGGTTGCTGCACTTCTTTCATTTGTGGTTTGGACAGTGGAAGGATTGATAATATTTGTTGCATTCCATTCAATAGGAGTTTCCATTAGTTTAATGCCGTGTATAGCGATACTACCGCTTTCAATATTGCTTGGAATTTTGACATTTTTGCCAGGGTCTATCGGCTCGTCAGAACTAATAACCGTAACGTTTTTCACAACTCTTTTCGGTGTGGCTCTCTCTGATGTTACGGCTGTTACAATCATAACAAGGTTTTTGTCATACTGGCCTTATGTTTTCGTAGGGGCAGCGCTCTTTTCACATAAGTTCAAATAAAATTTCTTTTTTAAATCAAAAGCAGCACCAGCATCAAGACAAGAAACACCCCTCCTGCTCCAATAAATTTTTTATTTTTTGTGAAAACATCTTCAGGTGTTTTTACCGGGGAATCCTTTTTAAAAGTCATTTTATAGTACCACCACAGCAAACCAATGAAATATGGCGTCAGCAGTATAAGAGAAATTTTTAGGCTGTATGCAAGGAAAAAGAAGCTTATTATTGTAACAAAAAACGAGAACAGCGCAATTCCCTTCAAAGATGTTGGGGAGTACTTTCCTAAAACAGGTCTTGTTTTTTCAGGGTTTTTTATCCAGAGTTTTTCACCCAATCTTTTTAACGATAGCAAGAACACTGCTAGAAAATAAGTGAGTCCCATCATAGATACAAATGACAATGTTACTGTTGAGAAAGTTGTTGAAAAGTTTATGATTCTTGGGGGTGTATTGAAGAACAGCGCCTGTATAGAATGTGAAACAATCTTGTTTGATGTTATTTTGTACAAAAACTGGAACTTCCCTTCATTATACGGTTCAAACAAATACCACCCGACACCAACCCTCAATGGAAAATTAATTGCTGTAATAAAAATATCCCAATACTTAAAATCCTTCAAACGAATTGGCTTTGAAGAATAAATAAGATTTATTACAACAAGGAGAATGTCAATTATTGCGATTCTTAGGTCAATCAACATCCCGGTTACAAATGCTGTAAGGAACAAAACAAGCGCGAACAGCTTTGCTTCATTTTTGTTTATTTTTCCTGACGGCAGCGGTCGTTTTTTCTTTTTTGGGTGAAACTTGTCTTTTTCTATATCAGCTATATCATTTATGGAATAAATCACACCCTGAATCAATATCATGTTTATTATGCCCAATATGAGAAGGTAGGGAATTAACATCGGCCTGTAGGGAGTGAGAAATATTGCCGGGATTGCACCAAAAATTATGTAGAATGATTTAAACCATTGTCGTGGTCTCATCATTTTTATGAAATATTTGATTTTTTTCATAAAACTATTTAAATAAAGGTAATATAAAAATGATTTTATGAAGACTTTTTTAATTACAGGAGCATCCGGGTTTTTTGGGTACAACCTTTGCAGGTATCTTTTGAAGAAAGGGCAAAGGGTTGTAGGCATAGACATGAGCGATTTTGATTATCCTGAAGTTTCTAAAATAAAATTCTTTAAAGGAGATATAAGGGATAAAGAATTTTTAAAGAAAGCAATGAAAGGAGTGGATATCGTTGTCCATGCTGCCGCAGCTTTACCACTTTGGTCAAGAAAAGACATCTTATCCACGAATATTGATGGAACAAGAAACGTTCTTGAAGCAGCATTCGATTCCGGAGTAGAAAGGGTTATTTACATATCATCTACATCTGTTTATGGTATTCCTAAAAAACATCCGGTTGATGAAAAATACCCATTAGTTGGTGTTGGCCCATATGGAGAGAGTAAAATAGAAGCAGAGGAGGTCTGTCTGGAATTCAGGAGAAAGGGGTATTGTGTTCCAATCATAAGGCCCAAAACGTTTGCTGGCCCATTTAGGCTCGGTGTTTTTCAGATTTTATGTGACTGGGTGATGAGAGGAAAAAACATACCTATAATTGGGAGTGGAAAAAACAAGTATCAGCTTTTGCATGTTGACGATTTATCAAGTGCCATATATTTGGTAGCCACAAAACCAAAGAAGCTGGTAAACGACACTTTCAATGTTGGGGCAACCGAGTTCAAGTCAATGAAAGAAGATTTGCAAGCACTTCTTGATTATGCGGGTTTTGGAAAAACAGTTGTTCCAATACCAAGTTTTATTGCAATACCAGCTTTAAAGCTTCTGGAATATTTGCATCTTTCTCCACTCTATGAGTGGGTGTATGAGACAGCAGATGTTGACCACTATGTATCCGTGGATAAAATTCAAAAGATTCTTGGCTGGAAACCCAAGTACACGACAGCAGAAGTGTGGATAGATACATACAAATGGTATTTGAAGAACTATAAGGATTATGAAGGCAAGAGCGGCGTGACACACAGGGTTCCCTGGAATCAGGGTATTTTGCGTTTTTTCAGAATTTTCTTTTAATCTCTTCCAGGTCTTTTTTTGTATGCATATGCCTGTTCCAACCTGAAGTGATATACCCAAAAAGCATGCCCTCTTTTGCAAGTTTTGGAAAAACATCATCTTCCAGGCTGTTTCCATCGTATTCAAATATTTCCGGGCCGCAGAAAAATAAGGGGACAAAGGCAATATAACTCTTAAAGTTTTTTGGTTTCTGCACAAAATCAACTATTTGGTTTCCTTCAAGCTGAACAACTCCCTTTTCTCCAGGCTTGTCATAACTTTCTAAAGTCAGCGTTGCGGTTCCCATGTTTTTAATATGTGCTTCCCAGAGCTTGTTTAAGTCTATATCAAAAACAACATCCCCAAACACCACCAAGAAATTTGTGTTTATCCTCCCTTTAAGTAGCCTTAAAGAATCCATCGTGCCTTTAGAAAAAACTTCTTTTATGTATTCAACTTCTACACCATACTTCCTACCATCTTCCAAAATTCTGAATATGTTTGTCAACACGTTTTCCCTTGCTATTATAAAAATGCGCTTAAACCCATACCTTTTCAGTTTTTTAATTGTTTCTTCTATCAATGTAGAATTGTTTATTCTGACAGTGAACCTATATTCCCCGTCTATTTTATACTTGTTCTCATCACCGCCACAGAGAATAACGCCCATCTTTTCCTCACCCAGCGCCCTTTTAAGCAGATACTCAACAGCCTGGCTGGTGTTTCTTATTCTCAAACCGTCAACAATGCCTTCCACTTCTTTCAAGACCTTTTTCTCTATTGTCAAAGAAACCTTTTCTTTCATGCGCCCACCAAAATCCTATAAAGTAGTATATTGGTAAGATATTTATATCTTTCACAAAAAAACAAGTATAAATAGTTTTTGGCACTTTAATAATAATGTTTAAGAGGTGATTTGATGGCTTATCCAGGAGCAGTTTTTGGTGATTTAAAAATACCGTATGTAGAGTTGCATGAGGATGTTGAAAACCCCTATTCTGAAAAAGAGGTTAAAGTAAAAATAACAGGCATGTTTGAGATACCATATCCAAAAGTAAGAGATTTTAAAGAAGAATTGGTAGAAAAGAAAAGAAAGGAAGCAGAGGAAAAGGGAAGGTCATTTTTTGATGGTTCCATGGTAAGATTATCTGGTTATAATGTTGATGATACTAATCATAAATTATTTCTTGAAGGCGAGAGAACTTCTTATTTCACATTTGCTGCCACAAACAAAAGCATAGATAAAGAAATGGTCAGAGAAATGATGAAGTTAAGGGGGGATTCTTATCTAAATCTCAACGACGGCCTTGCAAATCCAATTGGTGTAAATGTTGGGTTGGTCAGCGAGCCGGACAATAAGATGATTATAACAAAGAGAAGTGAAAAACTTGGCCAGTATCCAGATTTACATGGCATAGCAGCAGGCTTCATGAATCCCGATAAAGACAGGAGCCCGTTTGACACTGCCAGAAGAGAAGTTAAAGAAGAAATGGGTGTGGATATAAAAGACTTGAAGATGTTCGGCATAGGAAGAGCTGGAGATGACAGGCATATAGAAGCTCAAATGTATGCAACCACAGATTATACAACAGAAGAAATACAGTCTGCACCAAAATCCGGTAAATGGGAGCACACGGAAATACATTATGTAGATTTTACACCCAAGGATGTTATGAGCTATTTGGCAAGAACAATAAGCGAAGAGCCAGCAGGGGTTCCGCCCGGTACTGGAGTGTGGATACCGGGAGAGTCTCCCAAGTGGGTGCCAGCGCAGTGGAAGGTTGTCTTGGACATTTTGACAAGAGAATATGGTTTTGACAAAGTATGGGAAGAGTATAAAAAACAAACAAGTGTCTAAGATGCAAATACATGCGAAAAACGTTGTTTTTGATTATGGGAATACAATACTCTTAGACCCATTTGAAGAAATTGCCAGCAACATATCTGGTGAAGTGGCAAACCTTTTAAGAAAAAACGGATACGATGTCAAAGAAAAAGAGGTTGTTGACAACTGGGTCGAGTCAAATAAAACAGTGAACGGTCCCCATTATTCCCATTTTTCACAGGAGGAACCAATTATTCAGGATTTTCTCAGGAGAATTAATGTCAAACCGGAAGATTCCAATTTTTTAGCGCCAGAGATTTTGTTAATATATAGGCGCGAATTCAGAGAATTTATTCTCAGAAACGATTACACCAAAACAAAAGAAACTTTGGGGTATTTGAAAAATAAAGACAAAAAGCTTTTTGTCTGGAGTAATGACAGGGAATATGGTGTTAAATCTGTTATGAAGTGGATGGGACTGGATTCTTATTTTGATAAAATTATTTCATCGGAAGAAATCGGAGTTGAAAAACCAGGTACAGAATTTTTCAGAAAATGTCTTGATATGTGTGATATTAGTGTGGAGAACAGCATTTATGTTGGTGATGATCCCGGCAGAGACATACTTCCTGCAGGCGAAGTTGGTTTGAAAACCATTCTATACAAGACAGAGGAGCATAAGCCGACATCGTGGAGAAGATACAACACCCAGGCAAAACCAGATGCAGTTGTCAAAAAAATATCAGATTTAAAGGAAGTTATTGTTTAACTTCTTAGTGGTAAGAGATAAGGTAGGATAAAGGTAAGATTTTTATATACTCTTTTTAATTTTTATATTGATAAAA
>CAYNRH010000010.1:0-21786 GCA_964399605.1 uncultured archaeon | reverse complement strand
CCTCTTATGTTGTCTATGCTTGATGAGGATATGCCTCCAGAAACTTTGATGATGATGCAGATGAGTGGCAGTAAGATGAATCCAATGACAATGTTTCTCATGAGCAAGATGATGAAAAACAAAAAGGAGACAATATCTCAGTCTGAGATAACACCAGATTTAAAAAGAGAGGTTATGGAAAGCATAAAACCGATGATTAAGGAGAAGCTTAAAAAGGAGACAGAAAAAGAGATTAAAAAATACTTTGAGTTAAAGTAATACAGCCATGTTGTACATAAGATGAATAATTATAGCCATTATAAGTCCCAAAAATATAAGCTTTTTATTTGACATAACAGAAAATACAGTGGAAGAGTTTATGTGAATAAACAAGGGGTAGAGGAACCTGAGCCCCATAATGCCAAAGAAGTAAGGATTTGGTATGAGTTTTATGCCATATAACAGATTTTCTATAAAACCGTAACCACCACCCATTGCAATACCATAGAGCATAGCGCCTTTTATGTCCGGATTAGTTTTCTTGATGAAGTAAAAAATCACAAGTCCTTTTATTGTTTCTTCTATGAATGGTGATATGTAGGGGAGGGTGCCTGTGCCTGAAAGAGCATATTCAAGAAGATATATTGGGTAAACTATGACGACAGACGCTATTAAAATGAAAAATACTGCAAATTCTTTTGCTACATCACTCTTGAAGAGAGGCATAAATATTAATAAAGGGCAATTAAATATAAAGTGGTTTGTATGAAGTTGCCATTTTTTAAAAAGGCAGAAAAGTCTGAGAATGTTGAGCCAGTTTCTGAAGGAGGTGTAGATATGGATGAGAGTATAGGCAATGAAGTTAAGTCAAAAGTTGTTAAGGAAATAGTTGATGAGATAAAGAGCGAAATAATTCAAGAGTTGAAGACAGAATTAAAGGACGAACTGAAGGAAAAAATCAAGAGTCAGATAAAAGAAGAAATTTTAAAAGAACTCTGATAATTTTTTCTCTCTGTTTTTAAGCTTTATATTCCTTTTCTTACAATTTGTTTTTATGTTAATTAAGAATATAAGGTACATCGTTACAATGAATCCGAGAGAAGAAGTAATCAAAAACGGTGCCATTTTTATAGAGGAGAACAAGATTTTGGATATAGGGAAGAGCAGTGAGCTTTCCAAAAAATACAGAGGAGAAGAAACTATAGACGGGGAAGGAATGGTTGCCTTGCCGGGTTTGATACATACTCACACCCATACACCAATGACTCTCATGAGGGGGTATGCAGATGACCTTCCACTCATGGACTGGCTCCAGAAAAAAATATGGCCGCTTGAGGCAAAGTTAAAGCCAAGGGACATATACTACGGCTCTTTGCTTGCAAACTTGGAGATGATAAGTTTTGGCGTTACGACCTTTTCGGATATGTATCCACATCCGGAGGAAATTTTAAAGGCTGTAAAAGAGTCGGGATTGAGGGCTGTTATTTCACCCGCAATATTTGAAAACATAGACAAAAAATCCAGCGCGAAAAATGCCGAGAAATTTCTTAAAAATGATTCGGGAAAAATAAAAATTGCCTTGGGTCCGCATTCTCCATATGCCTGCACCAAAGAAGAGCTTTTGGAGGTTAAGGGCATATCAGAAGAAACTGGTGCAATTGTCCACATTCATGCTTCTGAAACCCAGGAAGAGGTAAGGCAAATAAAGGAAAAGTATGGCATGAGGCCAATTGAATTTTTGGATTCCTTGGGGCTTCTCACGGAGAAAACTCTTCTTGCCCATTCCATATGGTTGTCAGACAAGGAGATAGGTTTAATTTACAAAAGAGGAGCAAAAGTTACACACTGTCCAATATCCAACATGAAATTGGCAAGTGGTGTTGCACCTATACAAAAAATGAAAGGTGTTGTCTCTCTGGGCTCAGATGGACCGTCTTCCAACAACAATCTTGATATTTTTGAAGAGGTTAAGACAGTAGCACTTCTTCACAAGGTGCATAACCTGAATCCTACACTGATTCCAGCACAGCGCGCACTGGAGATGGCTACAATAAATGGCGCAAAAGCGCTGGGGCTTGAAAAGAAAATAGGTTCATTGGAGGTTGGGAAAAAGGCAGATTTGATATTGGTTGATTTCAGAAAGCCGCATCTCACACCGGTTTACAATCCAGTGTCACATTTGGTTTACGCCTGCAACGGCGAGGATGTTGATACAGTAATATGCGATGGCAAAATTTTAATGAGAGGCAGGAAGTTTGTTTTAGATTCTAATAAAATTATGGATGAAGTTGAGAAAATAAAGGAAAGCTTGTTGAATAGATAAAAAGAAAAACATTAAAAAAGGCTTTTAGTATACACTATAATATAACTGTATAGTGAAAATTCACCAACTAAAAGTAATTAAAAAAAACGTTAACTTTATATACTAGTTCTGCTAAAAGTATATATACAAAAATTATTTGTTACCATTAAAAAATGATTAAAGTTTTGTGGTGTATATGGTTAAAAAAAGAGCAAAGACTGTTAACACAAGAGAAGTTTGCCCAGAATGTGGTTCTACACATTTAATAGAGGACCCATCCAGGGGAGAAATAATCTGTGCTAATTGCGGTTTAATAATTGAGGATAATGTAATTGATCTTAGGCAGGAGTGGAGGGCTTTTGACCAGGAACAAAGGTCAAAAAGGGCAAGAACAGGTGCGCCTTTGACTCCAACAAAGCACGACAAGGGGATGATTACTGAAATAGGAAAGGGTCCCGGAGAATTTTTCAAGGTTTCTGCAAAGAAGAGAGCACAATATTACAGGCTAAGAAAGTGGCAGAAGAGGCTTGTTGAGAGTAAAGATAGAAATTTAAGTTTTGCTCTTTCTGAATTGCAAAGGTTGGTTTCATTTTTGGGTTTGCCAAAAAATATTCACGAGGAAGTTGCCAAGGCATATGAAATTGCTGTTGACAAAGGGCTTGTCAGGGGAAGGTCAATGGAGTCTGTTGTTGCTGCTCTGTTGTATGCAATATGCAGGGAATTCAAGTCGCCAAGAACTCTTGACGAAATAACAGACGTTTCAGGTGTTGACAAAAGAGAAATCGGAAGAACCTATAGATATATATGCAGGGAATTGAACATAAGGATTCTGCCTTCGCAGCCAGAGGATTATATACCGAGGTTTGCAACTATGCTTGGCCTTGGCGATAAGGTTCAGGCTAAGGCAATAGATATTTTAAAGAAAGCCAAAGAGCATGATATTACTTCTGGAAAAGGCCCTACTGGAGTTGCCGCCGCCGCCCTTTACATAGCAGCGGTTTTAAATGATGAGAAAAGAACCCAGAGGGAAGTGGCTGATGTTGTTGGTGTGACAGAAGTTACCATAAGAAACAGGTACAAGGAAATTGTTGAAAAATTAGGAATAGAAGAAGAGGTTGAGAAAAAGGTTAGGGAAGAAGAATAAAGGGGTGTGTTATTAGAATGGTTATAGAAATTAAAGATGATAGTATAAGCTTGAAGGAGCATGTTTTCCCTTTCAGGAATATGCAGGACTTGGTTAAGGTAAGGAAACCTGTAGTTCAGAGAAGGGGAAGAGTTGTTGAAGAGTGTAATTTCTATAAGGAAACCGGACAATGTTTTGGAAGGAGATGTTTTTGGACACAGCATGGCGTATGTCCATTCTATGATGGTTTTCAGAAAAAGAAATAATCATATAATTTTTATCATTTTTTCAAAATCGGCATCTGTTTTAATTGCTGTTGGACAAAAGTGGGTTCTTGATGCTTTAAACCCAAGAGGTTTGAGCCTGCTTATGATATAGTCTGTTTTTTTTATTTGTTTCCCTGATTTTTTGCATATGTAATGTATGTCATAATAGAAAGGGGATGCTAATTCTTCATCTATTTTCTGAATGAAATTTTCTTCTTTTACAAGCATTCTTTTCTGAAGTTGCTTTGCCAGCAGATTGAGAAAATTTTTGTTTTGGATTTTTCCAAGATAAACCTCACAGAATTCTGTTTTAGCGCCACAAACAGGGCATGCTTTCTCCAGTGATTTTGCTCTCCATCCACAGTTGAAACAGTGGCTCATATATCCAAATTCTTTTAATGAGTCATTGACTTTTTTCACACCGCTCTCTATTTTTCCATAAACCCGGAAATAGTGCCTCCTGGAATAGCTCAGATAAGGCATAAACTTTTTTTCATACTTTGCAAAAGCTCTTATCATTGAAGAAATCAGGATTCTTATTCCCAGTTCATTGTAGTAGTCAGGCTTAAAGGATTTTATGCCATATCTCCTTAAGCAAACCTTTGGATAAGTTCCGCATAATGGGGCAGTATCAGTTGCTGTTACAGCTAAAAAGCCTTCTTTTGGAAAGCTTCTGGCGGCGGAATCCAGAAAAGGAACAGGCGAGCCAAATGGGTCTATGTCTATGAAATCAAATTTGTTTTTTCTCAACACTATATTGGCATCTTCTTCTGTTATTGTCATTTCGGCATTGTTTAGTTTGGCGTTTTTCTTTATCAGTTCAAAGGCTTTTGGGTTTGCATCGTTTGCGTGGGTGTTTATTTTTGTTTCTTTGGTGTAGCGCAGTGCCCTTACACCAGTGGCTGAGAGTGCATCCAGCGCCTTTATTTCACTCCTTTTTTTGTTAAGCACTCCAGAAAGAAGAGGCAACAGACACACAGAAATGTTTCTGTCCATTTCCATTATAGGGTTGTAGAATACTTCTCCCTGCTCCGGCTTTTTCACGTCCGGAATTTTTAACTTAACTTCACCTTCTTGAATCTCCCTGAGTTTCATACAATAATTTAAGTTATGTCGATTAAATAATTAATTATGCAGATTCCAAACTATATTCAGTCAAAATCTTCTAAGATATGCAATATGGCATGTGTTTTGGCAGTTATCGATGCATGGAAGAATATAATCAGGGAAGAAAACAAGGATGTCACGAACCTGGTTCACGAAATAGAGAAAAGCTTGATTAAGGGGAGTCCTTGGGCAGGAGCAATAGATTATGATATGGCATATTATGCCAGAGCACAGGGATTCAATGTTGTTATATATAAGCTAGAAAACAAGATTCAGACTGATCCATCAAAGGATATACACAGCTATGCCATTGGGCGCCGTGATGAGGTGTTGAAATTAGGTGTAAAAGAAGTTATAACAGATGACATAGAAAGGAATGTTTTTTCTCTTGTTAAGGAAGGGAAACCTGTTATTGTTTTGGTAAACGGCGATGTTCTTTATTCTAAGTATGCAAGGGGAGGCTACGAGTGGTGGGCACATTGGATTGTATTATGTGATTATGATAAAAGTTCGGATACTTTCGTTATTCATGACCCTGCTGGATGGATAATATATAAAAACCCAGACATAGATTTGAGTAAGATAAAAGAAATAAAAGAATTGTCAGGACATTATATTAAAATGGATAGGGCACATCTTTTAAAGGCATGGAGGTTAAGTAGAGATGTTACAGCCAGAGATTTAGAAAATCCAGAAAATAAAGACACAACAAACCCATTCACACAGGAAGCGCTTTACATATATCCACCCTAAAACATTTAAATTCTTTTTCTCTTATTTTAACAATATGAAATTTCTGTGCACATCAGATTTGCATGGTGTAGTACCTGTCCAGATGAAAGAAATAGTTAGCTTCCAGAATATTGATGCTATCCTTGCTGCAGGTGATTTTTCTCCCCACGGATGGCACGGCGAAGGAAGGAATGCTGAGGGGCCATTGAACTTTTTGATATCCCTTGGCTTGCCAGTTTTTTGTGTAAACGGGAATATAGATCCCAACCCAGATTATTTTCTTAATCTCGAGAAAATACATGAAAAATTTCATTTTGTCCATTTGAAGAGGGTCAAGGTTGGGGATTATTACATTGTCGGGCTTGGAGATTATTATTTTATGGCATCTTATGTTTTGGACAAGTTTGAGAGTCTGCTTAAGAACAATCCCAGAAAGACCATAGTTATAAGTCATTACCCTCCCAGGGGAGTTCTTGACAAGACAGATTTTGGCTCTCACGTTGGCAGTGATGAACTTAGAGCTCTAATAGAGAAATACCAGCCTCTCGTGTTTTTGTGCGGACACATACACGAAGCTGCTGGAGTAAGCAACATTGGCAAAACTACGGTAATTAATGCAGCCATGAAAAACGTATTGGTAGAGATAAAAGACGAAGAAGTTAATGTTTCATTGGCTTAAGAAATCAATTCGTTTTCTTCTTAGTTTTTTCTTTACTTTTTTTCTTTTTCAATGATTCCAATTCTTCACTTTCCTTCTTTTTCAATGCTTTCATCTTTTTAATTTCCTTTAATTTCCTTTCACCGGCTATTTTCTTGACATTTTCTATAAATCTTCTTACATATTCCTTGCTTATGTTTATATCCCTTTCGCTAACTTCTTCAATTTTTTTGTCATTCATCATCTTCTTCATTCCAATTATTTTCATGAAAACATCTTCATAAACGGGATTTACCATTCCGCTTTCAACTAAATGCTTTTTGAATGCTGACGGCAATTCTTTGGGGTCTTCCGGGAGCTTGTCTATGGATTTCAATGCAGCCATGCTTGCCTTTATCATTATTTCATAAGTTTTTTCTATATCAGATTCTTTTCTTTTATTTTCCAAAACCTTTAGAATCCTTTCCATTTCTTTTACAAATTTCTTCGCTCTTTCTATGTACTTATCTATTTCCTCTCCCTTTATTTCCTTTATCTCTCTATGTTCGGTTCCCTTTCTAAATTTTATTATATCCTCAATTATCTTTATGTATTCTTCCTTTGTCAATCCGTTTTCAACTAAATATTTTCTGCCAACTTCTGCAGCGTGGTTGGCATCAGGCGGTCCTCTTCCCATATACATTACTACTGCCTGTAATGAGTCAAGCGTAGCATAATAAAGGTCTTCAGCTATTATGTATAGCTTGGCGTGTTCAGCCCTTCTCAATCTTTTTGGGACATTTTCCATTCTACTTTCCACAGCTTCTCTTGTTATCGGTATTTCTCCCATATCAAGCAATCTTTTGTTAGTTAGAAAGAAGCCAGTGTCGTAGACAGCAACACCATCCTTCAAAAGATTGTACGCGAGCGGAGAGGTTCTTCTTATCATGCTCATAAATTCTGTTATTGTCCATACCGGTTGTGGAGAAAGTTTTTCATCCACCTCGTTGGCAGTTTTAAATACAAAATCATCTATTTGTGCCCTTAAGCCTTTGCTCAGGTTTCCTCTTGTATCATCAACTAGAATTACAACATCAATATCACTCTTGTGCGTGAATTCATTTCTTACAACGCTGCCCCACGCAACAATTGATTTTATCATTGGCCCATATTTTTCCAATATTTTCTTGCTGAACCTCTTTATTACTTCGGCTCTTCTTTTCTTTTCAAAGTCCCTGATTTTCTTACCTATTTTCTTTTTCGGTTTTGAGCCGTTCTTAATAAGTTTTTTCTTGAATTTCAACTCGCCCATAGAAACACCAATTAAGTAACCACTACTAAATAATTACACAAGCTACTATATAAAGCTAACGGTGTTCTTCCTTTTTCCATGTTTCAGGTTTGATTCTTTTCTTTTCCATCGCTTCTTTTCCTAGCCATGTGTGTGATAATTCAGGAAGCTCAAACATACCTTGCAGAGGGTCAAATAAGTGTGAGTCTATTACCCTTTTTTCGTGCTCCATTTCTGCAGGCGTCAATCCAAAGAACTCGTCTGGCAGTTCGTCTGGTGGTATGTCCTTTGACAGGTATTTTGCTATGTCCTTTAATGTTATGACAATCTGTTCGTAAAGTCTTGGCTCTTCAAACCCACCTCTTTCAAAAATAAATATCCCCCTTTTGAACCCTTTCTTTCTTAGCTCCCAAACAAGCTTATACAAATACACATCTCCTCTTGGGGACGGAGCATGAGCATGGGCAGGCATTGGTATTGTTCCAACATGCAGAGTCAGTACATAGTCTCCAATATCTCCTGGAGCCTTTTTTAAATCTTCCATTGGATCTATACCCTGTGTTGCTTCATGTTCAAAATCTATCAGGATTCTGACATAAGGAGAATCCAGATATTTAACAATATGATATATGTCCGTTGACGACTGCAGCCTGTAATATCCTGCGTATTGTCCTCCTCTTGCATCTGGGGATTCCAATGTTATTATGACTTTTTTTTCTTCCATTCTTTCCAGATGCTTTTTCAGGTGTCCAACAACATACTTTGCCGAGACCGCAGCAACAAATTTTCCTTCGCTAACATTTTCATAGCTTTTGTTTCCACAATAAGCCTTCCATAAGGGGTCTTTGGTTTCATACATCCATCTTCCCATTAATTCAAATGCAACATCTTCTGTTCCATGGTCACCCCATGGCTGTCTTCTTAAAGATTTTTTCCACTCGTTTAAATATTCCTCCTTTATGTTTTCAATCTCCCCATCTAAGATTTCTGACTGTTTTTTATAAAATGTTTCTTCATCAATCTTTTTATTTTCTGCATCTTTTTTTAATGACTGTATTTCTTTAGCTTTTCTTCTCCTTGCCTCCTCTTCTATTCCTCTTATGCTTATATATTTGCTGAAAATAAGGTTGAAAAACCATTTGTAAAGATTTGGCGTCTTTTTAGAAATTTTCTTAATAATGTTCTCGCCGTTTTCATCAACTAAATAGTCATATCTTCGTGGCAGTGGATACATTCTTGGTCTTGCAAGCACACATACATGAAGGTTGACATATTTGGCTTTTACTTTTGCAGTTACATCTATATAGTGTTTTAACTGATCCTCTGTACTGATATAATCTATGTCATAGGGAGATGTCAGATATACTTCAAATCCTCCATGCAGGCCAAGCTTTATTCCCATGCTTTTTTTAATTCTCTTTATCTCATCTATTTCACGCTTAGCCATTGCTACAGGATGCTCCAGCATAAGCTCCATAAATTCTGTGCCTTTGCCCATGGAATATCCAAGCCTTCCTGCTGGAGTTGGATATTGCTTTGGCATGCCGGTTGACACTCCAACAATATAATCAACGTCAGGTTCAGGCCCTTTATCTTCTTTGCCAAAAATTTTTTCCAACGCCTTTTTTATCGCCATTCTTCACCATGCCTCTTCAGTTTCAATCCACCAATCAAGTCTTTCACATCATCGTAGAATTCTATAAAATCTCTTCTTATGTAATTTTCCAGTTTTCCTTTATATCCCTTTGGAAGATAGTAATCACCCTCTATTGGCTTTCCAACTATGGCCCGAATAGTGCTTTCCAATGACTTCAATATTTTGCTCTTTTCTTTTTTTGTTTCCTTTTCCTCTTTAATTTCTCCTCCTTTGAACTGCTCAATTTCTTTCCACAACAGTTCTTCCCTTTCTTTTATCTTCTTTTGAATTTCTTCAATTTCTTTTCCCGTCTTTAGATAAAGTTTCATGTTTACTTCCATCAATTCACTTTCTTTTCCGCTCACGAACCTTGTCTTTCTTTTTATCTTTATTTCAATGTATGCGTAGAAGGGATATTTTTCCTTGTTGTATTCAAATTCTGTTTCAATTGATACGCCCTTCCAGCAGAGAAGTTCAACTCCAGCAATTGAGGTGTTGTAGCCTTCTATAAGGTTAGGGTCATCTAATCCCGTGTATTCACTCTCAGAGAATTTTATTTTGTTTATGGCTTTTACGTATGGTTCAAGAAGCTCTTTATATAATTTTAGTGATGCTTTTCTGCTGTTTAGCTGCTCCTTAAGCATGTTGACTTTTTCATCAATCTCATTTCCATACTTTTCTTTCCAGTAGAGATAAAGTCTCCACTTCTTTTTGAGTATACCCTTTTCAGTTTGTGATATTTTCAGTTTTCCAATATCTTCTTCTTTCTTTATTTTATAAAAGTCAACAACAATAGTCGGAAATTTTCCTGTGGTTGCAAGGTCTATCAGGCTCAATGGCCCGGTGTTTCTGTCAACCAAGTCAACGAAATCTGATTTTAGTATATGTTCATCTTTTTCTTTAAAATGCCCCTTAACTTCCTCTAATCTCCTTAAGTCGTGTTTTATGAGCTCTATGTCTCTTCTCATATCACTTATGTTAATCATTACCCTTGCCACGCTTTGCTCCAGTGCCTGTTTTTTCTGCATCATCTCCTGATGATAGTTGCTTCTTGGGTTTATTTCAAGCCAGTCCTTATATTTTTTAACAGTATAATGCCTGTTCTTAAGCAGTTTAATCATTTTGAAGTATATTTCTGTGGGGAAGCCCACGCTTCCCTTTATTTTTAGTGTTCTGTCCAAGATTGCTCCCATTTTAACACCTTAATAATTTATATAAGCATTTTTTATATTTATAATGTTAGAGTTGGTTTTATGTTCAATACGTTGAAGAAAATATTGCGTCATGAAAAAAAAGTCAAAAAGGAACCGCTCATTGATACTATATCGCCAGATTCACATTCCAGAGAAGATTATCACATCCCGGAACCGGATGATATCCGCAGGTTGCCGAACCCTAATTTTGGAACTGACATGCACAGGGAACCTGCTGACGATAGGGCTTATAATGTTCCGGAGAATAGAGAACCAAGGTTGGCTCCAACACCAGAACCGCCAACATTTGAGTCAAAGGTACATTTCAGAGGCCCTACAAACATTGATGAGGTTCTGAGCGAGATTATGTACAGGCTGGATGATATAGATAGAAGGCTTGCAAATCTGGAGAGGAACATACAACCACCGGTTCCAAGAAGATATTAGTTTGTATAATAATAATTCCCTTTTTCTTTTTGTTCTCTGTCTTTAACAGAATCTGGCTTGTTTGCCCTTGGCCTACCGTTTTCAGGGTCCCTCCTAAATGTTATGTTAACGTCTTTCAGGAATGTGTTGAAGGAGGACTCAAGGCTCATTGGAGAAAGGGCATGCCCATTTTTTCCAGGTTCGCCAATGAAAACCATCCCCCTGTGTGATGTATAATCCAAAAACAAAATATCATGGTCTATCACCATTGCAGTGGCTTCCCTTAAAAACATTATCTTTTGGATGGTTTTGGCTGCTGCCAGTCTTTGCTCCACATCCAGATAAGCAGATGGCTCGTCCATGAGGTACAGGTCTGCATCCTGCATGAGACACAGTGCAATGGCAAGCCTTTGGAGTTCACCTCCGCTTAGTTCAGATACTTTCGATTGGAAGAGGTGCTCAAGCTCAAGCGGACCAACTATGGAATTTTTATACTTGGAGAAATTTTTGTTCTTTCTTAAGATCTCCAGGACGGTTCCATTAAAATTTGTGTGTATGTACTGAGGTTTGTAGCTTATTTTAACTTCTGGATTTATTGTTCCTGCGTCGGGTTTTATCTCTCCTGCAAGTATCTTTGCAAATGTTGTTTTTCCAAGTGCGTTTGCGCCAAGCACACCCAAGACATCCTGGATGTTTATTTCACCTGAATCTATTTTCAGCGTAAAATCGCCGAGCTTTTTCTTTATCTCTGTAAACTTCAGGAGGGGATAATTCTCTTTGTCTTTTGTTGGCGCAATAACCTCAAAAACAATTGGTTCGTCTCTTATCCTGACATTATCTTCCTTTATGTATCCATCCAGAAATGTGTTTATTCCAACCCTTACTCCATAGGGTTTGCTTACTATCCCGTAAACGCCTGGAACACCATAAAATATGTGAATCTGGTCTGCCATGAAATCAAGTGTTGCCAGGTCATGCTCTACAACAAGTATTGTTTTTTCCTTTCCAATCTCCCTTATGAGTTTTCCAACTTCCAGCCTTTCTTTGGCATCTAGGTAGGATGAAGGCTCGTCAATGAAATAAAAGTCAGCATCCTTAGAAAGAACAAGGGCTATTGCCAAGCGCTGGAGTTCCCCGCCTGACAAATCATTAGTATTTCTGTCAAGGATGTATTCAACAGACAGCCTTTTCAGAAATTCCATAGTTTTATCGCTTTTTATAATTTTTCTTATTTTTCCCGGATATATTTTTGGTATTTCATCTACCTGCTGTGGTTTGTACATGGTTCTTATATTACCGGATAAATTTTCAAAATATTTCTGCAGTTCGTTGCCACGGAATATCTTTAACAGCTCTTTTTCATCAACCTCCTTATCCATACCAAGATTTGGCTTTATTTTTCCTGAAAGTATTTTAAGTGCAGTGGTTTTGCCTATGCCATTGGAGCCGAGCAGTCCAATGACCTTTCCAGGAACTGGTATTGGTAACCGATACAAAGCAAATCCATTCCTTCCAAATCTATGGACAGGCTTTTCCTTCAATGCTTCGGGAAGGTTGACAACTTTTATAGCGCCAAAAGGGCACTTCTTGACGCATATTCCGCAGCCAATGCAAAGATTTTCATCAATGACAGGCTTGTCGTTTTCGCCCTTTGTGATGCAGTCGTCGCCTGCCCGGTTTCTTGGGCAGAATCTTATGCACTCATAACTACATTTTTTAGGGTTGCATTTCTTGTAATCAATAACAGCAATTCTCATAGTTATTTTTTGTCTTCATTATTAAAAACTTTTAATTTTATAAGTTCAATTTATATTCATGGTTCTTGTAGCGCTTGTGGGAAAAACCAATGTCGGAAAATCTACATTCTTTAAAGCAGCCACTCTAACAGACGTTGAAATATCAAACAGAATTTTTACTACAATAAAGCCAAACGAGGGTATTGGCTACGTTGCAACTCAGTGCCCATGCAAGGAATTGGGAAAAAAATGCAATCCAAAGAATTCCAAGTGTGTGGATGGAACAAGGTTCATACCAATAAAACTTTTGGATGTTGCCGGACTTATACCCGGAGCTCATGAAGGTCGCGGACTTGGAAACCAGTTTCTGGATGATTTGAGGCCAGCGCCAGTTTTGATTCATGTTCTGGATATCTCCGGGACAACAGATGTTGAAGGGAACCCGACAAAAGAGCATGACCCCAAGGAGGATATAAAGTTCTTTGAAGAGGAAATTGATTTCTGGTATGCAAATATCTTCAAGAGGGAATGGGCACAAATGGCGAAGCAAACCGAGATAACACATTCAGATTTTGAGAAGCAAATCATGAGCAGGTTTTCAGGTCTTGGAATAAAAATAGATGATATACACAGGGTAATTGAATTGAGTGATGTTGATCCAACAAGCCCAACCAAATGGACAGAAGACGATATTTACAGGTTTGCAAGAAACCTGAGAAAAATTTCAAAGCCAATAATAATTGCTGCAAACAAGATGGATTTGCCTAAAGGGGAGGAAAACTATCAGAGGCTTAAGGATAAATATCCCCTCATGGTGCCATGCTGCGCTGATGCAGAACTGGCATTAAGAAAGGCAGACGAGGCAGGTCTAATAAAGTATATCCCCGGTTCGGGTAGTTTTGAGATTTTAAAGGAGCTTACAGAAAAGCAAAAAAATGCACTTGAGCTCATAAGGGATTTTCTTAAAAAATATGGCTCAACTGGCGTGCAGGCATCCCTGAACAAGGCAGTTTTTGATTTGATGAATTATATGGTTGTTTATTCAGTGGAGGATGAAACACACTGGACTGATAAAAAGGGAAACGTGCTTCCGGATGCTCATTTGGTTCCTGAGGGAACAACTGCCAGGGAGTTCGCATATCTGATACACACAGACATTGGAGACAAATTCATAGGGGCAATAGACGCAAGAACAAAGAGAAAAATCGGCGCTGACCATGTTTTGAAAAATGGCGATATAATAAAAATTTTAACTTAATTCTCCTGAAAATAATATTCATAATTCCTGGGTTCTCCTTTTCTTTCAATAAGCCCTTTCTTGACAGCATAACTTAATAGAGGGTCAAAATTTTTTGGATTTACACCTTTCTTTTCAGCGCTATCCTTTGCCTTTTTAATATCGCATGAATTCTCTCTCATGGATTCAACAACTATTCCATATTTTGATTCTTCTTCTCTTATAAAATATCTATATTTAAATTTCTGACCATCCTTATCTATAAGGCCTTCGTTGTGTAATTGGGACAACACTACCGATAGATATTTTGCATCAACCTTTGGATTTATCTTTTCAACTTCTTCCAGTATGTTGTGAAAATTTTTAGGTTCATTAGAAAATTTTTCAACAGCTCTTAAAACTGCTTCTTTCGTTGTTCCTTTTCTAATTTTAACTTTTGTCCTTCCTTTTTTGGCAGGTTTTTTTACCTCTACTCCTCTTATAGAATTATCGTATTCGCATCTGCCAAAATGGGTTTCCAGGTTCTTCTCTCCGTCTTCTCCCCAATTCTCCTGTGCAAATTCTCTATATGTTCCTAAGACTTCTCTAGGTATCTCCACATCTTCCACCAATTTATGGAGGTTCTCTTTCCACATTTCAAATGCATATTTCTTTTTTATTTCTTCTCTTACACTAAGCTTTTTTGTGTCTATTTCAAATATTTCAAGTTTTTCAGAGTATTTTTCTTTGAGAAGTTTTTCAACACTTTTCATCAGTTTAGAAAGAGGTCGGGAACAGCTTGAGTCCACACAGCTGAAAAAATAATCCATTGTGGGCGGGCGGTTGTCTCTTGGAAATAAAAAGTTTATGTATGCTTCTGGATTTTCCAAAAAGCTCTTGTGAAACTCTTTAATATAGGAGTAAATTTCTTCGGACATATCCATTAATTCATTGTAAAAAGATTCATCTTTTTTTCTTTTATTGAACTCTGGATATCTTTCCAATATTTTTGTTTCTACTTCTTCTTTGAATTCCAGAAGAAGCTCTTCCTTCAATTCATCACTCATTCTTAAAATAAGAACCCTAAAAGATTTAAGTTTAAAACTAATTGTTATATATATTTTTTACTGTTTAATAAAGTCTTCAAGTCTTTTTTGTTTAAGTGTTTTGCTTTTTTTCAAATATTCTTCCAATGATATCCTTAACTTTGGTCTGATGTATTCAAGGGCTTCCTTTAAAGTGGAGAATTTCTCGTAGCCAGATTTTATCGCGTTTCTTACGTTCTCGCGCACCTGCCATACGCCGACAGGCACCATATACCCCTCATACACTTCACGAAAGACAACAACCCTTGCCTGCCTTTTCATGTTGTAGAGTCCTTCAATGATGCCGAGCCTCGATGCGTAATAGCCTCCAGCCTGCTTGTCTGCATACTTGGTTCTCCCTTTGAATGGCTCGTATTCTTCTATTATTTCAGTTTTTTTCAGGTTTTCTGACCAGAAAGAGCCGGGCGCCCATGCTTCAAAGTTCTCAAATTCCCAGTTCCCTGGCATCATAAGAATCAAAAACTTGTTGTTCAGGAAAATTGACTCATAAACTCTGAAGTCGTTTACAGACGGGTATTCTCTGACATAATTCAACAGGTTCTTCCCTATGATGTCGTCTATTGCTGTTATTGACCATCTCGTGGGAACCATTTTTTTGTCTATTCCCAGAGCCCCCACAGAAAAAATATTTGTTATCTTGTAAAGGTTCACACCCTTTTCGTAGAGTATGAGTGCAGAATCATTTGCTTTTATCTCATCGCTGGTAACCTTTTCCACAATTCTTTGTATCTTGATATTCTCTGCAGGTTTCATCTCTTTAAGTGTTGCCGAGGGTCCCATTGGCCTGACTATCTCGGAGAATTTCATGTGGTAGGATGGTTTTGTCTTGAATTTCATTTCAACATCTGTTGGTTTTTTGGCCATTGCCAGAAGCTTATTTTCTTCAGTAAATTTTGAACTGGAATGTACATCCACTTTATATTTTGACCTTAGGAGAAATGAGCGTATCTCAATTATTTTTTCATAGTCCATTCCAAACCATTCTGAGGGATTGTCTATGATGTCAATGTTTTCGGTTTCAATTGCACCCATTGGGCCGACAAAAACATTCGGATATCCAATTCTGCCCACGAAAACAGATGGACTGGGGCCAAAAAATTCCTGGCGGATGTTTATTTCTTTGGAAGCCTTAATGCTCTTTAGAAGCGGGCAATACCCCAGGCCGCATAGATTTCTCGAGCCTTTACAGTAAAGGCATAGTTGCGCAGTAGAAACCATATTGATAATTACACAAGAAGAGATAAATAATTTTCAAAAATAATAAAACAAAAACTAAAATAAAAAAATAAAGGAAGAATTACTTTTTCCTTTTGGTCTTTTTCTTTGCTGTCTTTTTTGGCTTTGGCTCTTCTTCTATTTCAGGTACCACTGGTGTCTTAAGTTCTTCGCTTTCTATCCAGACTATAAGCGCCCCGAATATTATTATCATTGGCGGTATGACACCTTTCAGCACTGTTAAAAACTCGTTCCACCAGTCAAAAACTGCCAGGTTCTGTGGCTTTATTGCTGTCAGTCCAGGCGCTTCCGCTGGCACTAGTAACCAAAGTCCTATGACGATTAAAATTATTCCTATAACCATTTTTGTTGCTGCATGCATTAAATTAACCTCCTTTAAAGTTTTTTAAGGACTTATAAAGATTTAAATACATATTTATATATAAAGTTTTTAGCTTATAGCAGAGACCTACGATGTGCCGTTAAGGTGAAGGTTTTACAGGTGATAAAATGGGTTTATATCAAAGAGTTAGAGAATTGTGGAAGAGGCCAAAAGAGAATCTTGGAGGTATTTGGAAAGAAAGGCTAATTGAATGGAGGAAAGGAAATTCTCTGGAGAGAATAGAAAGGCCAACAAGAATAGACAGGGCAAGAAATCTTGGTTACAAGGCAAAACAAGGGTATATAGTGGTAAGGGTCAGAGTCAAGAGGGGTGGCAGAAGAAGACCTAAGCCAGCAAGAGGAAGAAAGCCGTCCAAGGCAGGTTTAAGGAAATTCACTCCAGGAAAAGGATTGCAGTGGATAGCGGAGGAGAGAGCTGCCAAGAAGTACCCAAACCTTGAAGTGCTGAATTCCTATTATGTGACAGAAGACGGTTCCCATAAGTGGTATGAAGTTATTCTGGTAGATCCGCACCATCCTGTTATTAGGAACGACCCCAAGATAAATTGGATTGCGAACGACAGGGGAAGAGTTTACAGAGGCAGAACATCTGCAGGACAAAAAGCCCGTGGCTTCAGGGGAAAAGGCAAAGGGTTCGAGAAGGCGAGACCCTCCAAGAGAAAGCGTGGAAAGTAATCAAGCAATTAAACAAGTTCCAATTCATTTTTGTATGCCCAATTAACATATTTCTTTGCTTTTTTTCTAGCGTCTCCAATAGAAAGTCCAAAATCTCTCCAATAAAAAAATAGTTTACTAAAATACATTTCCTTTTTCTGCCTTTTTAAATCTCTATATTCTTTGGAAAATATTTCAAACATAATTAGAGTAATAAAACACAATTTATTTAAACCTTAAAAAATCATTAAATTTATACAATTGTCGTATTTTTTATTTTATTTATTCGGTTTTTTCTAAATATTATTATAGCAAGTAAGCAAAGTTTAAAAATCGGGTGAATTTGAATGGATTTTTATGATTTTGCGACAGAAGAAAAACAAAACTTAAAAATCTAAAGAGGTTGGACAAATGGATTTTTATGATTTGCATGTTGAGATAGAAGATTTGAAGGAAATAGACGAAGTTATAGAAATTTCAAAGAAGCTGGGATATTCTGGTATAGGCATAACATTGAAGTATGCAAATCTGAATGATTTGAATGAGTTAAAGAAGATAAAGAGTGAAATAGATTTGGTATCCTGTGTAGAGATAAGTGCACAGGGCGTCAAAGAACTTAAAAGAAAAATATCTAAAGCCAGAAAAATTGTGGATATAATCATAGTTTCCGGGGGAGATTATAAGATAAATCGGGCCGCTGCTGAAGATTCAAGAGTTGATATACTTTCTCACCCAGAATATAAGAGAATGGATTCAGGGGTGGACCATATAATAGCAAGGGCAGCCGGGGAAAACAACGTGGCAATAGAGATAAACTTCCATGAGATTCTTGAAACTTTTAGAAAAATCAGGGCGCATGTGCTGGGTCATATGAGAAATAACATACACCTTGCACTTGAATATAATGTTCCAATAGTTATAACTTCATCTGCACTCAATAAGTGGGAATTGAGGGGACCCAGGGAGCTTGCGGCTATAGGGCAGGCTATTGGAATGAGCCTTGAAGATTCTATGAAATCTATTTCTGATGTACCCAAGGGCATCGTGGATGAAAACAGAAGAAAGTTAAGGGTGGTATCTCATGGCTGACAGACCAAAAATACTACCGCCAACACTGAGAGGAAAAAAGAGGTACATAGCATTTGAAGTAATTAGTGAAAAAAATCTTGATTTTTCTGAGGTCTTAAATGCCTTCTGGCATTCTTTGCTCAACTTTGTTGGAGAACTTGGAACATCTGAGACAAACATATGGTTTGTTAAGGATACATGGGAAGAGAAAAACCAGAGAGGACTTGTGAGATGCGACCACAGGTATGTTGAATATGTAAGGTCGGCTTTGGCGCTGATAGACAGGATAGGTGACAGTCGTGTGATAGCATTCAGCCTTGGTGTCAGTGGAACTATGAAAGCCGCAAAGAGAAAATTTTTTGGAGAGCGGACACTGGAAGATTTTGAACCCGAGTGAGATTTTTTAATATTTTTGCCGTATAAAATAATCTTTAAATAGTATGACTACTAAAAGGCTTCTTTTTTTTATTTTTCTAGAAGTTAGAATTTGATGCGGGCGCGCAACTTAACTAAGTGGTGCGGGGGACGAGATGCCTGCAGGCCGCTGACGAGCTACATTGCATGTAGCTCCAACGATCCCGATTCGAATTCGCGAACTCCTTTCTTTTTTCACAGTTTGGCATAAAGTTTCTTTTGAACGTAAACGCCTTTTCTTTGTGAAAGAAAAGGGGTTTCTCGCGAAGCACCTACGCGCACAGGGCCCTCAACCCTGCCCCTCTAAACAGAGACTCACACCAAAGGTGCAAGTCAATCTATTGGCCATTCCCAAAACTTTTTCCGTAGACGCTTTTGCTCGTAGCGGAAAAGGCTTTCTTGGGTACCCCCGCATGGCTTAATATTTATATTTACCTACCATTTATTTATTAATTTACATGCAAGAGGTTTGATGAATGCATATAAATTTTCTTAATATACACCGTCTCGTCAGTTTAAGCAAAGAAATGAAAGAAATTTATCTAAATCGTCTTTTACAGAGTTTTTCTCTAAGCCTTATCGGAATGTTTGTTCCAATTCATCTAATGAGAATAGGTTATTCTCTAAATCAGGCAATCCTTTATCTTATAATGCTTTATGGCGGAATGATGATTTTTATACCATTTGCCTCAAAAATAAGCTCAAAGATAGGGATAAAACACACCATAGCAATAACCTTTCCTGCATGGCTTCTTTATTTTTATCTGCTTTTTTCTCTGAAGTTTCCAAGCCCGTTATTCCTCCTAATAGGAGCAATATATGGATTTGCTAATGTTGTTTACTGGGTCCCGCTAAACAGCGATTTTTCAAGAAATTCCCATAAAATGAGGCTCGGGACGGAATTTGGAATCTTAAAGGCGATACCATTGCTGGTAGGCGCTTTTGCACCAATGATTGGCGCTGTGGTTATAACATTTTTTGGGTTTGATAATCTTATAGCGGTTGTCTGCATTTTGCTTGGCGTCTCCTTGATTCCGCTCTTCCTGACAGGAGACTATAAGTTTAATTTTGGATACAGCTTGAAAAAAATGTTTGATAAAAAGCATCTGATTTTTTTCAAGGATTTTTTCATGAAAGGTATACTTTTTGCTTCGAACGTGATTTGGCCCATTTATGTTTTTGTTTCCTTTGGTTCCAATGGTGTTATTGATGTCGGACTGGCTGCTACTCTTGGTGCTTTGGGGTCTATGTTTTTTACATTAATTATCGGAAGGATGTCTGATAAGTACAGCAAGATGAAATTATTAAAAATTGGCGGTTTAAGTAACTTTTTCATATGGATATTGGCGATAGTGTTTGTTTCCCCGCTTTCAATAATGATATTGTCTTTTATTAAGGGGTTTTTGTTTGTCTTGATTGATTTACCAATGTTTGTCATAGCATGTGAGCAGACGAACAACAGGAATAATGTTGAATTCATGGCGTTTAGGGAATTTGGACTCTGTCTTGGCCGTTTGTCTCTGCTTTTAATAATATTATTCGTAGCACTTGAAATTAGGTTTTTTGTAGTGTTTTTATTGGCTGCACTGGCTTCTCTTTACTTCTTTTTGTCTAAAATCAGTTGATTCAGGTGCTTTCTTTCCTATTTATACTTGAAAAATTTACTATTGTAAAGGAGGTTTTATACGTGCCAGAAGGAACTGTAAAGTTTTTTAATATAGTAAAGCACTTTGGCTTTATTGCAGGCGACGATGGAAAAGAATATTTTGTCCACATAAGCGGAATCAAAGAAGGAACAAATTTAAGAGAAGGCGACAAAGTTTCTTTTAAGGTAGTCAGTGGTGATAAAGGACCCAAGGCTGAAGAAGTAGAAAAAATAGAAGAATAAAACAACAATACCCTTATTTTTTGGGAATTCTTTCTTTTTTTATTTTAATTCATTTACCTTCGGGTATATTTTCTTCCCTGATGCCCAAATCTTCTAAAGCCCCGATTGCGCTGAACTTTAAAAGGCAGTATCTTGAAGTTGGGTGTCTTCATTTTTTCTATATTATATGAGAAGCTTGTTATTATTTTTCTGAACGAGTTGTGGTCGTCATTTGTCAGAAGGGATATTGCCTTTCCATATCTCCCTGCCCTGGCAGTTCTTCCTATCCTGTTTGTATACTCTTCCGGATTCTGTGGTATGTCATAGTTGAATATATGAGTTACATTTTTTATATCAAGTCCCCTGGCGGCTACATCTGTTGCAACTAAAACTTTAGATTTTCCTTTATGGAATCTCTCAATCACCTTTTCTCTCCTTTGCTGTGATAATCCACCATGTAAACCCATAGAATTTACCCCATTTTCTTTGAGGTTATTGTTGACGTTGTCCGTGTCTCTTCTTGTATTGCAAAAAATTATTGCAAGACCTGGCTTTTCTTCTTCAATAAGGTGTACCAGCAAAGAGAATTTTCTTCTGTAATCTATATCATAGTAATACTGCTTTAGCAAGCTTTCTTCTACTTTTGTTTTCGTCTTGATTTTTTTTGCATTGTTGGTAAAACTGCTCACTATTTTTGTCAATCCGCTTGGCATTGTTGCACTGAAGAGCAAAGTTTGCCTGCTTTTTGGTATATTCTTTTCAATTTTCTTTATGTCGTCTATGAAACCCATGTCTATCATTTTGTCAGCTTCGTCTAAAACAAATACTTTGACATTGCTTAAGTTCATAGTGCCCCTTCTCATATGGTCTAAAATCCTTCCAGGCGTTCCTACAACAATTTCAGCATTTCTGAGTCCTCTGGTCTGTGGCTCCATCGGAGCCCCGCCATATATTGTTTGTACGTAAAGCTCTTTTAGGCTTGAATACTCTCTTAGATTTTTTGCTATTTGCATTGCGAGTTCTCTGGTTGGTGCCAGTATTAATGCCTGAATGCCTCCATCTTTAGCAACTTTTTCTACCAATGGTATTCCAAAGGCTGCTGTCTTTCCTGAGCCAGTTTCAGATTGTCCTATGACATCATGTCCTTGTTTTATTATTGGTATTGTTTCAGATTGAATTTTCGTTGGTTTTTCAAAACCAATTCCATCCAATGAACCTAATACACTCTGTTCAATATTCATATCTTTAAATTTCATTATATCAACTCCTAATAAAAGTCACAAAAGCAATAGAATTAGCATGTAAACTAACGCTATTTGACACGATTAAAAACCGTGGCTCTGCACTTTATTTTTTTATTTAGACTTTATTAGCATGTGAAAGTATTTAAGCTTTAAAATGGTGCTCCCACCGGGA
>CAYNRH010000009.1:0-22062 GCA_964399605.1 uncultured archaeon | reverse complement strand
ATAATTTTAATGTGAGTGTTGATGACAGCGCTGTTGATGTGACAGGTTTTCAAAATCTTGGAAATGGGAGTTATAAAATTGGTGTGGATTATGATTCCAATGTGCTTGGTGAGAAAGAGTTGAAGGTAAATGTGCGCTATGGCAATTATTCTGGCTCCAATACAACAAGTTTTTATTGGCTTCTTGACGACAGAAGAAGAAAAGATTTTATTGTTGTTAGTGATGACGACTGGAGGAATGTTGTTGCAGCAAGCGTTACTGGATTACCGGTTTTGATTGGCAATGCTGATCTAACTGGTGAAAATGTCAGTGGAGTTTTTGTTCTTGGTGATGTAAACGTTAGTGGATTTAATGGGGATGTTTACAAGGTGGACAGGGATACACTTCAAAAGATGTACCTTGGTGAAGGAAAAATATTTGTTGATGATAAAAAAAGAGGAGTTCTTGCTTCGAGGCTGGCTTGTGAATGGAACAGGACAATAGTTTTTGATGATTGCAGCGGAGATTGTGTTGATCTGAGTAAAGAAACCATAAAGGAAATAGAAGACATGTACACAGGTGAAACAAATTATTTTATTTTGGTGAATGAAAACAGGGATAATTTTCTTTTGGCAGCTCCATTAAGTGTTTACAGAAAGGGATTGCCAATTTTTGTTGATGTTGGCGAGGTACATTACCCAGAGTTGCCTGAGGATGTAAGCAGATTGGATGAATATAACAGAGAAAATGGAATTAATGATACAAGAGAAAGCATAAAAGAAAAAATTGAGAATTTTGTAGAACTTAAAAAAGAATATGTTTTTGGAGAGATGCCCAAATTGGCAATAATTGGAAGCGAAAGTGATATACCATTTTTCTTGGTTAAAGACATGGGTTTGGAGGACATAGTCAGAGAGCCAAGTGGAGACGAACTGTGGCTGAAAACAGATAACTTTTATGGTGACTTGAACAGCGATGGTTTTCAGGACTTGGCCGTTGGTAGAATAAACAAAGGTCTGGAAGATGGAAGCAGGCAATTGTTTGAAGTAAGGGAATTTGAAAAAAGGAAAAACAAAGAAGCTGGAGTTCTTGCAGAATATAACCACATACTTGGCATGGACCTTTTGAATGCCGGTGGCTCAATGCTGAATGGTTTTATGGCGGAAACAAAACTAAGGAACAACTTTGAAACAGACAGGTTAGTGGAGCACAGGTTTTACATAACCGATGAGAAGATAGAGGACAAAATGATAAAAGATATTTTTGAAATTTTAATGAAGATTTTAAAGCTGGGGAAGTTCAAGGGAGCAATTTCAAAATTGGTTTTTTCACAAAAGCTTTTGTACATACTATTGGAGAGAAACTGGATTGGATGGCAGATGGGGACAGTTCCGCCCTATATACAGGAAATATCAAAAGAACTGTCAGAAGATTTCCTTAATGAAAAGGATATTGTGTTTTTCTTTGGACCGGGAGATACAAACAGGATGTTCTTCTATGATGATATGGGCAAAGACAGAGATTTAGTGTCGGAACCTTACCCGGGCCCAGAGCTTGACATAAGAAACATAGAAAAAACAGGGTTTTTGTTTTTGGACTATTCTTTTTCTGCGTTTGGTGATGCGACTGAGAAGTCACCAGGAATTATAGGAAATACAGGGCTTCTTCACGATATGGCTTCCAGAGAGTCAATCATGTATTTTTTGAAAAACATGGACTGGGGAGCCGGGCAGGCTCTCGCTGAATCAAAAAATGAGATATATGGTGCATTGAGATACAGGCACAGGGAAAATGTTTCAAGACCTTACGTAAAAGAAGTTTTTGAAAAAGTTTTGCTTTCAGACCCGGGATTAGAGATATTATCAGCAAAAAAACCACACAAAGGATTTTACTGTGCCGAAAGATACAAAGATAAGTTTATGGATTCTGTAGAAATAAATCCTGAATACGAAATACAAAATGGCAATATAATATTTTCAAATTATTCTCTTATGCTCATGGAGCCGAACAAGCCAATGGTCCCGGTTTACACAAAGAGCATAGTAATTCCATCAGGGGCAAAGATAGATGACATAAAAATAGAAAAACACCAAAAAACCATAGAGAATGTTACTATACCTTTGTTCAGGGACGAGTATTATGAAGGGGATAATTTTTCAGGCATTTATCCAAAAGAGGAGTGGTGGAAAAATGAAAAAAGCTTTTTGGACGGGAGAAAAGAGATAATATTCTCAGTCCCGGTTAGATACGATGGAAGGAATGCCATAATAAATGATTTTAATTTTGATGTTTTCTACAATTCCAGTTTGGAAATAACAAAATTTTATACAACAAGTGTGGTGAAGGGAGAAAAACAGAATTTTTATCTCGATTTGTATAGTAACGGAGAAAGAGAAGCAGAAATATTTCTGAAAATATATGGATTTGATGAACTCTCAAAGAATATCACATTGGAGAAAGGGGAGAATGAAATAATATTTGATTGGAATGATACAAGTACGCCGGGTGAATACACGGCAGAGGTTGTTGTCGTGTCAGACGTGGTTATTGGTCCCAGGGCAACAAAGTTTAGAATATTCAGGAAGCCAGATTTTTTCAGTATGGTTACAGGTTCAATAATTCAGGTTTGGAAGAATATTGGTATGAAATTTACCAGAGTTTTTGAATCAAATAAGACAGAGCTTAGGAACACAACACCAAGCATGGAAACATCATCTTGGATTGAAGATGGAAAGAGAATCACAGAGATGAAATCAAGTGAATTTGATTTAAAAGTAATACAATCTTCGGACGAGAGAATTTTGAAGTTTAATTCTCCATTGGGTGAAATAATTATAAGAGAGTCAAACGGAACAAGAGAAGAAAAAATATACGGAGACCCGAAAGTAAGAGAGCAGTTTTCAACTTTTAGAAAAAAATTCAAGGATAAAATAGAAGGAATGAGATGATAATTTTAAATATAACACAATGCATTTTTAATTTAGAAAAATGAAGGTGAGATGATGGTCAAGAAGAAAACTACAAAGAAAAAAACAACCAAGAAGAAAACTACAAAGAAAAAAACAACCAAAAAGAAAACAACCAAGAAAAAATCCAAAAAGAAGAAATAGTTTAGAGGGTTAACCAATTCTCTTTTTCTTTTATTTTTCATTTGATTATTTAAACCTATAGAAGTAAACTATTACTACAACAGCGATGAAAGCACCGTCCCAGAGAGATTAAAAGATGACCGCAAAGGTAGCTCTTGAGCTGTTGCCAATAACTTTAAATACTTTAGTTTTAAACTAAGAATTAAAAATGTAAAAAAGGAGGCTTTGAAAATGGTAGATTTTGAAACTATAGAATCTTTTGACGTGAAATTTGGAAACAACAACTTCATAGAAGTTGGGAAAAAGAAAGCTGTAACTGAAGAAGGAGAAAACGAATTCATTTCTCTTTCTAGAGGTTTCTTTACTCCAGATGGACAAAAAAGATACAAGAAAAACTTTGCAATACCAACTGATTCAGAGGTTTTAAAGCAAATAATAGAAGCTTTGCAGAAGTTGGAGTAAGCAACCAATGAGGACTTATAGTCTGCTTCTTTGAAGCAGACGATCTTTTTTTATTTAATAATTAAATATAACTTATGAGAATATTATACTATGACTAAATTGGAAAAAAAGTTGTTTGCTGGCGGTTCGCCTCTTTGTGCTGGATGCATGGCTTCACTTGGTTTGAAACTGGCATTGCAGACACTTGGAAAAAATACTATAGTGGTAAATTCGTCTGGTTGTTTAACACTCCTTTCTGTTTATCCCAATTCCCCAATGAGGGTTCCTTGGATACATGTTGCGATTGAGAACGGTGGAGCGGTTGCATCAGGAATATATGCTGCTTACAAGCAGATGGGGAGAAATGTCAACATACTTGTGTATGCAGGAGACGGTGCTACGTATGATATTGGACTCCAATCTCTCTCAGGGGCATGTGACAGGGGAGATGATTTCATATACGTGTGTTACAATAACCAGTCATTTTCAAATACAGGTGTTCAGCAATCTGGTGCAACGCCGTTGGGAGCAAATACAACTACAACACCTCCGGGAAAAAACAATCCAATAGGAAATATTTTTAAAAGAAAACCACTGTCAAAGATAATAGCATCTCACGGAATCCCTTATGTTGCAACAGCAACAACAGCGTTTCCCGGAGATTATATGAAGAAATTAAGAAAGGCATCTGCCATTCATGGGCCGAAGTTTATAGACCTTTTGACACCATGTCCAACCGGGTGGGGATTCAGTTCAGACAAGGGAACAGAGATAGGAAAGCTGGCGGTTCAGACTGGAGTGTGGCCGTTGTTTGAGATAGAAAACGGGAAATTCAGATTGACACATATACCAAATAAACTTAGGCCAGTAAAGGATTATTTTTCAAAACAGAAAAGATTCAAGCATCTAAAAGAAAAACAAATAAATAGAATACAGGAGATTATTAAAGAAAACTGGAAGAAATTAGTGAGTGGTAGATTTTTTGAGATGTGAAATGGATGAAACCAAGTGGGTATTAAAAAGATGATGATGTATTCTATTGTATATCCAATATTGATTGGATTGTCGAGTTCTCATATAGTTTACTAACATGAACTAGAACCTTGAATACTCGTAAAGTGCTTTCAGTGCTTCAACTCCTCTCATGGGTGACGTGAAACACGGCATTCTATTTTCTTCAAGCTTTCTCTTAAGTTTTTCTGTGAACTTACCACCTGTTGATATTATTACGATTGGTTTTTTAGATTTTATTTTCAATATTTTGTCTACAACATCTTCTTTAATACCGGGTAGTTGTGGGAGAAGTATCAGTGCTATCATATCGACATTTTTGTCTTCAACTGCAAGTTTTACAGAGAGCTCATACATGTCAGATGTCGCATCACCCGTCAAATCAATCATGCCTTTTGTCGTTGCATGGGGCGGTATCATTTTCCTAAGCTTTCTTATGTTTTTATTGCTTAATTTTGCAATTTCTAGTCCTTTCTCTTCTATCCAATCTGATGTTAGTACTCCGAATCCTCCTCCATCAGTTATTATCTGCACTCTCTTTCCCTTGGGCAAAGGCTGTTCGGATAATATTCTTGCAAGGTCAAACAACTCTTCCAGGTCCTGGACTTCGATTATGTTTGCCTGTTTGAATGCCCCTTGGAGAATTTCGGATTTTCCAGCAATCGATCCGGTATGCGTTTTTGCTGATGATGCACCTCCCTTGGTTTTTCCACCTTTCAATGCTATTATCGGCTTTCTGACTTTTTTGGCAATCTTAAGAAATTTCTTCCCGTCTTTCAATCCTTCTACATAAAGGCAGATAACTTTTGTTTTTTTGTCTTTTGATAAATATTCAATCAAGTCTGATTCGTCCACATCGGTGGCATTGCCGTATGAAATGGCTTTTGATATTTTGTAGTTTTTCAATGACATCCAATCAAGTATTATTAACATGATTGCTCCTGATTGTGATATGAAACCTATTGAGCCAGTTTTAGGTCTTCCTAATCTTGATTTTGGATTAAATATAGTATCTACACCTGTGTCTGGAGTATATACTCCGATGCAATTTGGTCCAATAATTCTAATCTTATATTTTTTAATTATTTTTTTAATTTCATTCTCAAGTTTAAAGTTTCCAACTTCTTTGAACCCAGCAGTTATTATTATAACATTTTTTATTTTCTTTTTTCCGCATTCCTCTAAAACAAAAGGCACAATTTTTGCAGGGACGCATACAACACCAAGGTCTACTTTATTTTTTATTTCTGAGACAGATTTGTAGCATTTTAACCCAAGAATTTTTTTCGCCTTAGGATTTACTGGATAAATCTTACCTTTAAACCCATCAACAAAGTTTTTAAGAATTGTGTATCCGATTTTATTTTTTTCTCTTGACGCACCTATAATACAGACAGATTTGGGATTGAAAAATTTTTCAAGGCTCATAAATTCATTTATAAATAAAACTTTATAAATAGATTTTCTAAATTTTTTAATAAAATGAACCTATAAGACCTTGATGAAAGATTAAAAGATGATTAAGAGGAGGAGCTTTTGTGAATTTAAGCGACATTGCTATAATAGCATCAATAATTGCTGGCTTGACTTCTGTGCCCTTTGTTGCTTCAACAATAACCACTGAATACAGCCCAATAGGAACAACGGTTCTGAACATGAGTAGTGTTGACAGTATTCCAGGCGAGCTATCCAAGTCTTTAACCAGCGACAAATTTGAGCAGACTTACAACACACCATTCGGAAAGTTTACGATAATACTGCAGCCCCATAGAATTTATCAGGAACTCACAAGACCAGACAGGAGAGTAATTGTGGAAGAGACACCTGATAAGACTGATTGGAAATTGATAACACAAGAGTACACATTATTGGTTTCAAGAACAGGCGAGAAGCTGACTGATAGATTTACGAGTCCTGATGGAGTTTTAGAAAAAACAAAGGAAATGGGAAATGTGAGTGAATCAGTAAAGGGAAATGTGGAAGATAAGTATATGGAAGCGAAGAATTTATTACAGGAAGAATTGGAAAGGATGGAAAAAATAAAACGGGATTATATGGAAATTCCAGGCACTGAAAAAATAGTTAAATTATCAATAAATGAGATTCTTCCGAACCCTGTTGGCGACGATGCAGACGGTGAGTTTATAGAGCTGTACAACTACGGAGACTCTGAAATAGATTTAACGGATTGGAGGATAAGAGACGGTGGTTCTGGTTATTCACTCTCAGGAAATATAGATGCGGGTGAATTTTTGGTTCTATGGAGAAACGAAACGGGAATAGCTTTAAACAACAATGGCGATGACTTGAAATTATACGAAAATGATAAGATAGTGGACGAAGTAAGTTATTCTTCAAGCACTGAAGGAAAATCGTGGGCAAGAATACCAGATGGCTCAGGGAATTTGGAAGAAAGAGACCCAACACCGGGAGAGTCGAATCAGGACTAAACCCTTTCGAGGATTTCGTCCAACTTTTTTTCTATTTTTGTTTTCATTCTTTTTCTCAAATCTTTATAAACTATGTAAGATGTGGTAAAACCGACAATGGAATAAAGGTATAATATTCCAACAAGTGTCCAGTAGTTCACCTGTACCACCCTAAGAATAAGTGATGAAACAGAAGCAACACTAACGCCTACGAACAGCCCCCATTTTAAACTATGCTTCATTACAAACCAGCTTCTTTTTTCAATGTTTCTGCCAAGTCAGTTTTTTCCCATGTGAAGTCAGGGTCTTCTCTTCCAAAGTGGCCGTAAGATGATGTTTTTTTGTATATTGGTCTTAGAAGATTCAATTGTTCTATTATGCCTTTTGGTGAAAGCTTGAAATGTTTTTTAACAAGTTCGAGTAATTTATCATTTGGTATCTTTTCTGTGCCGAATGTATCTATCATTATTGACAGTGGTTCAGTTCCACCTATTACGTAAGATAGTTGGACCTCGCATTTGTCACACAATTCTGCAGCTACTATGTTTTTGGCTATGTAGCGAGCCATGTATGCCGCAGACCTGTCAACTTTTGTTGGGTCCTTCCCGGAGAATGCTCCGCCGCCATGTCCTATAACGCCACCATATGTATCAACTATTATTTTTCTTCCAGTCATTCCAGAATCTGCTACAGGGCCTCCAACAACAAACCTTCCCGTATTGTTTATGTAGTATTTTGTTTCCGGTCTTAACCACTTATCGCAGACAGGTTTTATTACATTTTCTTTTATATCTTCCCTGAGTTTTTGTATATCAACATCTGGGTCATGCTGGGCTGCAACAACCACTGACGTTATGTATTCTGGCTTGCCATTTTCGTATTTTATGCTTACCTGGGTCTTTCCATCAGGTCTCAGATATGGAAGAGTCTTGTCTTTTCTTACTTCAGCCAATCTCATTGCAAGCTTATGTGCCAGTACTAATGTTAGTGGCATGAGTTCTGGAGTTTCATTTGTGGCATAGCCGGACATCATTCCCTGGTCTCCAGCTCCAATTTCATTTTTATTGACGCCAATCGCTATATCCGGGGATTGGGAATGTATGCTTGTTAGCACTCCCACAGTTTTATAATCAAATCCATATTCCGGCCTGTCATAACCAATTTCTTTTATAATAGAACGCGCTATTTCAGGTGCATTGAAGTTGGCGGAAGTTGTTATTTCACCGGTAACTATGACGAATCCCATTCCAACCATTGTTTCACAGGCAACTCTTGCATTTTTATCCTGTCTGAGAATTTCATCAAGAATAGCATCCGAAATCTTATCAGATACCTTGTCAGGATGCCCCTCTGCCATTGATTCAGATGTGAATATAAAATTTCCTTTTTTCAAAAAATCACCCCCTAAAGATTTTGGTCACGTCTTTTTATTTAAAGATTTATAATAGTCACAAATTTTATTGATTGGGCACACATTGCATTTTGGATTGATGGGTCTGCATATTTCCTGTCCGAATTTCACCAATCCCATATTAACCAAAAATCTTTTTTTACCACTGACGTATTTTTCTAAAGTTTTTCTAACTTCTTCAACGTTTGCATTTTTTCCAACTATGCCAATCCTTTTTGGTATTCTGTTTACATGAGTATCTACGGCGATGGTTGGTATGCCAAAGCCATATGACAATACTATATCAGCAGTTTTGAATCCAACACCAGGCAGAGATATTAATTCTTCCCTGTTGTCTGGAACCTTCCCTTTGTATTTTTCCAGAATTATTTTAGAAATTTCTTTTATTCTTTTGGCCTTCTGTCTGTACATGCCAGATGGCTTTATCAGCTTCTCCAATTCTTTTACAGACAATTTAGATATCTCTTCGGGAGTTTTAGCGGCTTTGAATAGTTGCTGTGATGCTTTGTATGTGTTTTCATCTCTGGTTCGCTGCGACAGAACAGTTGTTATTAAAAGCTTGAAGCGATTACCTGAAATTTTTGGATAACCGTATCTCTTTTCAAGAAATTTAAGCAATATCTTAATTTTGTTCATGTAATCACTACAGTAACTTTTTTATGTTTCCAAATACAATAGTCTTTTGCATAAATTATTACATAAAAAAATATAACACTGTTATATACAGGTGGTTTGATGTTTTCAAAACTACATCCTAAAATTCAGGAACTGATAAAAGAAAGGGATTGGAAAGAGCCGACGTCTGCTCAGGAGAAAGCAATACCCGAGATTATTAGCGGTAAGAATGTCCTTATAATTGCTCCCACAGGGATTGGAAAAACAGAGAGTGCCATGCTGCCAATTTTTTCAATGTGGATTGAGAAAAAACCGAAACCAATTTCTATTCTATACATCACACCACTGAAGGCGCTAAACAGAGATTTGATGAAAAGATTGTTGTGGTGGGGCGGCAAGCTTGATATGGATGTATCTGTTAGGCATGGTGATACGACACAATACGAGAGAACCAAGCAGGCAGAGTTTCCACCAGACCTTTTGATATCAACTCCAGAAACCCTACAGGCAATATTGCCGGGGTCTAAGATGAAAGAAAATCTTTCTAACATAAAGTGGGTTATAATAGACGAGATACACGAGCTGGTGACCAGCAAGAGGGGGATACAGCTTGCAGTCGGGCTCGAGAGATTAAAAAAAGTGATAGGCAACGATTTTCAGATAATAGGATTGTCTGCAACCATCGGCTCCCCAAAAGAGGTAGCGGATTTTCTTGGAAAAGATGTAAAGATAGTCAAGGTGGTAAGCCCGAAAGACATAGATATTGAAGTGATTTCACCAAGGCCTGGGAATGAGGATAAGAAGTTGGGGGAGAAAATATTTTTGGGTGCTGATGCAACTGCAAGATTGAGGGTTATTCGTGATCTTGTTAGAGGCAAAAAGACGCTGGTTTTTACAAATACAAGAGAAGCTGCAGAAATACTTTCTTCAAGGCTGAGGAGTTTGGAGTATAATGGACACGAGACGCATCACAGTTCCCTGAGCAAGGATGTCAGAGTTCTTGCAGAGGATATGTTTAAGTCAGGTGATTTGAATGTTTTAATCTGCACATCTTCACTGGAGCTGGGGATAGATATAGGGACAATAGAGCAGGTTATTCAGTACATGAGTCCAAGGCAGGTTTCGAAGCTTGTCCAAAGGATTGGAAGAAGTGGCCACAAAGTTGGTGAAAGCAGCAAGGGCATAATCATAGCATCCAATGAAGATGATGTTTTGGAGGCGGGTGTGATAGCAAAGAGAGCAATGGAAGAAAAGCTGGAAAAAATAAAGATACACGAGCAGGCATTTGATGTTCTGGCACATCAGATAATAGGGTTGGCGCTTGACAAGTATGACTACGACTGGAAAGAAATATATGACATAATAAAAAGTTCTTATCCATACAGAAATTTGGACAAAAAGAAGTTTGCACAGGTTCTAAAACTGATGGAAGTTTTGAGGTTTATTTATCTTGATACAAAAGTCAGAAGGAGAAGAAAGGCGTGGGAGTATTACTATGGGAACCTGTCTACAATACCAGATGTGTATCAGTATAGGATTATAGACAATATAGAGAACAAGGAAGTTGGTGTTCTTGATGAAGGTTTTGTTGCCGAGCATGGTGAAACAGGGACAACGTTCATTATAAAGGGAAGAACGTGGAGGATTCTCTCTGTTTATTCAGGAAAAGTCTTTGTTGAGCCGGTGGATGATATAACTTCTGCTGTTCCTGCATGGGAAGGGGAGCTTATGCCAGTCACAAAGGATATTGCGCAGGAGGTCGGGGCGTTAAGGAGAAAAATATCAGAAATGATTGAAGATAAGGATGCTATAAAGAAGATTCAAAAAGAGTATCCAATTTCTGAGGAGGCATGCAAAAGTATAATTGACTACATGAAGAAGCAGATAAAAAACAACAGGGTAATTCCAGACGATAAAAAAATACTGGTTGAAAGTGAAAAGGATTTCGTTGTGATTCATTCATGCTTTGGGTCGCTTATAAACCAAACTTTAAGCAGATTTTTTTCGGCGGTTTTATCCGGCAATTTGGGGAGAAGTGTTGCAATAAAAAACGACCCTTACAGGATAATTATTCAGGGTGCATCTAAAGAAGATGTTTTAAGGGTTATAAGAGAGAACGACCCAGAAGATTTTGAGATAATACTTGACAACACAATAGAAAGGTCGCAGATGTTTAGGTGGAGATTCATACACGTTGCAAAAAGATTTGGGGCAATATCAAAGAAGGCAAGATGGGACAAGGTGAACATATCAAAAATAATAGAAAGTTTTAGGGGAAGCCCTGTTTTTGAAGAGACTAAAAAGGAAGTTTATTTGGAAAAACTTGACATGAAAGGCGCAAAAGAAGTTTTAGATAAGATAAAAAAAGGAGAGATAGAATTTTTTGTTGATGAGAGTCCAGAGCTGTCTCCAATAGGCAAGGTTGGTGTTGAATATCAATTTCGGGAACTGGTTGGTCCGGAGAAACCGGAGAAGGAGATATTCAATGTATTCAAAGACAGGTTGCTCAACACAAGAGTGAGAATGGTTTGCATGAACTGCGGCAAATATTCAGTTACAAAAAATGTCAGAATGATAGAAAAAGATCCTGAATGCCCGGCGTGTGGAAGCAGATTAATAACTGTTATAAAGCCACACCAGAAAGAGCTTGAAAAGATAATACATAAGAGCTTGAGTGGTAAAGCCATTACAGAAGAGGAAAAAGAAAAATTAAATAAAATGGAATCTATCGCCGATTTGGTGTTGACTTATGGTTCCAAAGTGATAATAGCTCTTGCTGGAAGGGGAGTTGGTCCTGATACGGCAATAAGGATATTGGCAAAACAAAGGGAAAATGAGGATGATTTTTTAAGAGATATACTTGAAGCGGAGAGGCAATTTGCAAAAACTAAAAGGTATTGGAACTAATAAATTTATTTAAGCAAAAGTAAAGAATATTATGAAATTTGTTCTATGGTTTGATGAGATTTCAAAGAAGGACGTGCCTTTGGTCGGTGGAAAGAATGCAAACCTTGGAGAAATGATACAGCATACAAAAGTTCCTGTTCCTCCGGGGTTTGCCATAACAACCGAGGCATATGATTATTTTATGAGGGAAAACAGGCTGGAAGAAAAAATCAAGAAGTTAATTTCAAGATTGGATAAAAAGAATTTAAAAAATCTAAGAAAAATAGGAAAGAGTATAAGAGAATTAATTTTATCCGGAAAATTCCCAGAAGATTTAAAAAACGAGATAATAGATAATTATGGAAAAATGTCTAAGAAATTTAACACAAAAAATTTGGCTGTCGCGGTCAGGAGCTCTGCTACAGCAGAAGACCTTGGAGACGCAAGCTTCGCAGGGCAGCAGGAGACATACATCAATGTCAGAGGAGAAAAACAACTCTTAAATTCTGTTAAAAAATGCATAGCTTCTTTGTTTACTGACAGAGCGATATCATATAGAGCAGACAAAGGGTTTGACCATTTCAAAGTCAAACTTTCGGTTGGAGTTCAAAAATTAATATTCTCAAAAAGTTCAGGAGTTATGTTTTCTTTGGACCCTGATTCTGGAAATAAAAATTTTGTTTACATCAACAGTTCCTACGGGCTCGGTGATTATGTAGTCCAGGGAAGAGTTAATCCAGACGGATTCTTTATTTTAAAATCGACGAGGACAATTATATCAAAGAGAAAAGGCTCAAAAATGACAATGGAAGTAAGGTCAAAAAAAGGCGTTAAGAAAAAAACAACTCCAAAAAAATTAAGAGAAAATTTTTCTATCAGCGATAAAGATGCGATTAAATTAGCTGAATATTGCATACATATAGAGAATCACTACAAGAGACCAATGGACATAGAATGGGCAAAAGATAAAGATGGCCTATACATAGTTCAGGCAAGGCCCGAAACGGTGCAGTCAAAATCTTCAGATGTTCTCAAGAAATATATCCTTAAAGAAAAGAGCAAAGTTATTCTTGTTGGCCAAAGCATAGGAAGAAAAATAGGGGCTGGAAAGGCCAAAATGATAATATCTGCTAAGGAGATATCAAAGTTTAAGCCCGGAGAAATTCTTGTGACTGAAATGACTGACCCGGACTGGGAGCCAATAATGAAGATGGCTTCAGGAATAATAACAGACAAGGGCGGGCGCACAAGCCATGCAGCCATAGTTTCAAGGGAGCTTGGCATACCTGCCATTGTTGGAACTCTTCATGGAACAAAAAAAATTAAGACAGGTCAAGATATTACAGTTGACTGCACCCAGGAAAGGGGAAGAGTTTGGAAGGGAATTTTGAGTTATAAAGTTAGTAAAATAGATGTAAAGAGCATGCCAAAAACAAAAACTCAAATTATGGTTAATGTTGGAATACCAGAGAGGGCTCTTGTCCAGGGGCAGTTGCCGGTTGACGGGGTTGGATTGGCAAGGGAGGAATTCATAATATCTTCTATAGGCGAGCATCCGCTTGCGATGATAAAAAATCATAAGGAAAAAATATTCATAGAAAAGCTTGCCGAGGGAATATCAAAGATAGCTGCTGCATTTTATCCAAGGCCGGTTATTTTAAGATTTTCTGATTTTAAGACAAACGAGTATGCCACTCTGAAAGGCGGAAAGGAATTTGAGCCGAAGGAAAACAATCCAATGATTGGGTGGAGAGGAGCTTCCCGTTATATTTCTGAATTTGAAGCTGCGTTCAGGCTGGAGTGCAGGGCTTTGAAAAAAGTCAGGGATGAGATGAAACTCAAGAACATAATACCAATGATACCATTCTGCAGAACTATAGAAGAGGCTAAAGAAACTTTAAAGATTATGAGAGAGGAAGGCTTGAAAAGAGGGAAAAACTTCAAGGTTTATGTTATGGCGGAGATACCTTCAAATATAATATTGGCGGATAAGTTCTCTAACTATTTTGATGGCTTTTCTATCGGTTCAAATGATTTAACACAGCTGACTCTTGGCATAGACAGGGACAGCCAAAGGCTTGCAAAAACTTTCAATGAAAGGGATTTGGCAGTAAAGAGAATGATAGAGATGCTGATAAAAACTGCGCACAAATATGGAAGAAAAGTTGGTATTTGCGGAGAGGCGCCATCATACTTTCCGGATTTCACTGAGTTTTTAGTCAGGCAAGGAATAGACTCAATATCAGTTAACCCGGAAGTTGCAATAAAGACAAGATTACTTGTGCATAAGATAGAGAAGAAGTTGAAAAGATAATTATTTATGCCTTATTACTTCTATGTGTGGATAAGGTATTCCTATTCTTGCTTTCTTTAATGCTTTGTTTAGCTCAATGGAAACTTTTGTTCTTATTTCTGGTGGGCTGACTTTGTTCATATTCACCCAGAACCTTAACTCAAAGTTTAAGGAGGAATCAGCAAATTCTTCAAAGACAACCTGAGGTTTGGGCTCCACTTCTATTTCTTTTATTCTACCCATGACATCATTGCAAACCTTTATGACCTTTTCCATATCACTTTCATACTCAACGCCTATTGGCAATCTTATTCTAACCAGCGGTTTGTCCAAACTTCTATTTTTTATAATTTCGTTTGTCATCCTAGAATTTGGCACAACAACAAGCTCTCCATCCCAGGTCATTATAGACGATGTCCTTATGTTTATGTCTTCTATTGTTCCAGATATTCCGTTTACTTCAACAACATCTCCAACATTTATCTTTGGGTCAAGTATCAATATTAAACCGCTTATGAAATTTCCGATTATGTCTTTTGTTGCAAAACCAATTACTATACCCGCAAATCCAGCACCTGCAAGAAGGCCTGTTATTGAACCTTCAAGTCCACATACATCTAAAATCAGAGATATAGCGATAAGGTATATTATAAAAGAAGTTATATTTTTAAGAGGCTTTGTTATTTTTTTGTCAATTTTTGCTTTGTGCGCTACTTTTAAAATCCATTTTTGAAAAATAAACTTGTTTAGAATATATGATACAATGAGAATTAAGAGAGATTTAACTATTTGAATAAGATACGGTATTGCCTCCAAGTAAGTTAATATTTCCATGATTCTTATATTGGTTCCATCATTAAAAAAGTTTTATTTTATTGAATTGAAATATATTTATGAAAAAAAGTTTTATGCTTTTGGATGTTGACTATTTTACAGATAACAATGCGTCTATTATTAGATTATTTGGCGTTGATGAGAGCAACGCTAATGTTTTTATTCATATAGAGTTTGACCCATATCTTCTTGTTCTTCCAAAAAAGATTGATGATAAAATAAAGAAGAAAATACTTGGCGTGAAAGAGCCAAAAATTAAAAGAATTGAAGAAACTGAAAAGATCATTGGAACAGAAAAAAAGAAATTACTGAAAGTTTATGCATATAGACCACAGGATGTTCCAAAGATAAGGGACGTTTTAAAAAAATTTGAAGAGATTGGGCATGAGAATTGTTTCGAATATTCAATAAACTTTGCAAAGAGATTTTTGATAGACAATCAATTCAGTCCTGGAAGCTGGTTTGAAGCAGATTTAGAGGAAAAGAATGGAAGAGTGTTTGCAAAAAAAATTAAGTCAACAGAAGCAAGAGAAGCTAAGATTAAAAAAATTGCATTTGATATAGAATCTTATGAAGAAGGTGGAAAAAGTATAATAACAATGATATCATTTTTAGGGGGTAACTTCAAAAAGGTCTTAACATATAAAGAAGGTTCATACCCGGAATTTGTTGAAGTTGTCAAAGATGAGAAGGAATTATTGGAAAGATTTGTTGAAGTGATAAGAGAACAAAATCCAGATATAATTTTTGGTTATAATTCTGATGAATTTGATTTTAAGCTTATAGACGAAAGAGCAAAGGAGCACAAGGTAAAATTGGTGCTGGGTAGGGATGGAAGCGAAATGAAATTTACAAGGAGGGCAAGAATAAGTGCTGCTGACATTCAAGGAAGGATCCACATAGATTTGTTTAATTTCGTGTCAAACATACTCTCGCCCAGGCTGGAAACAGAGGTCTTGACGTTAGGTGAAGTGTCGTCTGAGATACTTCAAGATGAGAAAATAGAGATGCAGTTGGAAGATATTTTTGAATCATGGAGGGACGGTAAAAATCTTGGAAAGCTTGCTGAGTATTGTCTGAAGGATAGTGAGTTGGCATTCAAATTGGGAGAATTCTTGCTTCCACAGATTTTTGAATTGTCAAGATTAATAGGCCAGGCTCCTTTTGACGTTTCTAGAATGACATACTCTCAACTGGTTGAGTGGTATCTAAGCAAGAGGGCATTTGCTTTGGAGAGGGTTATTCCAAACCAGCCGAAATTTGATGAGATTCAAAAAAGAAGAATGAGGAAGCCATATGAAGGCGGTTTTGTTAAAGAGCCAACGGAAGGGTTATATGATAATATAGCAGTTCTTGACTTCAAGAGCCTCTATCCAACTATAATTGCCACACATAACATCTCACCGGAGACGTTCAATTGTTCCTGTTGCAAAGGAGAAAAAGTTCCGGGGCTTGATTATCATTTTTGCAAAAAGAAAAAAGGGTTTATTTCTTTGGTGATAGGCGAACTTGTGGAAAAAAGGAGCAAACTGAAAAAACAGCTCAGTGAAAATCCAAGTGAGAGACTTAAGCTCGAGGAAATGGCTTTGAAGATAACAACTAATGCCACCTATGGATACTTGGCTTTTGTTAGCAGTAAATGGTATTGTTTTGAATGTGCCGAAAGTGCTGCAGCATACGGCCGTTATTATATAAAGAAGATAATTGAAGAAGCTGAGAAGGAAGGATTCAAGGTTATATATGGGGACACGGATTCAGTTTTTTTGACTTCAGGTAACATAGAGGAAAAGTCCATGAAGTTCCTGGAGAAGATAAATGGCTCGCTTCCAGGAATAATGGAACTTGATTTTCAGGGAATTTACAGAAGAGGAATATTTGTTTCAACCAGAGTTGGAAAGGGGGCCAAAAAAAGATATGCGCTAATAGATGAAAAAGGAAATCTGACTATAAGAGGTTTTGAAACTGTAAGAAGGGATTGGTGCAGTTTGGCCAAGAAGGTTCAAAGGGAAGTTTTAAAATATATACTGATGAAAAATGACACAAATGGCGCTGTTGGATACGTAAGAAATATTATTGGGGCGATAAAAGAGCGGAAGATTGATTTAAGGGATTTTATAATTTATGAGCAGCTTACAAAACCTTTGAATGAGTATGAGCAAGTTGGACCACATGTTTCTGCAGCCAGAAAGATGAAGGAGAGTGGAAATCCAGTGGGCCCAGGTTCAATAATTATGTTTGTCATAAGAGAAGGTTCCGGATCCATAAGCGAGCGTGCAGAGCCGTTTGAGGTCATGTCTGCAGAAAAAATAGATATAAATTATTACATAAATAATCAAATAATACCAGCCGCCATGAGAGTATTGAGCGCTCTTGGTGTGAGCGAAGATGAATTGAAAGGAGAGGGAAAACAAACAGGGTTGAAAAAGTTTTATACAACTTAGGCACAAATAAGTTTGACGTGGTTTCAATGGAGAAGGAAGTTTTGGAGAAATACAGAAAAGCAGGGAAAATATTAAGTGAGGCAAGAGAGTTTGGCGCAAGTTTAATAAAACCCGGGGTAAAGATAATAGATGTTGTTGAAAAAGTTGAAGAGAGGATAAAGAAACTAGGCGGAGAATTTGCTTTTCCAGTAAATGTTTCAATAAACCAGAATGCCGCACATGACACTGCCGATATAAATGATACTCGCGTTTTTAGTGATGGGGATCTCATCAAGCTTGATATAGGTGTTCAGGTTGATGGCTATATAGCAGACAGTGCAAAAACAATTTCCCTGAATTCCGGAAAAGAAGATATGATAAAAGCGTCTGAAGAGGCACTTCAAAATGCTCTAAAGATGATGGTCCCTGGGAATAATGTTTCAGAGATTTCTGGAGTTATAGAAGATACAATAAAAAGCCATGGCTTTAATCCTGTGATGAACCTGACGGGACATGGCTTAGAGAGATACAAGCTTCATGCAAGAATAGAGTTTCCCAACGTAAGGTCTCCAATAGATTATCAGTTGAAGGAGGGTGAGGTTTTTGCTATTGAGCCGTTTTCTACAGATGGCGCTGGAAAAATAATGGAAACAAATAAAGTTTTCATATACAGGTTTCTTGCAGATAGACCAGTAAGATTTTCAGAGAGCAGAAAAATACTTGCTGTTGCTAGAGAAGATTTTCATACTCTTCCCTTCACAAAGAGATGGCTTATTGGAAAAGTTTCAGGATTGACGCCAATAAAACTTAACTTAATCCTAAGGCAGTTGGTTCAAAACGGTTCTCTCTATGAGTATCCCGTCCTTAGAGAAATAAAAAACGGCTACGTTGCTCAAATGGAACATACAGTTATAGTTAAAGATAATCCAGAAATTACAACAATTTAAAAAAATAAAAAAGTGGGTTGGCTTAACCCACATATCTCATTCTGTCTTCTATTCCTTTTGATTTCATATCTATTTCTTTGTAGTATTTTATCATTTCCTTTGTTATGGACGGAGTGATTTCCTTTAGCGCCTTTTCGAAATGCTTCATAGTCACTTTTTTAGCCTTTATGTCTTCTCTCATAGCGTTCAATGCAGCTTCCCTGCATATAGCTTCTATGTCTGCTCCGCTGTACCCTTCCGTCATTTTTGCCAGTTTCTTCAAGTTAACTTTGTACAACGGCATTTTTTTCGTGTGGATTTCAAATATCTTTATTCTGGATTTTTCATCCGGTGCCGGGACCAGTATTTGCCTGTCAAATCTTCCAGGTCTCAACAGTGCAGGGTCTATCATATCAGGCCTGTTTGTTGCTGCAATTACAACAACGTCATTTAGTTCTTCCAGGCCACTTATCTCGCCAAGTAGTTGAGATACAACTCTTTCTCCCACATGATTGCTGCTTGAAGATATGTTTCTTGCAGTTGCGAGGGAATCTATTTCATCAAAGAATATTATTGATGGAGAGACTTGCTTTGCTTTTTTGAATATTTCCCTGACCAATCTCTCAGATTCCCCGACCCATTTTGACAGAAGTTCGGGACCCTTTATTGAAATGAAATTCGAATTGCTTTCGTTTGCTACAGCCTTTGCCAGAAGTGTTTTTCCAGTTCCCGGAGGACCATAGAGCAATATGCCCCTTGCAGGTTTTATTCCCATTCTCTCAAACGAATCGGGATGTTTCAAAGGCCATTCCACAGATTCCTTTAATTTATCTTTAACTTCTTTGAGTCCACCAACATCATTCCATGTTACCTTTGGGACTTCAACAAGGACTTCTCTCATTGCGGATGGCTGCACGATTTTCATTGCATACTCAAAGTCTTTTTTTGTTACCTTTAGTTTCTTAAGTATCTCTTCAGGTATTTCCTTGTTTTCCTCGAGACCTGACATTTCTGGAATCACTCTTCTCAACACGTGCATTGCTGCTTCTTTGCAAAGTGCTTCCAGGTCTGCACCTACGAACCCATATGTTACTTCTGCGAGTTCGTCAAGGTTAACATCTCTTGATAAAGGCATATGCCTTGTATGTATCTCTAGAACCTCCTTCCTTCCTTCCTTGTTTGGCACCCCTATCTCGATTTCTCTGTCAAACCTTCCAGGCCTTCTCAGAGCAGGGTCCAGTGCATTAACTCTGTTTGTTGCTGCAATTACTATTACCTTTCCCCTGCTCTCCAAACCATCCATAAGGGTCAACAGCTGTGAAACCACTCTTCTCTCAACTTCTCCATGCGTCTCTTCTCTTTTTGGTGCCAAGGAATCTATCTCGTCTATGAAAATGATTGACGGCGCATTTTTTTGCGCTTCATCAAAGACTTTTCTTAAATTTTCTTCTGATTGTCCATACCATTTGCTCATTATCTCCGGACCTGCCAATGAAATAAAATGTGCCCCGGCTTCATTTGCTACAGCCTTTGCCAGAAGTGTTTTTCCAGTTCCTGGAGGACCATGAAGCAGCACGCCCTTTGGCGGCTCGACACCAAGTCTTTCAAATAATTCCGGATGTTTCAACGGAAGTTCTATCATCTCCCTGACTTTCTTGATTTCTTCATGTAGTCCACCAATGTCTTCATATGTTACCGTTGGAAGTTTTGTCTCTTCTATTTTTACAGTCTGTGGTTTTATTTCTATTTCAGTGTCTTCTGTGATTCTTACTATCCCATCTGGAACTGTTTTAATAACGATCATCTTAACCTCGCTTCCAAAACTTCCGAATGGTGTCATCATCTCTACATCTATACCAAAGCTTTTGAATATTTCTTCAAAGGGGTCCACAGATCTTCTGCTTACAACAGACGATGGAACGAAAATATCACCCTTTGTCATTGGCCTCATGTATAGATTTTTCTTTAAAAATTCTGGATGCATATGAAGTGTTATACCGCTCTGTGCAGGGGCAACAACTACATGCTTTGCTTCTTTAACATCAGCTTTTCTTACTTTTATCAAGTCGCCTATACCAGCGCCGACGTTTCTCCTTACCAACCCATCGATTCTAATTATATCAAGCCCTATATCATTTGGGTATGGCCTGACAGCAATAACACCAGTCTTGTTTTTGCCTTCTATTTCTATTATATCGCCTTCCTTTATTCCAAGTTTTTTCATAATCTTGCTGTCTATTCTGGCAATACCTTTTCCATATTCATCACGGCTGGTTAATTCACCAACCTTTAATTTTAAGTCAACCTTATCTTTTTTCCTTCCAATCATCTTAATCACCCTCTACCTTTTTTTCCAATTTTCTATATCTGTCATCGTCAAGCATCACTTTGAAAAAATCATAATCTATTTTATTTTCCCATTCTTTCATGTAATTTATGATTTTCTTCATTTCTTTTAAAGCTACTATGAATACGGAGTTATCAACTTTTATGTGTGGTATTTCGTTGAGTAAACCCTCTCTCTTGTATCTATATTCACATGATTCTCCCTTTATTGTTTGTGTCCAACCATACAAGCCACGAAAAAACTTGTTTCTCTCGTAGTTTGATTTAAATTTCTCGGAGTGTGTGCTGAAACTGATTAAGATTGCTGTTTTCTCGTTTTTTCTGATTTTTATTTTCATAGTATCACTTTTAGTGTTTATTTAAACTAAAAAACATTATTCGCACAACTAGTATTTAAAGTTAACTGTTTATACAATTCTTACGATTCCCAAATAAACCACTATTCCAGTTAGAATCAGATTCATTATAATCAATAACAAAAATATTTTATAATATTTTCTCTCTCTTTCTTTCATTTTGAGTATAATCTCGTATGTTTCTCTTTTAGTCTTTAGTTCTTCAATATTGTCTAGATCTACCAATGGCTGAAGTTTGCTTACATCTACTTCTCCAAGTGGCTCGAATTTTTCTTTCTTTTTAGAGAGCATATTATAATTTAGTGGCTTCTTAATAAAAATTTCAATAATATACTTAAAGGTATAACAACAATATAAATATGGTGTTAGAATGAAAAACAGGCGCCTTTCCTCTGGTTGCAAGCCAATAGATGATCTGCTTGATGGTGGGATAGAATACCAGTCTCTGACAAATGTTTACGGTCCCGCCGGTTCTGGAAAAACTAACATTTCTATTCTGGCGTCTATTTCCTGTGTGGAAAACGGCAAGAAAGCCATATTCATAGACACCGAGGGAGGATTTAGTGTTGAAAGATTGTCTCAGATGACGAAGAACTTTGAAAAAGTTTCAAAGAACATTATTGTTATAGAGCCAAAAAGCTTTGAGGAACAGGATAATGCTATAAAGGGATTGGAAAAAATGCTTGACAATACTGGTCTGATAGTTCTGGATTCCCTGGTGAATCTGTACAGATTGGAATTGAGCGGCGATAAGATTCAAGAGGTAAACAGGAAACTTGCGAATCAGTTGAGAATACTCTCAAAAATATCTAGAGAGAAAGACATTCCGGTTTTAATAACGAATCAAGTTTATTCTGATTTTGAAAAAAACAACATAGAATTGGTTTCTAGGGATATAAGCAAGTATTGGTCCAAGTGCCTCATAGAATTGATAAAAACAGGCAAGGGAAAAAGGCTGGCTGTATTAAGGAAGCACAGGTCTCTTCCAGAAGGAAGGGAAATACACTTCCAGATAACAGAGAGCGG
>CAYNRH010000008.1:0-22425 GCA_964399605.1 uncultured archaeon | reverse complement strand
CTTTAGTATCAAAACCAAAGCCCGACATCCTTGGCCACTAGACTACGGGGCTATTGTTCACACTTTTTATTTTTGGTTAAGCTTTTTCTTAAAAAGCTTATTTTGATGAAACTTTTGGGAGAGGTAACAAAATTGTGTTGTATATTGCCGCTCATCACCGAAAAGTTTCCTACGACTACGGGGCTATTTGTTATATTATTTTTTGGTTAAGTCTTTTAAAAGTTTATTAAATATTTATTAAACTATTTAATATAAGTGATATTATGAAGATATTGTGCCTGCATTCAGACTACATAAAAGTTGAGCCGACAAAGAAAGCAATAAAGGATGCTGAAGAGATAGAAAAGAAATTGCTGGAAAGCAAAGAAACTCTGGTGGTTTTTTCAGCAGTTGAAAAAATTGATGAGGAAAACCCTGAAGATGTTATAAAGAATTCTGTCAAGGAAATAGAAGACGTATACGACCAGGTAAAGGCAAAGGAAATTCTAATTTACCCTTATGTCCACCTGACAAAAAAACCCGGCTCTCCTGCGGTAGCACAAGAAGTTATAAACAGCATTTACGAAAAACTTAAGAAAAAACACAAAACCAAGAAAGCGCCATTCGGATGGTACAAGAGCTTTGAGATAAAGGTGAAGGGCCATCCGCTGGCCGAGCTGAGTAGAGAAATACTGCCTGAAGGCAAAAGCAAGGAAAAGGTTGACTACAAAAAACTCCTCAGAGAAATATCAAAAATAAAGCTAATGAGGGAAAAGCTTAAAGACAACGACCACAGAATACTTGGGCAGGAAATGGATTTATTTTCGTTCAATGAAACTGCCCCTGGAATGGTGTTTTGGCACGACAAAGGATACGTGATATTCAAAGAGCTTGTCAAATTCTGGAGAGAGGAACATGAAAAAGCTGGATATAAGGAAATATCAACTCCTCAGATACTTGACAAAAAACTGTGGCAGATTTCTGGCCACTGGGAAAAATTCAAGGATAACATGTTTTTAACTGAATATGAAGGGAGAGAACTTGCAATAAAGCCAATGAACTGCCCGGGAGGTATGCTGGTTTATAGAAACAAGCCAAGGTCATACAAAGACCTTCCATTAAGAATGGGTGAGCTTGGTATTGTACACAGGCAGGAACTTTCCGGTGTTCTTGGAGGTCTATTCAGAGTAATAAAATTAACTCAGGATGATGCACATATTTTCTGTACGGAAGAGCAGTTAGAATCGGAAATAGTTAGAATAATGAATTTAATAGACAAATTCTACAAAAAGTTTAATCTTCCATACCATGTTGAATTGTCAACGAGGCCGGAAAAAAGAATAGGAGACGAAAAAACATGGGACACGTCAGAAGAAATTCTTGAAAAGGTCCTCAAGAAAATGAAAATGAAATACAAAATCAACAAGGGCGACGGAGCTTTTTATGGCCCTAAAATAGATTTTCATGTTAAAGATAGCTTAGGAAGAACATGGCAATGCGCAACCATCCAGCTGGATTTCTCACTTCCGGAAAGATTTGACTTAAAATACACTGGAAAAGACAATAAGGAGCACAGGCCTGTAACCATCCACAGGGTCATATACGGTTCTGTGGAGAGGTTCATTGGAATATTGCTTGAACACACCAATGGACACCTGCCAACGTGGCTTGCCCCTGTTCAGGTTAAGATTATATCATTCACAGAGAGAAACATAGACTCCTCAAAAAAACTTTTTGATGAACTGAAAAAAGAAGGGATAAGAGCCGAAATTGATATTGAAACCGGACCCATACAGGGGCGGGTAAGAGACGCCGAGATGCAGAAAATACCGTATATAATTGTTATTGGCGACAAGGAAGAAGAAACAAAAACACTGGCAGTAAGGCAGAACGGAAAAATAAAATTCGGCGTTAAAAAGAATGAATTCATTGAATCAATTAAAAAAGAGATAGAAGAAAGAAAATAATTTTTTATATGCCAAGAATTTTATTAATTTATGAAAAAATTTAGCTTCTTAGTTATATTTCTTATATTCATACCGATTGTGTCGGGTGAAACTTTTAATGCTGAAAGAGTTGAATTTTTTGTTTCTCCTGATGATAGCTTCAATGAACTGATAAAAAACATCGACAACACCAGCAGTTCTCTTTACATAGCCACATACTCTTTTGACAACTTCGATATTGCCAAAAAACTTGCAGAACTTAAAAGAAAAGGTGTTAACGTCATTGTAATGATTGAAGGCAGTCCAGCAGGAGGCCTTGGCGACACAAAAAATGTTGCATCCTTCCTGTCAGAAAATGAAATACCCGTTTACACAGCTGGTGGCGATTTCAGGTATCATCATGCCAAATACGCGATATTTGATAATACTACGCTTTTGGTATCCACGGAGAATTTTGACTATACTGGATTCTCCCCTGATCCAAGTTATGGGAATAGGGGATGGTTTGCCATTATAAAAAGTGAAAATGCAAGTGAGTACATTAAAAACCTGTTCTTCAAAGATTTAAAAAATTCAAAAAGACTTTATGGAGAATACGAAAACAAAACATATGAAACTAAGTCAGGCATGTACTCTCCGAGGTTTGGGACTGGATACTGCAAGAATGTTAAAGTTGATATTTTTGTAGCGCCGAATGCAACAGATGATATAATAGATTTTTTGGACAGTTCTAAAGGTAAGATATTTGTTGAACAATTTTATATTTACAAGTATTGGAAAAACAGAATCAATCCATTTATGGAAGAGTTGTCAAAGAAATATGAGAATGGAACTGAAGTCAAAGTTTTGATGGACTCAACATGGTATGTATCTAAGAAAGACGACCAAAAGAGCAACTACAACACAGCCGATTACCTTAAATCAAAAAACATAGAGGCAAAACTTCTTGATAAGGAAAAAACAAACCTATTGAAGATACATGCAAAGGGAGTAATAAACGAAAATTCCGTATTGTTATCATCTGTGAACTGGAACCAAAATTCACCGGAAAACAACAGGGAAATAGGTGTTGTAATTCACTGTAAAGAAGCATCTGACTATTTTTCAAAAGTTTTTGAATATGACTGGGGCAAAGAAGAAAAAGATTATACAATTCTCATCTCTGTTGTCGTATCTTTAATTTTTGCTTTTGTTATATTCAGAAAAATTAAGCGACTCTAAAACTTTTGGATTTTTTATTCTAAACAAATGACTTTCACACCTGCAGTCAGAACAACCAAATCCCAAAATATGTTCCCCTAACTTGGAGACTTTCCCTGCAATTTTGCACTCTTCCTTTTCTTCAGATTCTTTGTAAAAAACTTTTATTATTTTTGCGCCTCTGTTATTGAGAAGATAGTCTATGTGCCAAAATGTTTTTTTGTTTTTTCTGAGGTGTCTGTTTATTCTTTGCTCAAGTCCGCCCATCGCAGAGCCAACATAAACATAAAAACCTTTCCTGAAACTTATCGTTCCAAGGGAACCTACTTTAATTTCTGAATCCTTGAGAAGCTTTATAAGCAAAATATAAGAACCTTTCATTTACCCACCAAAAACCAATTTAATACCAATCATAAACGCTACTCCTATAGAAAAAAATATGAAAGAAAGGACAGACCTCTTCGTGTCAACTTCCTTATGGAGCTCTGGAATAAGGTCCGATGCAGATATGTATATGAAACCACCAGCAGCAAATGGAAGGACAATTGATATGAAATCAGGTATTGAATAAAAGAAAAATCCAAGCAATCCACCAAGAACGCAGGTTAATTGAGAAATAAAATTATAAATTATAGCATTTCTTTTCTTCATTCCGCCATACAGCAATACACCAAAATCTCCCAATTCCTGTGGAATCTCATGTGATATTATCATCAGTGTGGTTATTATTCCAAAATTTACATCAACCAAGAAACTTACGCCAATAACCAGACCATCTATAAAATTATGTATTCCATCACCAAATAAAATTAAAAATGTAAATGGGTGTACCTTGCATTTCTTTTCATGGCAATGATGCCAATGAAGGAATTTCTCCATTAAGAAAAAGACAGAAAAACCAATTATGAACAAAAGGAATGAATTAAAGACAGATATTTTTTCCAGGGATTCAGCCAAAAGATGAAACAAACCACCCGCTAATAGAGAGCCGGTAGAGAATGCCACAAGCATAAAAATGATTTTGGAAAGTGTTTTTTGCTTGATTCCAAGAGTGAAAACTCCTATAAGGGCTACTAAAGAATCCAAGAATGTTGCCAATAAAATCCACAATAAAATATTCATAAAAATTTCTTATATTTCAGTCAATAAAAAATTATATCCAACCCATCAACATTCCCAATCCCAAGAGAAACATTATTATTCCCGCAACCAAATGCAATTTCCTTATATTTTTTTCTTTCCAGCTCGAAACATCCTCCACCCTGGAAACACCGCAATACACTATAATTGTGATTGCCACCATAGGTAAGATAAAAATAATATTATAAATAAGCAACCATGGTATTGCACTTAGAATCTCAAAAAATGAGAGTATTCCACCTGCTATTATGTAGGGACCTATGGTACATGGCAAAAGGAAAAGTGTTACAAACAGCCCAACACCAAAGGCTCCTTTTGGGGATGTTATTCCGGAAATTATTTTTTTAACCTTTGGTCTCAAAGATAGGGGCATTTCTGTTGCAAATCCGCCCGGCTTGTAAAAAAAGAAATCTTTGATGTCCAAAATCCCGATTACAACAGCAATTCCACCCAGTATCTTGTATAAAAGCAACCTCACGGAAGTTAGCGCCTGGACAATTTGGAGGAACTTTATTATAATTAAACCATAAAAAAAGTACATAACAAACACGGACAACACAAAAGCAAAACCAGCCAGAAGAACATTTTTTCTGTCCCTTGGGTTATATGTTATTATGGCTATGAGCATCAGAGCTAAAACTGCGATGGCGCACGGATTGACAGCATCAACTACTGCAAGTGAGATAATCTTTGTTAGCGTTAATCCCTCAATCATTTCTTCACCACCTTATAAAGCAATATTATTATGACAAACAAGACAATTATAACCGCCAGCAGGTATAAATATCCTGTGTTTTTTTCTTCACCTGAATTTTCTTTCATTCCATATTCCATTACCCAGTTTCCTATTTTTACAGCATTTGTAAAGTAAACATCCTGTCCGGAAAGATGAACAGGAAAGGGCTTTATATTCTCTAAGTTGTTGCTTGAAATTATTTCACTTAGATTATTTGAAAAGAGCAAATTTTTCATAAGGGTATCATTTGAAGGCAAATTATCTTTTCCCGTCTTAATCAATACTCTCCCATTCGCCCATATTTTTGGATATCCGGGCAGTGTATTCAAATTCAAACTTTCAAATGGTATAGCCCCATTCAATGTAAGACAATCGTTCCCATTATTCAGTTCATTTAGTTTTTCTTTTGCATTTTTTATTATTGGTTCATCTCCAATTATGTAATCCGAAGGCGAAAAAATTACAAGAGGTATTCCTTCTCCTGTTTTATATTTGAAACTATAATTAAGAAGCAAGGGTGCATTCCCACGAGTCTGATATATTTCATACTCTATTATAGCAAGATTATTATATTCATTTGTAAGCTCTTTTATAACAACAGGGTCGGTTTTTGCACAATGCGGACATCCTACTCCTGTGAAATAAATGGCACAAATCTTATCTTCCTGCGCCACCGCTGTGCTTATAGTAAGAGCTAATATGAATCCCGCTAATATTATTAACATTACCTCTTTCATAATCATCCATTAGGTGAAACCATATATATATTTAAGTTTCAAAATATGAAACTATAGCATGAATGACTCAAAAAAGGTTGTATTTGGAATATTGATATTATCTATCTTCATATTAGTCGTATCTATAAGCTCCCTATACGTACAGACACAAATCTCTTCGGGAAATACGTGTGGCTGTTTTATACCAATACCGCTTTTCATACCCTTTATAGCATCAATAGGTTTATTCATAGGAACGTTGATATATTATCTGTTATCCCCAAAGTTTAACAAAAAGAAAATTGATGAAAAAATTTTGCCGAATTTCTTTGAAGGTGATGAAAGAAATATTCTGGAGCACTTAGTTGGAGAGAAAGAAATAACACAAGCGGAATTAGTCCGAAAAACAAATTTGTCTAAAGTAAAGGTTTTCAGAATACTGAGAAAATTTGAAAATCTGGGATTAATAGAAAAGAATTCAATTGGAAAAACAAACATGGTAAGATTAAGTAAAAATGTAATGAAACTATTCAACTAATTTTTTAAAATCTTTCAGAAGAATTTTTTTAGTATTAGGATTATATACAGCAACTGCCGGATGATAAAGCGGGATTATTTTTAGATTGCCAAAAATATTGTTCACAAGAAAGACTTTACCATGAACATTGCTTATTTTTTCTTCCTTTAACCCAAACTTGTTAAACACATAAGAAAGTGCAAACCGCCCAAGAGTAACAATTACTTTTGGCTGAATCAGCAAAATTTGCCTGTCAAGATACTGGGAACATGCACTTATCTCTTCAGGAAGCGGATCCCTGTTTTCCGGAGGCCTGCATTTCACAACATTCGTTATGTATATATCGCCCCTCTTAAGACCTATTGATTCAAGCAACTCATCAAGAACCTTGCCCGCTCTCCCAACAAATGGCTTGCCCTTCATATCTTCCCAGTAGCCCGGACCCTCGCCTATGAACATTATTTCTGCATCCAGAGAACCGTCTCCAACAACAGAGTTGTTCCTCGTCTCATGGAGAGCGCATAAATTGCAATTTTTTATCTCTTCCTCTATTCTTTTCATTTTTAATTCTTTATTCATCTCACGACACATCTCTCTACATACTTCTCCATTTTGTTTTTCATTTCTGAAAATTCTTCATCGCTGTATGTTTTCTCGTTAACAAAAAGAGAATTTAAAGTTTTTGATGGTGTAAACTTTTGTAATATATATAGCTTGGCCCCCTTTATAAGCTCTCCTATTTTTACTATATCATCCTTGGATAGCAGCGATTTAACAATAGTTGTCCTGAACTCGTAATCTACACCAGAATTCATAATCAGTTTTATATTACATTTTATTTTGTCTGTATCAACGTCAACGCCTGTAATCTCCTTATATTTTTCCAGGGGCGCCTTTATATCCATCGCCAGATAATCAACCAGCTTATTTTTTATTGCCTCCCTTATTACATCAGGATTTGTTCCGTTAGAATCAAGCTTAACCAAAAAACCCATGCCTTTAATTTTTCTGATGAATTCTATAAGGTCTTGGTGAAGTGTTGGCTCTCCCCCGGTTATCTCAACTGCATCAAGTTTGCCTTTCCTTTTTTCCAAAAAGGCGAATATTTCCTCCTCTGAAATCGGAGGTAAAAATAGATTGGGGTCTACAAGCTCAGGATTATGGCAATAAGGGCATCTAAAGTTGCAGCCCTGAGTAAAAACAATAGCACATATTTTGCCCGGATAATCTATCAATGAAAATTTCTGAAAGCCGCCAATAATCATTTATCACACTTCAAATGTTTTTCTTATCTTAAACTCTTCTTTCTTTCCCTTGTTCCATTGACTTACTGGTCGAAGATAACCAACTACACGGGAATAAACTTCGCATGGCTCACCACACTTGGGGCATTTTTGGTGTTCGCCTGCTATGTATCCATGAGTGGGGCAAATGCTGAATGTTGGCGTAAATGTAAAGTAAGGCAGTTTGTACTTTTCACAAATCTTTTTGACCAACTCCTTTATAACAACTGGATTCTCTACTCTCTCTCCTGCAAAAATATGAAGCACAGTACCGCCGGTGTATTTTGCCTGTATATCATCCTGCAATTCAAGAGCCTCAAAGACATCAGTGGTAAAGTTGACTGGGAGTTGAGTTGAATTGGTGTAAAAAGGTTCAGCCCCGTTTTTGTAGTCCTCCTCATTTGCACAAATTATATCTGGATATTTATGCTTGTCCACCTTAGCCAGCCTGTAAGATGTCCCCTCTGCCGGTGTAGCCTCCAGATTGTAGTTATTTCCTGTCTCTTTCTGGAATTCAAGAAGCTTGTTTCTCATAAATTCCAATACTTTTAATGTGAACTCTCTGCCACTCTCACTCCCCATGTTCTCTCCAAGGAGATTCAAGCATGCCTCATTCATGCCTATCAGACCGATTGTAGAAAAGTGATTTTTCCAATATTCGCCAAATCTTCCCTTTATGGACCTCAAATAAAATTTTGTATAAGGATAAAGCCCGTTTTCCGTGAACTTTTCTAAAATTTTCCTCTTTATTTCCAGGCTCTCTTTTGCCATTACCATTAACTTCTCCAGACGCTCTATAAATTCATCTTCATTTTTGGATAAATATCCTATTCTCGGCATGTTTATTGTGACAACACCAATGGAACCTGTAAGTGGATTGGAGCCAAACAATCCGCCTCCTCTCTTCTCAAGAGACCTGTTGTCTATTCTCAGCCTGCAACACATTGATCTTGCATCCTCTGGATTCATATCAGAATTTATAAAGTTGGAAAAGTATGGTATACCGTATTTGGCCGTTATGTCCCATAGTCCCTCAATATTTTTATCGTCCCAGTTAAAATCCTTTGTTATGTTATAAGTCGGGATTGGAAATGTGAATACTCTCCCCTTTGCATCACCATCTGTCATAACTTCAAAGAATGCTTTGTTAAGCATGTCCATCTCCTTCTGAAAATCCTTGTATGTCTCTTTTTGCATTTTTCCTCCAATTATTACACCCTGGTCAGCGTAATATTTTGGCACAACCAAGTCCAACGTAACATTTGTGAAAGGTGTTTGAAAACCGACTCTGGTTGGAACATTCATGTTGAAAATAAATTCCTGAAGTGCCTGCTTCACGTTTTTATAATCTAGTTTATCATATCTTATGAACGGCGCTAAAAGTGTATCAAAATTTGAAAATGCCTGAGCACCAGCAGACTCTCCCTGGAGGGTATAGAAAAAGTTTACAATCTGGCCAAGTGCACTTCTGAAATGTTTGGGAGGTTTAGACTCTATTTTTCCCGGCACTCCCTTAAAACCCTCATTCAGCAGGTCAAAAAGATCCCACCCAACACAGTAGACAGAAAGCAATCCTAAATCATGAATATGAAAGTCCCCACTAAGATAAGCATTCCTGATTTCTTGGGGATATATCTTATTTAGCCAGTAAACCTTGCTTATCTCGGAGGAAATGTAATTGTTCAACCCCTGTAAAGAGAACGTCATGTTGCTGTTTTCGTTAACCTTCCAATCCGTTTTTTGTATGTATTGGTCCACCAGGTCAACTCTTGCATTCTCAGTAATTTCCCTTATTCTGGCGTGCTGTTCCCTGTATATGATGTAAGCCCTGGCTGTCTTTCTGTAGGGGGATGACAACAATACTTCCTCAACAACATCCTGAATGTCCTCAACAGTTGGTATCTTATCTGAAATAGACTGTTGAGCTAAATCCAGTACCCTGAGAGTGAGCCTCTCTGCAATTTTCCTGTCAAACTCTCCGGTTGCACTTCCAGCCTTAGCAATAGCATTAGTAATTTTCTCAGAATCAAATTTTACTATTCTACCGTCTCTCTTTTTTATTTTCTTGAACAACACACTCACCCCCAGAATGGTTAAAAAGCCTTACAGCTCCATCGAAAAAACAAAAAAAACCCATATCAAAACACCAGATTCGGCGTATACAAAAAATAGGAAAATGAATTTATAAAGAGATGTATACAAAAATATATAATACAAAAGATATAATACTCATAAAGTGGTAACTATCCTCTTGTCATAGGAGAACCGCATTTTGGACACTTCTGCTCATAACATGGTATACCCCTTTGGTGTGGCGCCCTGTAACCGCATTTTGGGCATACGCAATCTCCCACGGGTCCTGCTCCAAATCCACCCATTCTGCCTCTTCCAACCATCTTATATACACCTCCTTCTATTCTTATGCTCTTTCCATTGACCAATGCATCTGAGACTTTTTTTCTGGCAGACGACAAAATCCTGTTAAATGTCGGCTGTGAAACATTCATTTTCTTGGCCGATTCAATTTGGTCAAAACCATCCAAGTCCTTAAGCCTTATGGCTTCAAACTCACTTACAGTCAGGACTACCTCTTCCGAACCTCTCGCACCAACCGGCCCAAAATGACTTACATTCGGTAAAAATCTTACTCTCCTCATCCTTCTTGGTCTTGGAATTTAAAACACCTCACAACTTCCTTTACATTAACATCTGGCATTTCTTTATACTTTATTCCCTTGGCTTCAAGCGCACCTTTCATATTGCCCCCGAATTTTCCACTAACAACCATGTCAACTCCTTCATCTGCAAGCATTTCTGCAACGCTGAATCCTGCTCCCCCTCCACCAACTCTGAAGGGATTTGACATTACTTTTACAAGCTTCCTGTCCTCAAATATCAAGTAGTAAGGCGCTCTTCCACCTGCCATACTGACTTTAGAATTTTCATCCTTTCCCACTGAAGATATGGCAATTTTCATATTATCCCACCTCCTTCTAATTTTTCAAAAATAAAACCTTGAATGACAGACATGACAACCATCACAATCGTCAGTACTACTGTAAATTTCAAACCAAAATAATATATTAACAGTGGTATCAAGGCAGGCTTGACTGCCCTGTTGTAAAGAAAAGTTGATATGAACCCATAGTTAACTCCCTTCTCCTTAAGTTCCTTAAGCATAGGATACCACATGTAAATTGGCCCTGTTGATATTATGCCTCCAACAACTGCAAAAAACCATCTTTTCCATCCGGATGACTTTCCCAGATATTTGCTTATCCTCTTGGGGTTTATGTAATAGTTAACTAAGACCATAACAACAAAAACTGTTATGAAAACTGGAATTATATTGACAACTATCTTCCATGCAAATTCCAATGAATTTAAAACGATATTCATTCCAAAAAAACCGGCGATGAGGTAAATCAAAGCTACTGAAAATAAAAAATACCATCCCTTGTTTATCTCTATCATATTAAACCCACCAAAAACGCTGTTATTATGGCAACAACTATTGAAAATATGAAACTTATTGCATTCCTTAGAATTGCAAATCTCTTACCAAGCAAAAAAGATTCTGCAGGCAGCTGGACTAAACCTACGGTAACCCATGCAACCAAAAAAGATGTAACTGCCACCAAACTTATGCCTTCCTTTAAGAATTCCCCTCCTAAAACATAACTTGTTATGGGGTTTCCTGCAAGTATACTACCCAATCCACTCCCTATAACGGAGTCTAAAAGAAAGTTCTTACTGAAAATCTTAGTGTAAATAGATTTGGGGACCAATGTGTTGGCCAGACCAACAAGTAAAACAACTCCAGCCAACACAGGTATACTGTTGCCTAAAGACCTTGAAGATTTCAATACTGAGTCTTTTAACTTTTCATTCATTTATTCCAACTCTTTAAGCCTTTTTTCTATGGAATTTATTTCCTCTTCTGCTGCTTTCTTCTCTTCTTCCAACATTTTTTTCTCTTCTTCTCTGGTTGGTGCTCTTTGTGCAGCTGGCGCCGGGCCCCAAAATCTTCTAAAACCAAATCCTCTTCCGAAGCCTCTACCAAATCCTGCTCCACCCCTTGGCACACCCTTTGTGAAACCTGGGCTATCGTAACCAGAGCAATATCCTAATCCTCTTCCAGTCCTTGGTCCCATTCCATCTGGACCTGTCCTATCTCCTCTCGGCATTTTTATCACCTCTTTTTTATTTTTATAAAAAAGTTTGAGACATCAGTCTCAAGAACCTTTTTAGTTTTTAGTTGAGCTTTTTCTATAACGAATATTTATTCATAATATTATAATGAATATATATGCATAACTACTATATAAAGGTTTCGGTATATGAAAAATCTTTTTAAATCAAGACTTCTTTATAAGTAATATGAGTATCGGACTGGATTCTATGACAACGGACTTTCTCTTTAGGATAATCATCTCTCTTTTGCTTGGTGCCTTGGTGGGCTTCGAAAGGGAAATTACAAGGAAGCCCGCCGGTTTGAGAACACATGCTTTTGTATCTATGGGTGCGTGCCTCTTCACTATATCATCTTTTTATTTGGCGGGAAACGCAAACATAGATTCATCAAGAATAGCTGCAGGGATAGTTACAGGAATTGGTTTTATAGGCGCGGGAAGTATAATTGCTACTAAGGGGCATATCAAGGGATTGACAACAGCAGCAAGTTTATGGGTAGTTTCTGCAATAGGGCTAATGGTTGGATTGGGAGAACTTGTCCTACCAACAATATCATCTATCATAATTTTTATTATGTTGAGACTTGGAAAAGTTGAGAGGGAAGTTGAAAATGGAATTCGCAAGAAGAGTAAATGAAATGAGGGCATCTGAAATAAGGGAACTGTTGGAACTTACCACGCATCCTGATATAATATCTTTTGCTGGAGGACTACCAAGCCCACATTCATTTCCAGTAAAAAAGATTGAGGAGTTGTCCCTGAGGGTTTTGAAAAGAGAGGGAACAACTGCACTGCAGTATGGAGCCACAGAGGGGGTAAGAGAATTTAGAAGAACCATAGCAAAGAGAATGAAAACCAAATTTAAAATGAAATGCAACGAGGAAAATATTTTAATAACAACAGGCTCACAACAAGCATTAGATTTGACAACAAAGATATTCATAAATCCCAGAGATTTAATAGTTGTTGAAATCCCCACTTACATTGGAGCATTGTGCAGCTTTAGAAATTACCAGTCAAAATTCTTGACGGTTGGCATAGATTCCGAAGGAATGAAAACTCAAGAGCTTGAAAGCAAATTAAAAAAACTTGGAAAGGAAAAAAGGAAAAGGGTTAAGTTCATTTATTCAATTCCAAATTTCCACAATCCAAAGGGTGTTACACTCTCACTTGAAAGAAGAAAACATCTTATAGAAATTTCGGAGAAATATAAAATACCCATATTGGAAGATGACCCGTATATAGAGCTGAGATATAAGGGGAAACCCCTCCCATCAATGAAAAGCATGGACAAAAATGGACTGGTTATTTATACAAGCACATTTTCAAAAATTCTTTCTCCTGGATTCAGGACAGGATGGATTGTTGCAAGCAAGGAACTAACAAGAAAACTCGCCATAGCCAAGCAGGGAACAGACCTTTCAACAAATGTGTTCTGCCAATATGTGGCAAATGAGTATATAAAAACAGGCTCTATGGACAAGCATATCCCAAAAATTATAAAAATGTACAAAAAAAGAGAGAAAATCATGCTTGACTCCCTGGAAAGATACTTCCCGAGGGGATGCTCATGGACAAAGCCTAGCGGAGGAATGTTCTTATGGGTTGAACTTCCCAAAAAAATAGATACCAAAAAAATGTTCAAAGAGGCAGTAAAGCATAAAGTTGCTTATGTTCATGGAGCCGCCTTCTGCGTAGACAACTCGGGCCATAATGAAATGAGACTCAACTTCAGCAACCAGGACGAAGACAGAATAGAAGAAGGAATAAAAAGGTTAGCCAATCTTATAAAGAAAAAAATATAGCACCTTGAAAAAACCCATTGAAATTAAAGTAACAATTATCCCTGCTATTAAAACACCGACAACAACAGCAGGAAATGCTTCTCTCTTCTTCATACCAAGGAGCCATGCAAGAATTGTTCCAGAATAGGCACCTGTTCCTGGCAGAGGTATGCCCACAAATATCACCATTCCAATAATGCCATACTTGAGAATGTATTTCTCTCCTTTCCTTCTTACGTTCTCAACAAGGTTCCTCAAAATCTTAAATCTTTTGAAAAATCTCTCATAAAAAAATTCCAACCCATAATATATCAATGGTATTATCAGAATATTCAAAAAAACCGTAAAAATAAAAACAAACCATGAATCCAAACCAAGGCCAATTCCTATTGGTATGGCACCCCTCAATTCTATCCAGGGTGTTACGGTAACAAGCGCTAAAGTTATCAAATGATTTATTGAAGGAACAATCATAGAAGATATTTTTGAGTAAAGAATATATAAAACATTAAAGAAAATCTCTGATATAAGGAATCAGTTTAATTTCTCTGCATTGTTCCAAATCATTTCAAATATTGGTTCTAGAACATCTCCTGCTGCATGGTCGCTTTGTGACCAAAGATGCAAATCCTGAGTTGGATGAACGTCCTTCTCACGTGTCAAAGCAAATAGCAATTCCCTGCCATCCGCTATTGCAAATCTTCCATTCAGATTCATATCATTTATATTTCTTACTTCTGCTGAAGAATTTAAATTCTTGACAAAATTCTTCCTGTCTTTGTCTATGGGAGCTGCAATTCTTATTTTAACACCCCTCTTTGCTGCATCTCTCATCAACTTGCTGTGATTCTCATACAACTCTTCCAATCCGCTACTTGATGTCACCAGCGAAACAGATTTTTTGGCATTTTTCAATAAGCTCTCTATCTGCTGGTGCATTGCGTGCCTTCCTTTTATTGCTCCTGTAAGCTCCGATGGGTCTGTTGTTTTCATTCCATTTTTAAATAAATCCTCTAACTCAATCAAAGCATCATCCTTCTTGGTATTCTCTATTCTTTTAGATATTTCCTTGTATTCTTCTTCATATTTTCCCTTTAACCTGTCCAAAGCCTCTTTTGGCCTTACTGCAACGTATCTTAGTGGCTTGTTGGATTGTATTACAACAAAACCTTTGTCTGCTAGACTCTCCAGTACATCATAAGTTCTGGACCGTGGCACACCGGATAATTCTGAAAGAGTTCCCGCTGATGAAGTACCCTTTGCTAGCAATACTACATATAGTTTTCTCTCATAGGAATTCAATCCCAGAGTTTTCAACATGTCAAGTGTTTTTTGACTTCCCATTGTTTTTACCATATTACACCACTTTAAAAATTGTATTTAACATTTATAAACTTATCGCTTTGTATCACTCTTAAGTGCTAATTGATATTAGAATACTAAACTATTTAAGCTTAACTGCTATCCTTCCCTTCCCTGGCTTTTGTACAGATTTTTCACTCTTTCTGTTGTATCTGCCTCTTCGGGACCTTTATCATCCCTTACTCTTATCAGTCTTGGAAATCTTAGTGCAAACCCCGACTCATAGTTCGATGACTTCTGTATCTCCTGATATGCCACCTCAACAACTATTCTTGGTCTGACCTTAACGTCTTTTCCTTTCTCTTCTGTTATCAATGGTTTCAATGCGTCTGTCATTAACTGAAACATGTCCTCGGTCAAGCCTGTTCCCATCATTCCACAAGGAAGATAATTTCCTGTGTCAGGCTCCCTGCATGCAAGTACATAAGAGCTCAACCAGTTCGACCTCTTTCCCTCCCCCCATGTCGCAGCAACTATCACCAAGTCCAATGTCTCCATTATTGGCTTTATTTTGTACCAACCACCAACATGCCTTCCAAAAACATACTTTGAATCCAATACCTTTAAAAAAACTCCCTCCTGCTTTGCGGTTAAAGCTTCGTGATAAAAACTCTCGGCTTTTTTTAAATCGTCTGTCACTATCTGTTTTGCCAGCTGAAACTTCTCTGGAATTACACCCACCGACTTTTCAAGCGTTTTTCTTCTCTCTGTAAAGGGCTCATTAAATAACATCTTGCCATCAACGTAGAGAATGTCAAAAAGATTCATTTGTATTGGTATCTTTTCAATCATCTCCTTTATATTGTATTTTCTGTGAATCCTCTGAGAAAGATTTTGAAATGGCTGCGGGTATCCATTTTTGGGGTCAACTGCCAAAACTTCACCCTCAACTATACACTCCTTTGGCTTCAAACACTTTCTGCACAATTTCACCAGGTCTGGAAATTGCTTGGTCACATTCTCCAATCTACGAGTAAACAGCCATATTTCATTCCCACTACGATGGACTTGTACTCTCATACCATCGTATTTATACTCTATTGCAACCTTTCCAAACTTGTCTATGATTTCCTTTATTGACTTCGCCTTTTCACCAAGCATTAAATGGATTGGCTGGCCAAGTTTCACTTTTACTTTTTTCAACCCCTCGACACCACTCTCTTTTGCTATTCTTGCTACTTCACTAAAATCTGAGAGAATATTCCAGGCATAATCAACCATTTTTGTGTATTTCTTTTTTTCCTCCATATCTTTTGGCTTAAGAAAGGCACGGACTATGGCATCTCTTATCAGCCCCTCTGCCACACCAACTCGCAATTCCTCCAGAGTTGTCCTGACTATGTACAGCGCCTCCTCTGGCTCTGCCGATGCAAAAAGCTCTGACAGCATGTCCATTTTTTTCTCCTGAGACCTGATACCGGATATGAATGCTATTCTCCTGAGATTCTCAAAAACTTTATCAATGGTTAAGCTCTTTTTGAAAAGTGTCTGCTGCCTTCTTGATTTTACGCAATCTGCAGCCACCAGACCAAGGTCGCCCTTCTCTCTAAATTTTTCCTTTATGCTTTTCTCAGAAAAACCAACGGCTCTGGATATTGCCTTTATCATCAATTGTGATGCTATCCCCAGCTCATGCTCAGAATAAGACGGAAAAACCTTTCCGGAAACCAGTAGAACAACTTTTTCCAAATCTTCTGTGCTGATTTTTTCAAAAAGCTCTGCAATAATGCCGGTCTTCTCTAATTTTGACTGCGTCTTTTCCAGTTTTTCATAGACTTTGACCAATTCCAAATATTTCATATATTTATTAAATTAACATCATATAATTTAAAATAATAAGGTGTATATCATGGATTTGTTTGAAGCAATTAAAGGAAGGAGGTCTATTCGAAATTATGAGGACAAGCCCATAGAAGATGAAAAAATTGGAATTATATTGGAAGCATGCAGATGGTCACCCTCTGCTGGAAACAGACAGCCATGGGAAATAATTATTGTGGACGATCCAGACCTGATTGAAAAATTATCAAAAGCTGCTTTTGAACAACTTTGGATTGCAACAGCGCCAATCGTCCTTGTTGTGTGCATAAATGAAAAAATAGCAACAGCGAACTATGGAAAAAGAGGTGAGATGTATGCTTTGGAGACAATAGGATGTGCAGTCCAGAATATGATGCTCACAGCATATTCACTTGACCTTGGTTCCTGTTTGGTCTCAGCGTTTGACGAAGATGAAGTCAAAGAAATCACGGGATGCCTTGAATTCATAAGGCCTGTTGCACTATTGCCCATAGGATATCCAGCCGAAAAGCCAGAAGCTCCATACAGGGATGAAATATCCCAGTTTACATATCTCAACAAATTTGGAGAAAAAAAATATGAACCTTCATGGAAAGGGTTATCCGACTATAAAAACAGAATGAAAAAGAAGATTATGAGAACCTTAGAAAAAATTTGAAAGCTAATTCTTGGGTAGATTATGATTTTTATTGTGTAAAAAATTCACATCCATAGGGGTATTGTTAGCGCTGTATTTCATGAACTGCTTCAAAAAAATGAGATAGTTCACTTCCTCCTCTTAAATAAACTTCTTATCTCACTCAAGAGTAATTTGTAATTAAGCAATAGATGAACCACAACCAGACCAGACATTACAAAACCCCACAAGTTATGCATGTTCTCCAATTTTGCTCTGCTGAGGCCTAAAAAGTTCCATCCAACCTCATTCGCTACTCTTCCAGAAGGGGCAAAAAATAATCCCAGCCCGCTTATAAAAACAACTACAAAAACAATAATCAAAGTGGAAGAAAGAATCCCCCTGATTTTAACCAAATTCATTTTTTCACCTCCACATATATTATGAATTACATATAAAACTTTTAATAAAAACACACTTAACAATCCATAAGAACCAGTGGAACAAACATCTCATTATCACTTACTCCGCCATGTATTCCCCTGCAAAACTTCTTCGGTTTTTTATAATTTGCAAGCCTATCCTTTAGCACATAGTTCTCCTTCATTATCAAAACATAATCGCCAACTCTATCAATTAATTTCTTGTTTGGCTTTCCTAACCCATAAAAATTATCTTTAATCAATCTCTCCCCTTTAAAACACCAGCAGTATTTTGACATTTTATTTTTTACAATTTTTTCAAAATCCCTTACCTTGCTTGGCCTGACAAAGCAATATCTTACCCTTGATTCCCCCGTAAGTGGAATAGTTAGACATTCCCTCAAGCCAGTTATATCATCAACCAATATCTCCTTGTCAGGGGAACTATCTATAAACCCATGGTCTGACGTGACAATCATTATTGTGTTGGTTCCCTTAATCGATTTGAACAGCCTTTCCATTCTCTTATCCAAATCCAAAAAAATATTTTTAACTTTTTTACTGTTAATTCCTTTCTCATGCGCTAACGAATCTAATTCTGGTATATATGCGTGTATGAATCTTCTTCTTGAAGACCTCTTCTTAATCAGCTCTCTTAGTTTTGTAAAAATATTCTTGTAACTTTTTGTTGGAATTATTTCAGTGTGCTTTGAAACATATTTTGTAAATGGAGTGTTGGACAATTTTTTATCAATCAATGTAAAGCATTTTCCATTAAACCCCTTATGGAATGATTCAATGTCCATAATCTGATCCATTTTGAAGCCATACTTAGATAAAGAATCTCCACCATATATTGGAATGAAGGGCAAAATTGTTGTAATTGCTCCAACCTCCTTAAGATTAATATCCCAAGATGTAAGTGCATGCTGTTGAGGGGGGTACCCAACTGAAAACGAAGTGTTTGCACACGCAGTGGTAGCTAAAAAAGTGGAAGTCATTTTTGATTTAAGATTCTCCAGCAAAAATGATTTTCTTTGTTTTTTTAAATAATTGTATCCAAGCCCGTCCACAACAATCAAAACAACGTTCTTAAATTTTCTTAGGTATTCAGAATTTAATGATGCGAGTTCTGGATATATATGCCTTTTTCCAAAACTGTTGGATATTGAACTCATTAAATTGACAATACTGTTCCCATTGTAGTCTGGCAAAGTAAATTCATATTTCATAATAGAAATGGCACATATTCCTTTTTATAATTTATTCCAGTATTATAAGACTAATCCGTATAATAAGGCATCTTTTCCGCAAAACTGCGATTTCTGCTTTCCCTCTAGTTTAAAGCCATTTTTTTCATAACACTTGATTGCATCACTAAGCTCTTCCTGAGTCCACAACCAAATTTTTTTAACATTATTCTTTAATGCAAATTCTTTAATTTTGCTTATTAATCCGGAAGCAATCCCTCTCCTCCTGTATTTTTCTTTTATTATCATATTACCCAAACGAATATTTTGCAGTTTAATAAATGATGTATCAATGTAGCAAACGCCAACAATCTGATTATCAACAACAGCAACGAGATACTTCCTCTTTTTGTTTAAAATATTGCCAGATATTTTCTCTTTTGGTTCAGGCATAATCATCTCATCTGGCAAAATTCCTTTAAAGCTATACCATTCTTCATATACTTTAGAAATTTCTCCTGCATCGTTTTCATCTGCGAATCTAACTTTCATAATAAATCTTGACTTTAAAAATATAAATTTGATTGAGTTAAAAGTGTATACATGGTAAGAATAGAAAAACTTTCAATGCAGGGATTCAAGTCTTTTGCAAATAAGGCAATACTCCCATTCCCATCAGGGTTCAATGTCATTTGCGGGGCAAACGGCTCCGGGAAGTCAAACATAGTTGATGCCCTTTGTTTTGTTCTTGGAATAAGGTCCACGAAAACCATAAGAGCGGACAAGTTGGAACAGCTGATTTTTAAGGGCGGAAAGAAAAGGAAAGGCTCTGATTATGCAGTTGTAAATCTTTACCTCAACAACGAAAGTGGTGAGATACCTGGGGAGGAAAAAGAAGTAAAGATAACAAGAAAGGTCAACAAGAACGGAGTAAGCATATACAAACTGAACGGGAGAACAGTCAACAGGAGGAAAATAATTGACATACTTTCAAATGCAAGGATTCACCCCGACGGCCATAACATAATAATGCAGGGCGACGTAACAAACTTGATAGAAATGACTCCGCTACAGAGAAGGGGAATTATAGACGAAATATCAGGAATTGCCGAATTTGAGGACAAGAAGGAAAAGGCAGAAAAGGAACTGGAAAAGGTTGACAAAAAACTCAACGAGGCAAGAATAATACTCAATGAAAAAAAGAACATGCTTGAAAAGCTTGAAAAGGAACAAAAATATGCAAGAGAATATAAAACCTTGGAAAAAGACCTCAAAACAGTTTCAGGCTCCATAATAAAAGCAAAACTGGATGCAAATGAGGAAAAGCTAAGCAAGATAAAGGAAGAACTGGAAGAGAAGGACAAGAGCTTCAAGGAAGTGGATAAAAAATACAGGGAATTGGATGAGGAGCTTGAAAAAAAGCAAAAACAGATTAGGGAAATAGCATCCAATGTATTTCAAAAAAACAAAAACGCAAAAGAAATAAACCAACTCTCTTCAGAGATAGACAAAAAGAGCAATCAGATAGATAGTAACATAAGGGAAATACAAAGGATAAAAGACCTTATACTGCAGTTATCTGAAGAGAGCATCACGACAAAAAGATTAAAGGAAAGGACGGGAGTTTATGGAACTGTGGGTGACTTGATATCCACAGATGAAAAATATCAAACTGCAATAGAAATAGCACTTGGTGGACATATAAATGACCTTGTAGTGGATTCAGATGCAGTTGCAGAAGACTGTATTAACTTTCTCAAAAAGGAAAAAATAGGAAGGGCAACATTTCTTCCACTCAACAAGATAAGATTCAAGGAAACAGGAAAAATAAATGAAGATGGCATAATAGATTTTGCAATAAACCTTGTGAGCTGCAGCCCCATATACGAGCCAGCCATAAGATATGCTCTCGGTGACACTGTAATAGTTAAAGACCTTAAGACTGCAAGGAGGATGATAGGAAAATACAAAATGGTTACATTGGATGGGGAATTTATACAGAAATCCGGCGCAATGACAGGAGGGTTCAGAAAAGAATCAAAAATGCAAAGAATATCAAAGTACAGAAACCAGATAAAGAATATTGAAGAAGAAAATGAAGTCTTAAAAAAAGAAATTGAAGAGCTTGATATAAAACTGAACAAACTAGAACAGCCAAAGGAGGAAGAAGAAGGGTCTGAGGAGTACAACAAAATATCCAGTGAAATAGAGAAAATAAGAAAAGAAAGACAGGAGCTTTACGACAAGAGGATGGTATTGCAGCAAAAGATATCTGACCTGAAAATAAAGACAGCAAAATTGGAAACAGAAAAAGATTCCCTTAAGATGGAATTTGAGGAATATAAAGACCTTGAGAGTTTTATTGAAGGCGATATAGAAAGTATGCAGAGCCAAAGAAGGAGCATAATAGAAAAATTAAGAAGAATCGGCCCTGTAAACCAAAAGGCAATAGAAGACTATGAGAACATGAAAGTTTTTTATGATGACCTGTCTCAAAAGGTTGAGAGGATAGAAAAAGAAAAAGAAGCTATACTTCATATGGCCGAAAAGATAGAAAGCAAAAGAAGAGAAGCATTTATGACTGCATTTGAAAGGGTTAACGAAAATTTCAAAAATATTTTTAATGAATTAACAGGTGGTGAAGGAAGTCTAGAATTAGAGATTCCAGACAACATAAGAAGCGGATTAATAATAAAAGCCAGGCCTAAGGGAAAAAAAGCATTAAACCTTGATTCCATGTCCGGCGGTGAGAAAACTTTAACAGCACTCTCGTTCCTCTTTGCTGTCCAGAGATATAAACCAGCTCCTTTTTACATTCTGGATGAGATAGACGCAGCACTTGATAAAATAAACACAAAAAAAATCAGTGAACTTATAAGCAATCAATCAAAAAACGCACAGTTTATAGTAATTACTCACAATGATACCACAATGAAACTAGCCGACAATGTGTATGGCGTTTCCATGGAAGATGGTGTATCTAAGGTAATGGGAATAAAAATGCCCGAGAATTGAAAATTCTCGACTTCTGTTAGCAAGCTGACAAAATGCATGAAAACTAACGTTTTTATATTTTGCCAAAGAACAAAATGCCCGAGAATTGAAAATAACCAAATTTCCTACTTCTTTCAAATCTAAATAAAATTAACAAAATCAAAAAAAAAATAAAAGGAATGTAATCCTTTTTAGCCTATAAGCTTCCAAGACGAACATCCTGCAACTGGTGTGAAACTAGTATCAGAACAATTTGCTATACTATCAACTCCTGGACAATCCGTTGTTCTTAGTTTTATATTGTAAGATGTTGTTCCGTTTACTGAAGTTAATGTAGCTGTTAATTTTTTTGACTCTCCTTTTGAAAGAGTCGTATCATCAGGGTCTACTGTTTCAATATTTGTTCCGTTATATACAGTCACTTTAAGATTTGATACGCTCTCTTCACCCATATTCGTCGCCACAAAGCTTACACTCGTATCTGTAGTGGAAATAGTATCCGGATCTATTTCCATCCTTGTTACACTACAATCTATCAAAGTTCCAC
>CAYNRH010000007.1:14729-23015 GCA_964399605.1 uncultured archaeon | reverse complement strand
TTTTTTATTTCTTTTTTTCTAATTATTATTATGCCCGAAACATTGGAAGGTTTGATAAAGAGTTTAAAATCGCTTGGAGTTCTTAGATCCAAAAGACTGGAAGAAGCTCTCAGGAAAATAAAGAGGGAGTATTTCGTTCCTGAGAAGTACAGAGGAAGTGCCTACATAGATTATCCTTTACCAATTGGCCATGGGCAAACTATTTCTCAGCCTTATACGGTTGTAACAATGACTGAGATGCTGGATGTTAAACCTGGTCAAAAAATACTGGAAATAGGCGCAGGCTCTGGATGGCAGGCAGCACTGCTTGGGTATTTGGTTGGTCCAAAGGGAAAAATTTACACAGTAGAGATAAATGAATGGTTAGCAGATTTTGCAAGGAATAACATATCAAAAACAGGCTTAAAGAACGTGGAAGCTATTCACGGAGATGGAAGTTTGGGTTTACCAAAGGAATTTTTCCGTAAACGCTTTTCAACCAATTTGACAGAAAAAGGGTTTGATAGAATTATAATAACAGCAGCAACGCCAAAAGTTCCAAAACCATTAAAGGAGCAATTAAAAGAAGGAGGTAAGCTCGTAGCACCAATAGGCAATATTTTCAATCAGAGAATGGTTCTTTTCGAAAAAGAAGGTTCAGAATTGAAAGAAATTGAAGAAAAAGGATATTTCAGATTTGTCCCATTAAAAGGAGAGCATGGAATCGTTTAAATAGACAAATGTCGACGATAGTTATTTATTTCAGTTAAAAAAAATAATAATTCCGTAGGACAATTCGGTTGCCCTTGAAAAGGGTGGCTCAGGTTGCCTCTGTTAGGCTTCCGATAATTAATATGGTGGCTGGACTTATCTCACCATATGAAGCCTGTGCCTAATAAGCTCTAATCTGGGTCTAAGAGTGTTGCCAAAAGATTAAGGGTTAGGTTCGGTTGATCTGTATTTGGCGTGCTCTTAACCGAGTCCAGATACCTAATTTTTATATTCTTTCAGTATCAATTCTTTTTATGATGAAATTATATGTGCCGTTTAAGTCGTTTGGAAAGGGTTCTCATGCTTTAGAAATTCTAAAAGAAAAATTTGAAGTAGTTGGAATGACTGGGGAAAGGCCGGATAAAAACGAGCTCAAAAAAATATCAAAAGAATACGATGGACTAATAATTGGCGCCAGAGAAAAAATAGATAGGGAAGTTCTTGAAAATTCAAAATTAAAGGTTATTGGAGTTCTTGCTGGAAAAGAAAATATTGATTTAGAAGAGTGTGAAAAAAGAAACATAGCGGTTTTTGATATAGTTGGTTCAAATGCTGTTTCTGTTGCAGAACATACACTTGCCTTGATGTTGGGTTTAGCAAAAAATATTTTGAATATGGACAGAAGTGTAAGGAATGAGGAATTTGGTAAGTTCAGAATTTCTGGTGTTGACCTATATGGAAAAACTCTGGGTATTATCGGAGCTGGGTATGTAGCTAAGGAAGTTATTCAGAGAGCAAAATCCTTTGGTATGAATGTTTTATGCTGGACATTCCACCCGGGAAAACATAAAGATTTGAATATTAAATTCGTGGAGTTGAAATATTTATTGAAAAATTCAGATTTCGTCTCTATTCATATAAGGCTTTCTGAGAAAACAAAAAACTTGATAGGAAAAGAGGAATTGAATCTAATGAAGCCAACATCATTTTTGATCAATACATCAAGGGGAGAAATTGTTGATGAAGATGCCTTAGTAGAGGCATTAAAAAACAAAAAAATTGCTGGCGCTGGATTGGATGTTTTCAAAGAGGAACCAACACACAACAAGGAGTTATTTAAGCTGAATAATATAATTCTGACTCCACATGCTGCAGGCGTTTCTAGGGATGCAATAATAACAATGGATGAAAAAATTGCTAAGGATATAGTTGGTTATTTTAAATAGATAAAGGTTTTACATTTTCTATTATTTCTTTCCAGGAATAAACTCTTTTTACAAGTGCTGGCAGTTCTTTGCACTGGTTCCAGGGCTGGTTAAACAAGAGGACTCTTATGTTTCTTGAAGCACAGTCCAGAGAACAGTTGAGCAGGTCATCTATCATAAGGTCAACCCCTATTTCAAGGCAGGTTTCATACTTCTTTTTTATTGTTCCATTCACCGAATAAAAATTCGTGAAATATATTTTGGAGAAACACCCAGGAAAATATCTTTTCAGCCATTCCTCTGTTATTTCTTTGAACTCTGTGGGTCTGTATGTTATCACTACTAGTTCGTTTTTTTCTCTCAGTTTTTTAATTCCTTCTAAAGCGCCTTCAACAGGTTTTATAGTGTTGTAGTATTTGCTCTTATAGAATTCTAAAACTTTTCTTATGGCTTCTTCTCTCGTTCCACCCCAGATATCTTCAAACCTATATGAATAAAAATCTTCCTTTTTTAGGTTAGTCCCATACCTTTCGTTGTGAAACTTGATTAAGGCGGGCAGAGTGTCTGAAATTACTTCATCCAAGTCTACACCTATCAGCATCTATATTGAATTTACGCCGAGCTTTAAATACTTTTGTCTTTCTAAAGATTTACATAGTAGGTGGTTTTATTAATTACAGGAGAGTGTTGTTTGTCTGGTTTTTGGTTATATTCGTGACAATGACAATTCCCAAGGTGCCTTCACAGTTGGAGATAATTCCATATTTAAATGGCATCGTACATTTCTCTGAATTTTTTATTCTTGGTTTTTTGATTTTGAAGTCATTTGGTAAAAATTACAAAATCTTTAGTCTTGGTTTATCTTACGGGATATTGACAGAAATAATTCAGATTTTTATCCCAGGAAGATTATTTGATTTTTATGACATTGCATTGAACTTATCTGGATTTCTTCTTGGATTTTTTCTTCTCTGGATTCTTCACATAAACAACCACACCGATTAGTATTATCAGTATGGTGAGAAGTACAACTAGGAAAAAATATTCTGGAGGCATTTCTTTTTCGCCGGGGCATTCTTGATGGATGTTGTAATAGTCTGATATCAAAGTGGTGGTGTTCAGCCTCAGCTTAACAAGTACTTTGAAGTCACCATCAGAGTTAGTCCTTATCCTGTAAGTTTTTGAGGCATTTCCCTCAACACAGTAATCGCCATTTATGTAATAGTAGGAAGATTTCCAGCCTTTATTCGGATCATAAACCTCGCCCTTGCCTGATGGTGTGTCGACGTCTATCTTAACGTCATAGCAGCCCGGCTCAAAATTCCTAGTTGATACTTTAACGTCAAAGTTATGGCAGTTTCCATAAATGCCCACGGCCATATCCTGGGCGCTGGCCAATGGCAAAAAAATAATAAACAAGATTATTGGAACAGTTGCTTCAAGTTTCATAATTAAATTTATTATAATATAAATAAAAAATAAGTTTCAATAAATATTCGATAATTATTTAAATAACTTTAATAATAATAGACTTATGAAAGATAAATATTTTCAAAGGGAGTTGATGAAAAAGCTTAAAAATGGATAGATAGAAGAGAAATTTATGCAATAAAAGGTCCAAGGCAATCGGGGAAAACCACGTTGCTTTTTATGCTCAGGGATTGGCTGATAAAAGAAAAAAAGTCAATCCAGAGAGGATAATTTTTATAACATTTGAAGACAGGGAAAACCTGGAAAAATTTGCAGCAAGTTCCAGAGAGTTCATTAAGAGTTTTATTTCCGACGAAAGTCAAAAGTATTATTTCTTGCTCGATGAATTTCAATATGTGGAGAATGGTGGGAAGGAATTGAAGCTTCTGTACGATGAATTTGAAAATATAAAATTTATAATTACCGGCTCATCTTCTCTGGAGCTGACCAGCAAAACTTCAAAATATCTTGTTGGAAGGATGTTTTCTTTTTATCTTTATCCGCTTTCTTTTGAAGAGTCTTTAAAGGCAAGGGATGAAAGGATTGCAAGAATATATAAAGAAAGGAATGATATGGTTAAAGATTTTATTTATGAAGGGAAGGACTTTGAAATGAAGGATGACATATTTTTAAAAGACTTCCAGAAATTTTTTAACGAGTATGTAATATTTGGTGGTTATCCAGAAGTTTTCAAGGCAGGTGATATTGAAACAAAAAAGGTTATAATAAAAAATATTTACGAGACTTACATAACAAGAGAAATTATAGAATTGTTAAAGGTTCATGATATTTTCAAGTTCAGAAAATTGGTTTCCATCTTAAGCTCACAACTGGGTGGAATGGCTAAATATAATGAGCTTGCCTCTTCCTGTGATACATATTACAAGGAATTAATTAGAATATTGGAAATTCTGGGGGAGACATTTATAATAAAGACAATAAAGCCGTTTCACAAGAACATTAAAACCGAGCTAAGAAAAAATCCAAAAATTTATTTTATTGATTTAGGATTAAGAAATTACGCCATTAATAATTTTAATCCTTTGGAAAACAGAGTTGATAAAGGTGAGATAGTGGAAAATTTTGTTTTAAACCAGTTGTTGATAAGGGACGTTGGAAAGCTAAACTACTGGAGAACGCTTGGAAAAGCTGAGATGGATTTTGTTTTAACCATAGGGGATGAAGTGATGCCGGTTGAAGTAAAGTACATGAATTTTAAAAAACCAAAGATTTCGAAAAGTTTCAAAAGTTTTATATCTGCTTATGAGCCAAAAAGAGCTCTGGTGTTAACAAAAGATTTTTGGGGCAAAACCAAGTTTAATGGAACTAAAATTGCTTTTGTTCCGGTCTATTATATTTGATTCAGTCCCATTTTTCTTTCCTCATTTTTATTTTGAAAATGCTCTCAATAAAGTCTGTGCCAGCGTATCCTGCGAGGAGCGCCAGCTTCAAGTCATCAACAAAGAGGCCAACCAAAAGGCCGAGGCCGCCGGAGGTTAGGAGTGTCAGAATAATATAGTCCTTTCTTATTTTGGTTTTCTTTTGCGCACTTCTGACTTTCTTGGCTATGCCGATGAGTCCGCGAATTATTCCGCCAAGAAACCCAGCAAGAAAAACAAATATAGTTTCCATAAGAAAAATTAATAAGTCAAATATATAAAAATTATGTTTAATTGTCTCTGATTATAAACTAATTGGAATCATGGTGGTATTCGTTATCCTTTATAGTATTTCTCATATTTTCTTTTAGGAAGAGAAGATAAATTTTATAAATACTATTCCTCTATTTTAAAAAGGTGAATTTGTGGACTGGATAATTTTTGGTATTTTAGCAGGGGTTTTGGCGCTTCTATATTCTCTTTTCATAGCTTTAAGGATAACGAGGATAAAGATATCAAAAGAGAAAATAAAAAAAATAAATCTGGCTGTTAAGGAAGGCGCAGATGCATATCTCAAAAGTGAATATAAGATAGTTGCTGTTTTTGTTGTTGTAATGGCAATTATTCTTGGAATTTTCATAAGCCCATGGACAAGTTTGGTTTTTATTGTAGGCGCGGCCCTCTCAGCCTTTGCAGGATATTTTGGCATGAAGATAGCTACGAGCGCCAATGCGAGGACAGCCGAGGCAGCAGAGAAGAGTTTGAACAAGGCTTTGAGAATAGCCTTTTCATCAGGCTCTGTTATGGGAATGGGTGTAGTTGGATTAGGCTTGGTTGGCTTGATTTTAGTTTTCTTGCTTTTACAGAATTTTCTTGGAATTGAAAAGGCTGTTGAACTTATAGTTGGTTTTGGCTTTGGTGCTTCAAGCATAGCTCTCTTTGCAAGGGTTGGTGGTGGGATATACACCAAGGGCGCTGATGTTGGCGCAGATTTGGTTGGCAAGGTTGAAGCAGGAATTCCTGAGGATGATCCAAGAAACCCGGCGGTAATAGCTGATAATGTAGGCGATAATGTGGGAGATGTTGCTGGTATGGGTGCCGACCTTTTTGAGTCTTATGTAGGCTCAATAATAGCAGCAATGGCTTTAGGTTACGCTATGCTTGGTATGGATGGAATTCTGATCACCATAGCGATAGCAGGAGCAGGTATAATATCATCTCTCATTGGAACACTTTTTGTCAGAACAGGTGAAAAAGTTTTAATATCAAAGCTTCTTTGGGCTTTGCGGAGAGGTGTCTTTTCAGCAGCTATTATTGTGGTTGTGTTGTCATTTGTTATAACATATTTCATCCCGGAAGGGTTTAATATCTTTCTTTCAGTTTTATCGGGTTTGGCTGCTGGAATTATAATAGGATACACTACAGAGTACTTCACTTCTGAGAACTATGGGGAAACCAGATTCATTGCAGAATCTTCAAAGACGGGTGCTGGAACAACGATAATAGCAGGCATATCTGTTGGCATGAAATCAACAGTAATACCGGTTCTGGCAGTTTCCGGGGCTATCCTGGTTTCTTACTATCTTGCAAGCCTGTTTGGAATAGCAATAGCTGCCGTAGGCATGCTTTCTACCCTTGGAATAACTTTGTCAACGGATGCATATGGACCCGTGGCTGATAATGCCGGGGGAATGGCAGAGATGGGTGGACTTTCCAAAAAAACAAGAATGAGGACAGATGCCCTTGATGCTTTGGGAAATACTACCGCAGCCACTGGAAAGGGATTTGCAATAGGTTCAGCTGCTTTAACGTCTTTAGCTTTGATTTCTGCTTATACAAAAGCAGTTGGACTTGATTCTTCTGCTGTAACCCTTTTAAGCCCCAAGGTGCTTGTAGGATTGCTCATTGGTTCTATGCTCCCGTTTTTCTTTTCTTCAATGACAATGGGAGCTGTTGGAAGGACAGCAGAGAAAATAGTTGAAGAAGTGAGGAGGCAGTTCAAGAAATTAAACCTCTTAAAGGGTAAAAATAAGCCAGATTATGCGAAATGCGTCTCAATAAGCACTCATCACGCGCTCAAGGAAATGCTTGTTCCCGGGCTCCTGGCAATAATATCCCCATTGTTGATGGGATTTGTTCTTGGCCCTGCAGCTCTTGGAGGAATGCTCATAGGAGCAACGGCAACAGGGTTCCTTTTGGCAGTTTTCATGGCTAACGCTGGAGGAGCATGGGATAATGCAAAGAAGTACATAGAGGAAGGACATTTCGGAGGAAAGGGGAGTGATGCACATAAGGCTGCAGTTGTAGGCGACACGGTTGGTGATCCCTTTAAGGATACATCAGGACCTTCTTTGAACATATTGATAAAACTCATGGCAATGATTTCCCTGCTTTTTGCGCCCCTGTTTTTAGCTATTTTTTAATCCAGCTGTCCAGTCTGCTTTGTGTTCCCTTATTTTCCCTTAGTTTGTTTATTGTGTTTTTTATTCTTTCCTCGGAAAAATCGTGCTCGTCGCATAGTATTTTTCTTAATTTTTCTTCGTTTGGCGGGTTCCATTTAAGGGAGTAATCCTTTGTTATGGGCGGATTCTTGAAGAAATCAAAAATTTCTTCAGGTGATGCATCAAACTTCCAATCCTCTTTTAACTTTTTAAGCAAAACAGAGGCATCCCCTTCCTTTTTAATCATTTCTAAAGCCCTTTTTGGACCTATTCCACTCAAACCACCAGGGTTATAGTCTGTACCTATACAAATACCTAAAACAATTAACAAACTATGGCTTATTCCCAGTTTTTTTAACACGTTGTCAAGTCTTATGAGTTCCGGCTTTATTTCTATATATGCCTCTTTTCCTGATACTTTCTTTCTTCCCGTGATAGTTATGTTTCTCAGGAGGATTGGTGCACCAAACAGCAGGGAATCAAAGTCCTGGGATGCTGATGCCCAAACCTCGCCGTTTTTAACCATAAAGGCTGCCTGCGCTTCCCCCTCTGAAGGGGCCTGTACATAAGGAATTCCCATGGCTTCTAAAAGCTCTTTAGAATCTTTAACAATATCTTCATCCACTTTTACTCCCTGCTGGGCCCATTTCCTTGCTTCTTCAATATCGCCTCTTTCAAGGGCTTCTTTGTATTTTTTACGCGCTTCTTCTCTTCTGTTCATCCTTTCAATGTTTGTTTTTTCCTTAAATTTTGGAGGTTTGCCGTCAAAGACAAAGCAGGGCTTTATTCCAGATTCTATGAGTTTTGCTGTCCTGTAAAAAAGTCCGGTTAAATGAGATGTTATTCTTCCCTTGGAATCCTTTAATGGAGTGCCATCAGGTTGCCTTATATTAGAAATGAACTGATAAAGCACATTGAAGGCATCTATTGCTATTTTTCGGCCAGTCAAATCCTTTATTTCCAGCTTCTCCTTGCAGTCTCCCACAAGCTCAGATATGTTTACACCCATAACTAATCAATAAATAAAAGAAAAAAATAGTTAATAAAGGTATTCTAGAAGAAAATGTTTACTTCAGAACCCTGTTCATTTACTCCTTTAGC
>CAYNRH010000007.1:0-14629 GCA_964399605.1 uncultured archaeon | reverse complement strand
TAGGTTCAGCTTATTGGTCCGCCTTTCCAGAGGTCGTCCCTCATGCTTCTTCCAACTCTCTTTTCCCATTCTTTTATAGGAATGGAATGCTTCTTCCTGATCTCTTCGCCAATGCCCATTCCATTGTATGCGCAGAATGGTATTATTCCCTCAAAAGTTGTGTAGTGTATGACGCACCTCTTCAGTCTTTCTATATTCAAATTCCATGGGTCTTGGAACCACATCGTTCCTATGTATAAGCACTTTTTGTGGAACTCTCCAAGGGAGCCATAGTCGCCTTTGGACAACGCATTTAACAGTATGTTCGTGATGTTCAATCCTTTTGGAGCCTTTTTCTTGTCTATGTATTTGTTTGCATTTTTTATGAAGGAAGCGATTATCCTTGCTTTTTTAAGTGGTCCCGAAGTTTTTGATAATTTGTCTATGAACTTCATAAACTCTTCAACATCTATGAACCTGGTAATTGGTGTAATCTTCCCATCTTCTATGAAGACATAAGTTGCTCCACCACACATTGGGTTCGCTGTAAACTCAACCTGCTTTTCATTCTTAAGTGTTTCAACAAGTTTGGAAATTGGATAAACAAACGGCACTGGGTAGAAATCATCTTCGGTTATTGCCCTGTTCAACCCCTTTTCCAAAGACTTAAACATTTCCGCATAGTCAACCCTGAACTTCTTTATGTAGTCCTGGTTTACCTTTTCAAGCCTTCCTGCAAATGCAATTGGCTGGAAGTTAACCCCCCTCACAACGTCTATGTTCTCTATGGCATACTTTATTATATCACTGATTTCGCCTATGTTTGTTTTCGTTACAACCGGGACCAGTACAACACTTCTTAACTCGGCTTTCCTTAAGTTTTCAATTGCTTTCTTGTTTTGTTCTATCCACGGGTTTGTTTTCTTTGTCATACCGTCAAAACTCATATAAATTGTATTGACTCCGGCTTCTTTGATTTTTTTACAGTATTCAACGCTTTCTGAAAGTTTTATTCCATTTGTGTTCAACTGAACATGAACAAAACCAAGCTCCTTTGCCATCTTTATGATGTCTATGAGGTCTTCCCTTATGGTTGGTTCTCCACCTGTCAGCTGTATGGCTTTTGAGGCAACTGGTTTTTCGTCTCTTGCCTGCTTCATGAGTTTTTTAAGTTCTTCCATAGAAGGTTCATAAACATATCCCGATGCTCCTGCATTCATAAAGCAGTAACTGCATCTCAGGTTGCACCTGTTGGTTAGCATGATGTTGGTTAAAACACTTTGAGAAAGATGTTTGGGGTAAAGTTTTTCCAGGGGTGACAGCCAACTTTTTATTTCAATGTTTGATACTCCGTCACCATCAACTTTATACTTCATCCATTTATGGTAAAGTTTTACATCGCTGAAAATGATAGATTTAAAAGGGCCATGTTTTTTGCATTTTTTTGTGAGATATACTTTCCCGTCTTCTTCAATTACTTCTGCCTTGATTTTGTTTATATTCCCTTCTTTCAAACATTCTGGGCATATGCTTTCAGTTTTTTCAAGAACTTTAACCATTAAAACACCCCGCATAACTTTTAAAACTTTTTAAAACTTATAAACATTTATATTTAATTTCTATATAAAGTTATCTATGAAGATTCACAAAGCAATTTCAATCCTTCTGTCAGCTCCAGCAATGGCGGTTTATGTGACTTTAGCATTCTCCTTCTTTTCCCCAATACGTTCAAATTTAGCTGATTTAGTCACGTCAGTGGTCTTGGGAATAGTGTTTTTATCACTTATTCCAATAGTTGCTCTCTACTCTGAATCCAAAAGTTTTTCCGGATGGGACCTATATGACAGGAAAAGGAGAAATAGGCCTTACATGGTTACAATAATAAGTTATGTTGTGATTTCTCTGATATTTTGGTATCTTGGAAACCACGTGATGTTCTTGATATCTTTATCTTATCTTGCTGTAACGTCTGCAATGTTTTTCATAAATTTGTTTTGGAAGATAAGCATACATTCCGCCGGTATAGCTGGTCCAGTTACAGCGCTCTTTTATGTTTTTGGTCCGGTGATGGGTGCTCTTTATTTGTTGCTGATACCAGTTGCTTATTCCAGATGGAAGTTGGGCTCCCATGATTTTTACCAGCTCTTGGGAGGGGCGCTGATAGCAATATTTATAACCTATGTAATATATTTTATTTTATGGTAATATTCAGGAAGAGTGTGTAAAAATATGGCTCCGGAAAAGGAAATTTATTCCCTGTTTTCAAATGTTGCAACATCGCTTGGTTATTCCGATGTTCATGGGAGAATCATAGCAGCTCTGCTTGTGGCGCAGAAACCGCTTTCGCTTGATGAGTTGAGCAGAAGGATAGGGTATTCGGCATCGTCTGTTTCTCTCAGCCTTGATTTTTTGGAGTTGCTGGGAGTTATCAAAAGGGTTAAGAAAGTCAAGGATAAAAAACTTTATGTTGAGCTTAAGGGAGACCTTTTGGATTGTCTTAAAAAGGTGGTTCTTTTTAAAACTCAAAAAAACATAGAAGAGACCCTCAAGGAATTTGAAAAAATAAAAAGGGATGAGGGAGCAGATACAGCCGTGAAAATATTGGAAAAAGAGATAAAAAGGCTTGAAAAATATATAAATTTACTCTCCAAAGTTAAACTACCATAAGCCTTTCGTGAGGCTACCGCCTTCAGTCCTAATGGACAAAAGGCTTAAGCGAAACAGAAAATGCCTTTCGTGAGGCTACCGCCTTCAGTCCTAATGGACAAAAGGCTTAAGCGAAACAGAAAAATACTTATGAAAATGGGACTGTAGTCTAATGGCAGGACAGCTGGCTCCAGTAAGCTTTTTAGAAAAAAGCTTAACCAAAAACCAATAACTGGAGCGTTGAAAAATCGCTCGGCGATTTTTATGAGAAGAAGATACCAGCAGGTTCCCGTTCAAATCGGGGCAGTCCCACCATTATTTTTCAAAAATGTCAAAGTGGTTGTTTGGAATATCTTCCACAAGTAAAATTTCTTTATTTTTATGTATCATGCTTGTTGCTCTATTTTCATCCCCATGTGTAGTTATAATAGTCCTCCTAAAAACAATTTTTCCCATGTCGTAAAATGTGCTCTTATAGACAATATTGTCGGAATCTTCTTTAATTTTTCTGATTTCAAGATATCCACCAATTCCAAAAGGGATTGCAAAGCCTGTGCCGACTGGAATTTTTTCCAGAGAATCCATGTAATTTTTCATGATAACCAAAATATCTAAGGCGCCAAAGGATTTAAATTTGACCTTCCACAATCTTTATAAAGGTGGACAAAATGGAAATGAAAATTGTCAGAATAGATGTTCCTGAAGGTTGCAACATAATTCTTGGCCAGTCGCATTTCATAAAGACGATAGAAGATTTATATGAAGCTATAATAGAATCTGTTCCCCAGGCAAAGTTCGGTATTGGATTTTGCGAAGCATCGGGGCAGTGCCTTGTAAGGAAGAGCGGGAACGACGAAGAGTTGATGAAAACAGCATCGGAAAAAGCGTTGGAAATAGGCGCTGGACATTCATTTATAATATACCTTAAGAATGCATATCCCATAAACATATTGAACAAAATAAAGAATGTTTCAGAAGTTTGCAACATTTTCTGTGCCACTGCAAATCCGGTTGAGGTTGTTATTGCGGAAACAGGACAAGGCCGGGGTATTTTGGGCGTTGTAGACGGCTCAAAACCCAAAGGGATTGAATCAGGGGAGGACATAAAAGAGAGAAAGGAATTCCTCAGAAAAATAGGATATAAGCTGTGATTTCATGAACGCGCTAGTAGTTATAGATGTCCAAAAGTATTTCATAAACGAATTTACTAAAGATATCCCCCAAAAAATTTCTGATTACATAAAGGAAAATAAGGACAAATTTGATTTTATTGTGTTTTTTAAGTTTGTAAACAATGAGAATTCACCTTTTGTTAAATTTTATAATTGGAGAAATATGATGAATCCACCGGAGACAGACTTAAGCCCGGAGCTTGAGAAAATACCACATGAGTTGTTTATCAAGTCTACCCGCTCATGTTTAAGGAACGATGAATTCAAGAAGTTTTTGAAAGACAACAAAATAGAAGAGCTTTATCTTTGCGGATTCAACACTGAAGAGTGTGTAATGGCTACGGCTTTTGACGCCTTTGACTGTGGCTTCAATGTTTTCATACTTAAAGATTTGTGTGCAAGCAGTTATGTAAAGGGGAACCATGAGAAAGCCATTGAATTGTTGAAGAATCAGTTTGAGGTGGTATAATGGAATGCTTATTTTGCAAGATAGCAAGAGGGGAAATCAAATCCGAGAAAATTTATGAGGATGATAACTCCACCGCTTTTTTAGATGTTAATCCCTGTGCTCCCGGTCATACAGTGGTTGTGCCAAAGCAGCACTTTTCATCCATTCTGGATATGGATGATAAATTGCTCTGTAATGTTTTCAAGGCTGTTAAAAAAGTCACGAAAATGATAAAAGATGGCCTGAAACCAGACGGTTTTACAATAGGAATAAATCAGGGTGAGGCTGCAGGAGGTAGGATTCCGCACCTGAACATACACATAATACCAAGGTTTGTTGGTGACAAGGGTGCAATGATACAGATGATTGTAAGGAATCAACCAACAGAAGATTTATCCACCATAGCAGGCAAAATAAAATCTACAGAAGAACTGCCAGACTACATAAAAAAACAGATAAAGCAAAAAGAGAGTTTAGAAGACAAAAGGGAAGAAAATTTTGATGATGAAATTGGGGTAAGTATGGATTCCCCAATGGAAAAGATGGCCTTGCATCTTGAGCCAGAAATGGAAAAAAAAGAACTTAGCGAAGAAAAACTGGAGAAATATGAAAAAGAAGAGATAAAGGAAAAAGAAAAAAAATATAAAGGAAAGGAACAAAAGGATAAAGAAGAGGAAGAACTTGAAGAAATGGAAAGAATTTTAAGAAGAATGCAGATACCAAGATAAAAAATGATTGATGTATACGGAGTATACATTTTTACAAATTTAACCCATATATTTGCGCCGATGGTCCAATGGCTAAGACCCGAACAATTTTGGGGTAAGCCTTCCAAGCTCGTGATCCGGGTTCAAAAACAAATCCCTTTCTTTAAAAAGAAAGGTCTTTGTATTCCCTAAAGAAACATTTTTGGGCAAACTGAAAGTTTGCCAAATTTAAAAGGAAGGGAAGATATCAGGAATACCGTAAAACTGAAAGGAACCGTAGGTTCCTTGCGGGTTCGTGAAAATCCCGGTCGGCGCACCATTATTTTTTTAATATGAATTATAATCATCCTCTCTAAGAGAGTATCTGCAAAATTAGTTTTCTAATTAAATATTTCTTCTAAGCACTATTTACAGTCATTTTTTCTTGATGAAGTAATATTTATCTACAATATAGATAACCTTATCTTTATCTTCAAACTTATTAATAAAAAACCCTGCATTTGAGATTTTAATTATTTCATCTATGTTAGTTACTTCAAAAAAATCTTTCAAATTAGGTAATTTTCTAATATTTATTATTTTAGATTTGGGAACACCATCTTCATTAGGGAATTCATTTAATTGATTTATTTTAGTATCCTTGGTAATTTTAACTTTTCCTTTTGGATATGTTTTAAAAACTTTTATTTTATCCATATCAGTTTTAAATTCGTCAAGATAATCCATACCAAAATCTTTAAAGATTTTATTAAATCCTGAATTAAATAATTTATTTTTTTCTTTTTCATTAAATGAAATCTTATCTCCCACACTTACGATTTTATTAATTAATATTTCTTTTAAATACCGCTCATCGAGAGTAATTTCAACATTTTCTTTTGGAGGACAAAGCCAAACTTCTTTAGCTTCTAGAATTTTTCTTTTTCTATGGAAGACCATAATGGTATAATTAATAATAACCTATTTAAATTTTTCTCTTTTGAGATAATTAGTCTATTTATTAGGAAATTTGTATTTCGAAAGTATCATAAATATAAAGGCTCTAGGAACTATGTGAAAGATATAGGAAGGGACTGAAAGAGATTGAGGTATTGTTTTAAAATATTCTTCTTAAATCTCCAGGCTTTTTTATTATAAAATCAGGGATAAATGAAAGGTCTTGTTTCTCGATTTGTCTCCATATTGTTTTCATCAGGAAGAATCTTGCTTCCTTTAGGTTTTCAAGCTTATCATCTATGAAGTAGCAGTTCTCTGGTTTAATCTTTGCTTTTTCCACAAATATCCTATAGAGCTCTTCATCAGGCTTTCTTTTTCCATATGTTCCGCTGAAGACAATTGTATCAAAATATTTTTTTAATTTAAACTTTTCAATCCAATATTCTCCCCAAGGTTCCGGGATGTTGGATAGTATTCCAAGCATGTATTTCTTTTTTCTAAGCCATTTTATTGTTTTTATCATATCTTTTTTCAAAGATACGGAGTCAATTGCTTCTTTTTCTATGTATTCGGGCACCGTTTTCTGAAATTCTCTCTGAGAGATTCTGCCAAGTGAGTATTTCTCATATATTTTCTTGAGTTTTTTGTAGGATATTTTATTTTTCATCAAAGGAGACAAAACATTTTTAATTATGTGTGGTTCGTCAAACAATCCGCCCATTAAATCAAAAACTACCATCTTTCTGTTTCTAAATGTTTTTTTCTTTATTTTGAGAATCTTTAAAAGCTCTTTGAAATCGTTTATTGTGAAATCTGCCTTTTTGTTTTTTGTTTTGGAGAATAGCACTGATGTAATGCCAGCTTTATTGGCGCCAATCACATCATCTTCAATTGAGTTGCCAACCATTATTGTTTCACTTGGTTTTGCATTTGCCTCTCTCAAGGCAAGAAGAAAAATTGGCTTATCTGGTTTCTCTTTTCCTGCTTCCTCGCTTGTAACTATGAAGTCAATATATTGAGAAATCTTAAGTTTTTTCAGTTTTTTTATTTGGACATCTGCGAGGAGGTTAGAAACAACACCAACCTTAATATTATTCTCCTTTACGATTTTCAGAGTTTCCTTTACATGAGAGAAAAGCTTTAAATTTTTACAGGTTTCACTCCAGTAAATTTCTGTGATTTCATCCAGAGTATCTGGTTTGATATTGAAGCCAAAATTTTCAAACATTTTTTGGAAATATAAAAACCTGTTGTGCATGGATGCAGTTCCTTTAAGCTTGGAATGAATTTCCTTCCTTGCCTTTTCATAATTCTTGATAAAAGTTTTCTCGTCAAGAATAGGATATTTCCTTTTAAGGAAGAGATAGCATTTTTTCAATGCCTTTTTGTAAGCTTCCGAAGAGTTGCATATTGTATCGTCAATGTCAATCAGTAAAAGTTTTTTCTTCATAAAAATCTTAAGGCAGAAGTGAAATATATAAAAAAAGGAAAAGAAAAGATTTATATATTAGTTATACATAATTACTATAAAGTAACAAATATTGGGGTGATGAGATGGCTGGTATAATTGTTGAAGAAATAACAGAAAAAATATTAGGAAAACTATGGCATGGTATATCAGAAGAACAAGCTTCTAAATATTGTATGGGTGTATATAAGAGAGATAGCGATAGTGCTAAGAATGTAATTAATCAGTTGGCCGAAAAAGGTTTTGCTGATGCGGTACTTATGACTATGGAAGAAGTACCAGAATTAAAGCCTGATAAAGAATCTGTTAAGAAAGGGTTTTCAAAAGTTCTTGAAAGAGTATGGCATGGATATTCTGAGGAAACTCTTCGAGATTATATTGAAAACTTTGGAGATCCAGAAATGGTTGAGAGTGTTGTCAGGAGAGGATTTGTAGAAGCACTTGAAGGAATCGATATTAGAGAAATGTCTATTGATAGAAAAATTTCTAAAGATGCTATATATGAAGGATTGGGAAAAGTAACAGCGAGAGTAGGGAAAGGATATAGCCGTGAAGATTTAGATGAATTTATGAAGATAACCGGTCTAAATTATTTATTAAAATAGGATATTTGATTGTATTCTTTCTCTTTCTTTTTTTCATTTTTAAAAATTCACAATCCAAAAGACTCCAGAAATCTTTTCATTTTTCTTAGTTCGGAAATGAATTTCTTTCCGCTCTCTGTGATAACTATATAATTTTTTTTCTTTATTGTGGTTTCTTCTATAACACCCCTTTCAATCAGGTCCTGCATGTGTGATTTCAATAGCTTGTGGGAAAGATTAGATTTGTACATGAGTCTAGTTGGTTTTATTTGTCCTCCCTCCTTTTCAATAGCTGATAGTATGTCATATATTACATCTATTCTGTCTCTTCGGGATTTCATTTCCTGGACACCAACAGGTAGTTATATAAGAGTATGGAATAACCAGCCAAAAGAAAGATTTCACCAACAACATAGAATTCCGTGGCAAGAAATATCATCATGAAGGCAAACTGGCCCAGGAATATCATTAAAAAGGAGAAAAACACCAAAAACTTTGAGCGTTCCTTCCTCTTTTTATAGTTGTTGTACAGGTATGAGCATAAGAAAAACAATATTATGACAAGTGTTATGTGGAATATGTAGTAAGTGAAACTGCTAAAAACAGTGGAAATGAATATCAGGTAGACAATGAGATAGACATCATTTTTAGAGTGTTTTTTAGTTGTGATGAGAAGCAACACAAAGAATGCTAAAGTTGTCAGAAGTTTGTATATGAACAGTCCGGTTACATAAATTATTCCCGAATTGTACAGGTAGCTCAAGACAAGTGTGTGTAGGCCTATTTTCATTGTTCTGAATACGTTGAAATATATATCGAAGTTAGTTAGTATCTTAAAGGCAAATGATATCGCTATGAGAAGGAAAGATATGGAAAAATATTTATGTTCCTTGTTTTTTGACAGCTTATAAATCCTGTAACCATAGAAAGAAATGAGCAGGGTGATGAACACAAAGAAGATTTCAAAGAGTATATCTATTCCGTAAAACCATCTTGGGCTGAATATCAGGCGAAACATGATAATAATTTGTGAAAATTCTTATAAAAATTAATGGAACTAAGTTCTAGATTTTTGTTTCATAAACAGCTTATATACACCAAAGCAATTTAATTCTGTGAAAAGGTGTTTGGAGGTGATTTAGGGAGGTGGAGACTGCGCACTGAAGGGAGATGGAGATTCTCACACCCTCGTGACTCCGTTTCCTTTCTTTTTTCTATATTAAAAAATTAATTATCAAAACCAAAAGGGGCTGATGTATAAGATAAATCAAAAGCGAATTTCTTCCCAAGGCGCACATGAAGTTTACAGCAGGATTTTTAATTTCTTTTATTCTGAAGATTCTTTTTCCATTTGGATAAATAATATTTCCAAAGAAAATCCCAAGAAGTACCACACCAAACCACGGTATCAGCGGGAAGTAGTCTACCGTGTAAAACATAGCTGGCTTTAATCCCAGCCACATCAGCCACGGAAAGTCAACATAGAAATTACTAAGAAACACACCAGCGATAATCAGTGCTGTTCCAAGCAAAAGGTTGGCATATCGCCTGCGCAAAAACGGATAGGCAAGTATTATGGACAAACCAATAAAATGAAGGATTCCAAATATTACAAAGCCTTCCCTGAGGAAGAGCCATGTTATTAGCGTTATTATTAATCCCCAGGAAAAAATCTTCATCCCGCGAAAAAAATATTTTTTTATTTTTCTTTTCTCAGGCCATTTTTTCACACAGGAATAGCTCAAAGTCAGGGATATTCCAACAAGAAATATGAAAGTGGATGCTATCGTTCTTGGAAATAGCCACCAGAAGAGGGGGTTATCACCAAGGTTGTATATCCCAAAGAATTTTAAGTCATAAAAGAAGTGAAAAGCAATCATCATCACTATTGCTGCACCGCGAAGTAAGTCAATCTCGTAAAAGCGTTTTATCATGTGTGTTAAATAAAGTTTGAATTATAAAAATTATACTATTGTTGGGGTTAAATGACTTTAGAAATTATTTATACATTAATTGAATTGGCTACAAAGAAGCTTGCAGATTCAATAAGGAAAAACATTTAAAAATGATTCTTACAAAGAAATAATATGAAAATTGCTGACACTCATTTCAAGAGAGCGCTTGGTTTAATGTTCAAGAAGGACGGAGAGATGCTCTTCATCTTCGACAAGGACGTTGATTACTCTGTTTGGACGCCTTTCATGAATTTTTCCATTGATGTATTTTTTCTAAATGAAAAGCTTGAGGTAATTGATGTTAAAAGAAGCATGGATCCCTGGAAAGTGTACAAGCCTTCGGGGACCTACAGGTATTTTTTTGAGTCCAGAGACGGAAAATACAGCGAGAAAAAAATTCCAGACATAGTGAAAAAGGAAATAGTTAAAAATAACAAAAGGCATTAATTCCATATGGTTCCTGCTGCAGATATTCTAATTCCGGATGAGAAAAACGCTGTTTATAATCCTGATGATGGTTTCTTCAAAAAATTATTGAAGCCGTACTACATTGTCACAAGGGATGGGCAGTATCTTTTTGCTTCTTTTCAGCCAGGAAGAAGGCCTGACAGGGTTTTTTATATGGTACCCCACGGATACAAGCTGGGCAAGGGACAGAGAAGTTTTGATGTTGAGATTGGAAGAAAATTGTATGAAGTTGTTATGGATTATCTGAAAAATTGCAAAGTTATTGTCCAGGATAGGGTGCATGGAGAGAGTGGATACAGGGCTGGAATAAGAATTGTTACAAGCATAGAGAATCCGCACAGCGCCTACATGGCTTGGACAGGAAAGCTGATGACCTTTCCGCCAAAAAATGTTAAGCCAAGATGCTTCAACTATATTGTTCAGGAGAGACTGCCTAGGAAATACATAAAAAGGATAAAAAATTTTTGGCCTGAATTTGACCCAGACGAACCACTAACTCTTTTTGATTTTACAGAAATGGGCAACGACATAAGAAGAGTAATTAATCTCAGGATTGATTATTTCGGTGGCGCTTACAAGAAGCCCAACCTTACAATGGTTTGGAACAGGGCAGAGTCCATGGGAATGATATCCTATCATGCCGGATGTACAAGAAAAAGAACTCTGAAAGGATTGAGTGGCACTGGAAAAACCACTCTTACGGTTGGTCCAGACCTGGAGCAGGATGATGCCCTGGTTGGGAAGCCTCTGTATAAAGGCAAAAAGGTCAGGGGTGTGAAGCTTATTGGTTTGGAGGCAGCAAGCTTTGCAAAGTCCGAGGGGCTGGATGCAAAAAGCCCCGAATGGCCTGGATTGATGAGCTCAAAGAAAGGAAAAACAGTTCTAGCCATGAACATAGACTGCGACGGCGTTAAATTCGTTTCCAAAAAAATAAATGGCTTTTTAGTCCGGGTGCCCGAGATTTCAGGAAGGAAGGCTGGATCATTCAACTGTAAAAGTTACAAAAAGAGTGGAACAACAAATGGAAGGTTTGTCTTTTCTTTCACTGTTTTAAATAAGAATTGGGGGAAAAGGAAAAAATACCTGAAAGTAGAGTCTTTGAGCTTCAGAAGGTTTGATATAACGGAGCCTGTTTTCAGGGTTACAGATCCAAAGATGGCTGTTGCTCTGGACAGCGCATGTGAAAGCGTAATAACTTCTGCCGTGGCTGGAAGAAAGCCTGGGGAGAGAGTTAGGTCTTATGCAGCGACAGATTTCATGGCAAGGGAGCAGTCGGAGCAGGCTCTCTTGAAATGGAAAGTTTACGGGGATTTGGGGTTGGGTTTGAAAGGAAAATTGATTTTCTTTATAAACAACTCTGGTTATATTGGCGAGTGCAACCTCAAGGGAAAAATCGTTGGAAAGGGAGAGAAGATAAGGGTTGAAGATTCCACAAGGCTGATACACCTTATAGAGAACAATAGAATAAAAAAATGGATAAAGCATCCGGTTTTTGGTTATTTGATTCCGGACCCGTTTGAACTGGAGCAAAGGGGAATTAAAGAATTCAGGGAGAGGTTTAACCCTCTGAGGTTTTACACACCAAGGGAGTTTCTGAAATTTTGCAGGCGGGATATCAATGAAAGGACAAAATTCTTAAAGGGGCTTTTCAAAGGGCAAAGGGGAGAAAAAAAGCTTAAGAGTATTATAGAAGTTTGGAAAAAATGCAAAATACCTGAAGAGAAAGAAATAAAGGATTTTTACAGGGTGCATTATTCATGATACCCGGAAGATTGAGAAGAATCGCAAGGGAGAGGATAAGAATACTTCTCAGAGAGGCTGAGAAAAACTTCCCAAGACATAAAGAAAGAACCAACAGGTACATAGAGCTGGCAAGAAGAATAGGAATGAAATACAAGGTCAGGTTGCCAAAAAAATACAAGAGGAGAATATGCCCCTATTGCTATTCTTACATAAGGCCGGGCGTAAACTGTGTGGTCAGATTAAGGCCAAAGGAAAGGTGTGTTGTCTGGCATTGCATGGAGTGCGGAAAAGACAAAAGATATCCTTACAGGAAGAAAAAATAGTCATTTCAACTAAGCTTTATATTTCTTTTTCGTTAAATTAATCTTTAAATACCAAAAAATCGTAAAAAATACAGTTTAAATGGTGATAATTTATGGTAACAGTAAATGATGTTGACCCGCAGGATTTGATTAATTTGACAAAGGAAGAATTAAAAAAGATGAAGGAGATAGTTCCTCCAGAATGGTCCCTGTGGGTTAAAACAGGTGTAAGCAGGGAAAGGCCACCAGAGCAGGATGACTGGTGGTTTATAAGAACTGCAGCAGTTTTGAGAAAGGTATACCTCAATGGACCCATTGGCATAGAGAGGCTCAGAAAAGAGTTTGGCGGAAGAAAGAACAGAGGCCACAAGCCAGAACATTTTTATCCAGGCAGCGGTTCAATAATGAGAAAAATTCTTCAGCAGCTTGAAGAAGTAGGCCTCGTAAAGAAATTAGGGAGGAAAGGAAGGGCAATTTCACCAAAAGGTCAAAAATTCTTGGATAATCTGGCGTACAAGCTGGTGAAAAAATAAATGAATGAGCAGGATCTGAATAAAATACAGGAAGAAGAATTGGAAAAACTGAAAAAAGAAACTTTGAGGAAAATATTAACGAAGGAAGCAATGGAAAGGCTTGGAAGGGTAAGAATGGTGAATCCAATCCTAACCCAGCAAATAGAGATTTACCTTTTACAATTATATCAAACAGGACAGATAAGAGAAATGATAACAGATGGGAAATTAAAGGAAATATTAAATATGTTGACAGAAAAAAAGAAGTGGAACATAAAGAGGCGTTGATTTATGGGCAAGTTGAAGCACAGAGCAAAAAAGAAAAGACTTTTTAAGATAACCAATATAAGGCCTCCACCATTTTGGGCTCACATAAAGAAGTTCGGTCTCAAGAGGATAAGGACGAGAAGAATAAGAGTTGATAAGGAAAAGAGCTGGAGAAGAGGCGGAAAAGTTAAAGCTTAAGGCGATGTATGTGAACGAAGAAAGAATATACACGATACCTCTCAGGAAGATGATTTCTTCCCCAAGGACTTACAGGGCAAGGAAGGCCATCAATTTAATAGAAGTTTTTCTGGAGAGGCACCTAAAAGCCCCGAGGGACAAAATAAAAATTGGACAAAGCGTGAATGAGGCAGTATGGGCTAATGGTATAAAGCACCCTCCCTCAAAGGTAAAGGTTTCTGTCATTATGGAAGATGATGTTTTCAAGGCAGAGTTGGTTGGCTTCAAGGCAAAAGAGCCCGAGAAAAAGGAAGAACCTAAGACAGAGGAGCTCAAAAAAGAAAAAGTAAAGAAAGAAAAAAGTGATGTGGAAACAGGGAAGAAGGGAGAAAAACCGGAGAAAGTAAAAGAGGAAACTAAGTCAAAAAAGAAAGCCGAGGAAACAGATGAAGTAAAGGAAGAAGAACCAGAAAAGAAGAAAGAAAAAGCAAAAAAAGCCGAGAAATCTAATTAAAAATTATGTCACATTCATCTATTTCTGAAAAATATTTTTCGACAAGTTCTCTGGGAATACTATCCTTGTAACAGATAAATACTGTCAAATTTCTCCCAAGTAAATATTCCGGAGTTGATATTATAGGGTTTAGTTCTATATTCAAGGCACTTCTTTTTAAGAAACGTCTCTTCAAGATTTTATACCCATAATCGTCTTTTTCCCAGGTGTATTTGCTTCCCAGCTCTTTTGTCATGGCGTCAAGTGAGTATTCTATATTTTTTCTTATTCTCTTTATTTTCTCTTCCCCGGCTTCTGAGGGTAGTATCATGTAGTGTATTTCTAATGTAATCTATAAATATTCCTACTGTTTTTATTTTACATAGAGGTGATTATGTGGAGGGTGAATTAGTGGGAAAAATTACTCACTTTTTTGACAAGATAAGCGTGGCTGTAATAGAGCTTTCCGGAACTCTAAGGGAAGGAGACAAAATAAGGATAAAGGGTTCAACTACAGACTTTGAGCAGACGGTAAACTCAATGCAGATAGAGCATGAAACAATTGAAGAGGCAAATGCAGGGCAGTCAATTGGCTTGAAGGTGAGCGAAAAGGTAAGACCTGGAGATGAAGTGTTCCTGGTAAAAGAATAAAATTATCCTCTTCTTTTCTTTTATATATGTTTGAGTGTCTAAGTTTAAAATTAATATTGAGATGATTTTATGTCAGAGCATATTGCGCAGTTGAATTTCAATGGTGACCCAAACATAGGAC
>CAYNRH010000006.1:26626-29999 GCA_964399605.1 uncultured archaeon | reverse complement strand
GCATTCTTCTTCATCATAGCAGATACATGTTCCACCTGCGTCGCAGTCTGATTGTGTTCCTGTGTTTTCACAGTTGTAAAATCTTGTATTGTCAGTGCAGTAAGGAAAGCCGTCGCACGGAGTGGTTGTATACTTGCATTCGGCATGGTCATACCCTTCGCACAGTTCTCCGCTTCCAGTTCCGCATAATTTTTCTTCTTCAATTTCCTCTTCAAACTCTGTTTTTCCCTGTGTGGCAAATACTAAAGATAATTTTTTCAATCCTCCAGAAGTTGGAATTCTTCTTGAATTATCATTGTCGTAAAAATTGACTTTTAATGTATAGTTGACTTCCCAGTTTGGCTCTGTTTTTTTGGTGAGTGTTATGTCGCCAAGCAAGGATATATCAAGTTTAATATCACCTGTATATTTTCCTTTAAGTTTGTCCAAAGCATTTTCAATACCATTTTTAATTTTTGTCTTGTCTGGCTCCTCAGTTCCGTTTATCTCATCAAAAATATAATCATCAATATCGCTCCCAGTAACGAGAGTTTTGGCTTTGTCATACAAAAGAAAATATCTAAGCGGCAAATCAGTTTCTATTTTTTCATTTTCTTCTATGGTTTGGTTAAGGAAGGAATTTTTTAAGTATAAATTTGCGTCGTACTGAAGGGTTATTTTTGAGTTGGTGTGATGCATTTCTATGGATGGGTAGGGATTATCAATCATGCGTCTGTTCACTTCTACATCAAGGTCGTTGACAAAGTTACCGAACGAATCCCTGTAGGTATCATTTATTTTGTCTTCAAGCTCGCTTGCAACCAGATTCTTCCTGGGATAATTATTTTTTTTCCAGCAGACGTATCCTCCGCATTTCCCCCAGGAGGTTTCATACAATCCCCCATTCTGCCCGTTTTCATATGTTGAGTTTTCGCCAGCAAGCCACAACGAATTTCTCAGAAATTGCTTCTCTCCATCGTAGTGTGCCTGTGATTCTATCAATTTTTTTTCTTCAAACATTATTGAATATCCCGTACTCTTCGCCATTTTTATTGTTCCATATGAGATTACTCCGCCTACAGCAATTGCGCCTATTACGATTATCGCCATGATTACAAGCCCGGCTATTCCTTTCATTTGTAAAACCTCAGTTGAATTTTTTCATACCCGTTTGGGGTCGCTACCTTTCTAAAGGCGGTATTGTGTTCTTTGTCCAAATCAATGTTATTTGGGTTAAATGTCTGGTCGCCAATAATCAGTACGGCTTTATATTTTTCAAACATTTCTCTGAATTTATTCCCAATGGCAGTTTTTATATTATCATCTTTTGTAATCAGATATTCACTTATTAAGTTTCTCACACTGGTGTGGTAGCCATCAACTTTCATTTCCAAAAAACTATTGAATACAAGTTCGGGTATAGCGGGGTCTGATATTTCCTCGGTTATCTGGCTTTTGAATTCAAGCATGTGATAACTGTTGAGCAATGTTAATACCATTGCTGCAAATATGATTCCCAATGAAATCATTGCAACCAAAAAGCATGTAACAAATCCTTTTCTCATAAATTCACCTATTATTATCCAAACACAACTTTTGCCCCCTCTGCTGGAGGGTTGTAGTAAGTCCTTAAAGTCAGAGTTGCTGTTTCGTCTCCACTGGAAGACCTTACCAATACAGGTATTGTTGTCCTTATTCCCGGCTTTTTCCCAAACAGCCATGCAGTCGGCAAAATTAAAGATTTCATTGGCTCTTTCTCACCAAGATTATACTTGAAGTTCCAGCTGTTGGAAGAAGATTTTATGTTCATGTCAAAATCAACTGTATACATTTTTGCACATTCTATATCTCCATTATCCAAGAGAGTTTTATTCAATATTCCCATTTCACCTGTGCTGAAGCAGTCCTTTGATGTCAGGATTCTGTTCAATACTGCCATATGAATTAAATGCTGGGTTACATCCTCCGCACCTCTTTCTTCCTGTTTGGCAATTCCAGCTATAAATCCAATTGAAAAAACTATGGCAAAAACCAGCAAGATGAATGCAAAAAGGCACGTAATTGTGTTTATTCCAAATCCCTTGTTTGAAATTCTCATTCTTTCCAGACGGATATAACATCACCCTCCTTGTTTATATGAATTATTGTTTTTCCCTTGTTGCATTCTATGTCTGAAGGGGCATGAATTTCAGTATTGTTGAAAAGATACATCCTGTATTTTGTTTTCATCATCGCATCGGTTTCCACTAATCTCCTCACGGCATCAAAGCTTATGTTGCAGGAGAGAGCATTTATCTCAAATTCCGTGGTTTGGTTCTGCGGACTTGAAGAAATAATGTTTATTACACTTGCAATCCTCTGTGTTATTGGAGTCGCCTTTATGAATCCTATTTCCTCGTTTCCCCAACCAACCATTCTGGAGTAGACCAAGAAACCCATGAATGCAATTATTAATGTGATAAAAAGCATCATCATAAAGTTCATCATTCCTTTCATTTTTACCAACTCAAATGATTGTCAGAGGAGCAATCCCAATTTCCAGATTTTTCCGGCCACGTAGTATCAAATAGAGTACTTCCTGGGATAATACTCTCGTCAGCGTTTCGATTCCAGCAGAAATTGTATTTATCATCTTCTAATTTTCCTTTTACGTCTTTTATTTTGCATATTTTTATTTTGCCGTTGTCATAGTAAACCTTAACCTCTGCTCCACATGGACTCAGAAGCCAGAAAGGTTCCAGTTTATCTAATATTTCCTTTTCCAATGGTATTTTGTCATTGTTGCTCATTTCTACCATTCCATAGCATATGCCGTCGGGGCATTTGTCATCAAGAATGTGGACTATATCGGTACTTTTATCTATTTCTTTGTCTATTACATCTATATTTCCCTTTTTATGATCATCACCATAATATATTATCCATTTCGGGTCATTCTCCACAGACATCCATTTGATTGGTTTTCCTGCAAATTTCCAATATGTTGAGAGATGTTGAGGCATTGATATGTTCACAAATTCTTTACAGTCTTCTTCTGGATCATCACTTTCCTCTGCACACTGGTAAACACTTCTTATGGCGTTTCCAAGGTCTACTGCACTTCCAGTTGTTCCCGCACCCTCTGAGAGAACCCTACTTTCTCCGACAGAATTCCACATAACCACGAGTAAAATCAATCCTATGGCTACAGACAAGAATATTGTTAACCAGCTGGTGATTCCCTTTTTCATAAAACCACTATATTTTTATAGTATTTACAATATCTTCTATTTTTGGCTTGAATCCAACAAGGATTATCAAAAGTATTACTGAGAGAACCATTAAGAAGACAATTACTGTCCATAAAAGCCCAGACGTATTTTCCCATGTCAAAAATCCCATTATCCACCACCTT
>CAYNRH010000006.1:16117-26526 GCA_964399605.1 uncultured archaeon | reverse complement strand
ATCTCGCCAATAATGTCAAAAGTTTTTTCATTTATTTTTCCATAAAGGAAAAGGACGAGGAGAGTTACAGCTATGAATATTATGATTACAAGCACTGCGGCAAGAATGCCGCTCATACCCTTCCTCATTGATTCACCCTTCCCATTACATTGTCAAATACTTTTTCCAGACTATCCAAACCAAAAGTTTTCCCTTTATCAATTATAAGAAAAGCTATGCCCAACAGGACAAGAATTATAATAAATGCTATTAAAAACCATATAATTTGTGATACACCTTTTTTTCTTAGCATCCGCAAGGGCCTCCCGGCAACAGCCATGTTCTCAAAGGACCTGCAATTTTGAAGTTGCAATAAATCCAGCATCCAATGTTTTTAAGTGATAACCCATAGCCTTCAACACCATTATAAACTGAAATAGCAAACATGAGTGCAATTAAGAATATTATTAGTGCGAGTATTATTTCCAATGTTTTTTCCATGTTTAGAATTTTCTTTTTATAAAATATAAAACCTACGGAAGGGTGAGGCTGTATGTTTTTCCAAGCACATTACTTACATAAGGTGCTATGAGTGTCAAGGAAATTGCAGCCACTACCAAGAAAACAATTAAAATTATGATGATTTTTAAGCTGGTTTCATTCATTTAATCACAACCAATTCCCAAGAAAGTTATAGAACATTCCAACAACGGCAATGAGTATCAACAAACCAATTGCTATTGCTATCACAACTTCCTTTAAGCCATAGCCAATTAACCCTTTAGCCAATTCAACCGCCTACCAGCAAGGTTTCTATCATAGGTCCAAACATGCTGTACGTCACAAACAAGCTCAATGTATATACTATCAACCCAATTAATAAAGTCCATCCCGTAACATCTCTTTCACCTATTTTATCGCCAGGTCCGTTTTCTATACCGTTTGTAAGTATAGATAAAAGATAACAAACTTCAATAGTGTAAATGCCTACAATCAGCTGGAATATTCCAAGGGGTATCATACTCCCGACGCCACCCCATCCTCCTATGAGTATCTGGCTGAATCCAGGAACGTTGGCTGTCTGAAGGTTTGCCATGCTTGCTCCAAGTTCCTTGAATATCATCATCATTATGGCTGCCATTGTAACGGTAACTCCTGATATCAAGGGTGCCAGAAACATACCCAGAAATTTCATGCTTGATGTTGTCTCTCCAAGCATATTCTTCAAATCTTCATCTACCTGGTGCATCTCCTTCAAGTAGCGTGATATTGACATTGCACTCAATGCAGCATTCTTGAACCCCTTTTTCGTTGCTTCAAATATTATTCTCATTACATTTACTATAATCTTTGAGGGATAGTCCCAGATTGCGCCAAACTTTTTGTCAAACAGGGCAGCTTCTAGAGCAAGCCCGCCATTTTTCATGTTTCTTAAGGCCTTTTTAAAAAGTTCAGATATTGTTAGGTCAGACGTTTTCTTTACAGTCTCTTCCATAGCTTTTTCCATCGGACTCCCAAGTGCCATTCTGCTGCCAAACTGGAATAGCGCTTCTGAAAATTCATCCTGGAGCTTTCTGACCTGATTTCTGATTTTTGTCTTCACCCCACTGTCAATTATAAATACAGATGATATTCCAAGCCCTATTCCCCAAACTATCAGCAATGAATATGCGAGCGAGGAAAAACTTATTTCTGATGAAGTTTGAACAACAAGAAATATGCCTGGTATAATTAATACTAAAGATATGAAGAGGCCTATCGGCCATAATGGTATGGTTTTTTCCGAACCCCCTATATTTATTTTAATTTTTCCAAGAGGGCTGTACTTTGGATGCATTGATATATCGGGGGAGTAATAGCTTGTTGGCCTGTATGCCAATACTCTTTTTATTATGACAAATATGAGCGCCGGTAAAACTATATCATAAACAACTGTCAGCAACATAGGATTCACAGCTTCACTGAGCATTAGCATAACAATTGGCATCATAACCAAGAGAAGTATGGGAAGCATTATCCCTATTGCGTATATTATCATCACAGGCATTCTCAATGACTGGGAATAGTGTTTCATTTTTTCCTTTGTTCCTTCAAGTATTCTATTCACGGCCTCATCCAGCATTGCGTGCCTTCTTGTTTCCGGCTGTTCCATGCTTGTCCTGATTAAGTGCATCGCTTCAATAAATTCCTGGTTTCCTTCCCATTTTTCTATATAATCTTCCAAAGCATAATAGATGTTCTCATACTTTCTGACTTCAATATCCCACAACAATTTTTTAAAATCATATCCAAGCGGGCCACTTAGGTTCTGCGCAGCAAATTTAATTGCCCCTTCCATATTCGGCGATGTTCTCATATAAATTACCATATATATGATGGCGAGAACAATTTCTTGGGATGCGTTAACTCTGAATTCATCTGCAAGGTACATTGGATATTTGCTTAACCCGTAAATAGATATAATGGATAAAACAAAAAGTGATATAGTCAATGTAAAGTTCATTGTTAGCAATAAAGATAAAACAGCGAGAATTGCCATTGTTATTCCAGTTAAAACAGCAAGTGAGAACGCGCCAGTTGGGGTTATATTCAGATGCGCAAATTCTATTGCTCTTTGCATATTTTTTTTCATGTCCTTGTCTGGTTCTATTTTCAACGATTCAGAAAATTTGCATAGTTTTTCATAAATGGTTGGCTTTTTCATCAGTTCTTCTTCTTTGAAAGTCCTGTAATCCTTGCTGCCGGATTTTATCTCCGTTTCTTCGGGGAGCTTAAGGTCAGGTCTTGATTCCGTTAGAATTCTTTTTAATTCTTCCAGCCTGGCTTTCTTTAAGTCCTTGGGGGGTGCCATGTTAAAGATTATGCGTTTAGATTATAAAAAGTTTGAGTTACTACATTAGTATAGGACTTTCTGCGTATTTGGCTCTTTCTTTAAATGTTGTTTTATCTTCTTCTAAAATATTTAAAAAAGACTTATAAGGTTTTATTTCATTTGTAGATAAGTTGCATTTTTCCATTTCTTTAAGGCACTTCCTCAAGTGCCCTGATTTTCCTGCGAGAAAGAAATCTTTTGCTGCGTTTCTCAGGTATTCAATTTCTCCATTTGAAAATATTTTTTTCTTTTGTTTATTATATTCGTCCAGCTCTTTTTTTCCTTGTTCATTTAAATATTTTATTTTTCTCTTTTCAGGTAAATTCGAAAAACCTTCAAATTCTTTCTCCAAATCATCCAATATTGACATGAAACAGAAATACTTTTTTGGAGCTATTTAAATGTAACCCCCGAAAAAACTGCAAAAATGCGTAATTTAGCACTTAAAATACATCTAGATATCAAAATTTGAAAATCAAAAAATCAGAAAAACGATACCTTTAAATATGACTTAATTCATTTTTTTGCTTTTTTCAGATGTTCTTTCATCCAGTCTTCCCACAGGTCGTATGCCCTGTCTGAGGGAATTGAGCCAACTTCCTTCCTTAGCTCTTCGCATATTAAGTGGAACTTTTCATTGGATGCCACCACGAAGGGTGCTTCCATGAGTTCCTTCCTTCCGGTTTTGAGAGCGTAGTCAACTATAGCCTGTTTTATTTTTCCCCTTAGGTTTATATTTTCCCAAACTGCTGACCAGTTTCCTGACCATTCCCTCACGTTTGATGCTATTTCATTCAGTATCACGCTTTCCCCGTTAAGGAGTGTTGGGGTTGGTTTAAGCTTATCCTCCTTGGAGGAATATTCCATTAGATTCACAAATCCACCCTCCTCTAGCGGATCTTCTTTCCAGTGTTTTCTTACCTCTGTTATTTCTGTTACTCTTCTGAACCTGTGCAAGCCGTCGGCAGATTTCAACATGTTGCAGATTACTACAATGTCTGTTGCCTTGAAAGAGGTAATGGGAACGCCAAGGTCGTTTACCACACGGTCAAAAATGCCGTAGGCGCTTTCGCCGTGAATTGTTCCTGCGACAGTGTTTGCAAGCGCGCCAATTCGCATTGCCTCGTAAAGAGCACGTGCTTCTGTTGATCTCACCTCACCCAATATCAAACAAGAGTCGCCCAACCTAAGTGCAGTTCTTATTGCTTCTTCCGTGGGCAGTTCCGTCTCCACCTGGGTTATCACTGAACGAGATTTCAGCCTTTCAATGTTGAATCCAAGTTCCCTCATTCTTCTTATAGGTAGCTCCAGAGTGTCCTCAACTGTAACAATCCTGTATTTTTTCATTATCTCAAGCATTGTTGCTGCCAGAAGGGATGTTTTGCCTGATGACCTGGTCCCGCCTATTAAGAATGTCCGGGAGCCGTCAACTATGAAAGACATCAATCCAGCAAAGAGAGGGTTAAAGTATTTTACATCTGGCTGGAGGTAAAGTGGATATGTCCACGGGTCATCCCTATGCCTTCTTATTGAAAAGCCGAATCCGTCTGGGGACAAGCTTCTTGTGACCACGGCTATCCTTGCCCTGCCGCCCGGAACTATAGTTTCTGTATCTAAAACAGGGTTTGCCTCGTCCAGAGGCCTTCCTGATATCATCCTGAATCTTGTTACCCAGTATTCTGCGTCTTCTTGCGTTGGAATTAAATTAGTTTCGCATTCTTGGTAGTCTTGATGAAATATATGAATAGGCATTTCACCTATCGGAGAGTTTATATAGATGTCCTGAATTTTTTTGTCTGCCAGGAGAATTTCAAGTATTCCCAACCCAGCAGTATATCTGGTTAAAATGGACGTCATTTCTTCAATGTCATCTGACGATAATTTCACTCCCATTTGGTCTGCCAGATCACTTATAAGGTCTCTCCCTATGTTGGAAAAGACTTCCCTCATTTTTTCAGGCTCTGCGAATTCAGTGGCTTTGGGCTTATGCTCAGTCAGGTATCTTCTTGCAGCATCCAGTATCGTGTACTTGTCTTCACTTAGCTCAAATTCTGGCGGCAATACATGATAAATATACCTCACAGAGCCAGGTTTTTTGTATATCTCAACTTCTATATTCTTGGATATTTTGTACCTATCTATTATTTCTCCACCTTTGGGTGGCTGTGACATGTATTTGGTGAGCATGAAGTTAGGCCTTGTTGTAGGGTGAAATATTTCCCTGTAAACCCCACGGTCGCCTATCTTGTATTTTGTCAGGAGTGGCTTAGCCTTTTTTATGAGTTCCAGATTTTCAAGCATTTGTGACAATGGCAACAGGACATTTTCAAGAAAGTCTTCCTGACACTCCTTTGTTTTTCCTCCAACTGATTCTATTTTTATTTTGGTATGCCTTATAAGCCTTTTTATTTTTTCATAAGCGGCAACAGGGTCTGACCTTAGGTCTGTCAGTACAATGTCCTGAAGTTTTGAGAAGTTATCTCCCAGATATTCTATACAACCTCTTTCAACCCTTAATGGGCTTATGAGCTTTTTTGTTTTAATTATTTCGTTTATCGTGGACGCGAGCTGGACGAGCATCCTTGTCTGCTCAAATGGATATTCATATTCCCTGTTCTTTGCAAGAACTATGGTTTCCGCGTTTTTGACTTCCATCAGTTTGTCAATTGTGCGCGCCATGCAGGCGGGATAATCCTCTATACTGGAGCCATATATACATCCAAGGCAGTTTACCTTCATAGTCCTGCCTTTCATCTCATATTCGCAAACCATTTAAAATCCCTATTACTTTTTTGGTTTTTGAATATAAAATTATTATATAGTAAAAACAATTTTATTATAGATTAAAATGGCTTACAAGTTCAATTTTGACTTATCAAGAATTTCCAAATCATTCTTTAGTGACATTGCAAGATTTTCCAGTAAGAGAGACATACATGGAAAGATTGGAAAAATAGCCATGCATCTTGTCAAGAAGTTCAAGGTTGACAAAATGATTGGAATACCTGTCTCTGATGCTATAACAGTTGTTGAGGATTTAATAGATAATTATGTCAGGAATATCATTCAAAGGGAAGAATTTTTGAAAACAAATAAGAGAGCCATTCTCCTTCCCCATTGCTCCAGAAAATATATGGATTCACGGTGCAAGGCTTCATTTGATGAGGAGACATCTTCCTACCGATGCTCCCACTGCTCTAAGGATTGCCTGATAAATAAAGCTACAAAACTTGGGGAGGAAAGGGGCTATGATGTTTTTGTTTTGCCTGGGGGCTCCTGTATAAGGAAGATAATAAAAAAAGGATATGAGGCATTTGTTGGTGTTGCCTGCCCGGAGGAAATAAAGCTTGCAAATAATTTGTTGGATTCCTATAGAGATTCACATAGAATTGTAACTCAGGGCGTCCCCTTGATAAAAAATGGGTGTTCTGGCACAACTTTCAATCTGGAAACATTGAAGAGTGTTTTATAAATTAATTTAAACTTTCAACAGCATTATTATATTTATGAAGATAAGAAGTGCGAATTTAAAAGATGCAAAGGAAATTTCAAAAATAATAGGCAGGAATCTAGGCAAGGATTACAAACCGTTCAGAATCACAAAAGAACTTGTAGAAGAGGAGATGAGAGATAACAGCAAATTCTTTGTTGCAGTTTTCGATAATAAGATAATAGGAAGTGTAAGATATTCTATCGTGGATTTGGATTTGGCAGAGTTGAGATGGCTTGTGGTTGATAAACCGCATAGAAATAATGGCGTAGGCACAAATTTAACAAAAAGAGCTCTCAATAGTCTCAAGAGAAAAAACATTAGAAAGGTTGTTGCAAGGACTCAAAGCAACAACAAATTTTCCATAAGGATTCTTCTTGAGCTTGGCTTCTACATAGAAGGATATTTCAGAGAGCATTATAGGAAAGGCACCGACATACTGCAGTTTGCTAAATTCTTATAATCCTTAATCTTCAACCCTTGGCGCCAGCACGAAAGACATTGAAACCTTGTCAGGTTTTGTAAATGTTATTTTCAATGGAAAGTCCTTTCCAAGATTCAATGTTGCTATTTCTGAAATTTTTCCAGCTTTCATCATTTTTTTCAGGTATTCCAAAGCGTATCTGCTTCTTGATTCGCTGCCGGATATTTCTATGAGTCCATTGTCTTTTTCAACAATAGATTCTACACTGCTGGAGTCTCCCTCGGTTTTCATCTTGAATATTTTTCCATCAGTCTCAAAGACTATGGAATCGCTTATGATGTCGGCGTCATTTATCCCTTCTTCTATCACGGACGTTTTTATCTTCATCTTTGTTGGGAATTCCAACTGGTTCACTTCTGGAATTTCTCCCGCTGATATATCCAAAAGTGGCATTGAGAATTTTCTTGTTCCCTCACCCTTCATTTCTATCTTGAGTTTGTTGTCTGCAAGCTCTAAAGTTATTTTGTCCGTGGATTTGACTCTCCTCAATATCTGCAGCAAGTTTTCTATGTTGACTCCTATGGATGTTTCTTCGTCGCAGACATATTCGTCAAAGGCAGATTTTTTCAATTCAAAATCAACCACAGCCACCATTGCCCTGTCTGTGGCTACCAGAGAAATACCATCTTTTGTCAACTTAAAGACACCTTCTCCTATAATCTGTGAGATCGTGTCTATAGAATCTCTTAATAGAGAAACATCTGAAATTGTTGCCTTAAACATTCTTTACACCTCCAAATATTCAATTTGTTTTATTGTTTATATAGGTTTGCATTTTTAAAATTTTTATATATTTATAAGACAAAAAATAATCATGAATATAAAACATGCTCTATTGACATTTTTAATACTGTTTGTTTTTTTGACTTTTTCAAATCCTGCGAGAGCGTCTCAGTGTAGACTTGTTTCAGCGTCTATAAACTCAACATGCATTGGAGATTGTAGCTGGGGTGGGGAAGTACAATTTTCTGGAGTTTTAGAAGGAGATTGTTATAACATAAGACATTTTCAGATAGATGCAGTATCAGATGATTCAGAATGTAACATAGAATATGAAGGTGGAGATGTTTCCGGTATTTTCTCAGATAATCCAAATAGAAAAGGAAACGAAATATCAGGAACATGGTTTATACCTGAGTTGCCTGACAAATGTAAGGGAAAGCCAATAAAAGCAACCTATGCATGTATTTACGATGGGCCATTAAAGGAAGAAAATAAAATATCTTGTGTAAAAGCTTCTGGAAATATAGAATTTAAAAATGTCAGCGGTGTTACTAAGAAAGAGTTTATAAACAAACTTTTCAGACACTATCTAATTGATATTGATGCGATTAACCAAATAGGAGATAAATGGAGTGCTGGCCCGTCTTCAAGATGGCATAAGTCTGGGGATATAATAAGATATGGAAAAATTATTGGGGATCATAGGTGGGAGATTACCCTTGATTTTCAGGGGGGATATCCAAGCGGACCCATATACTGGACTGGGATGTTAGACTTCAACTTAGACCGGCCACTTAATTATATCAGGGACTACAACACACAGACAGGTAAAATTCCTGATTGGCTGGCTGAAGAGGCTATAGATAAACTACCATTTAAGCCATATCCATCGAAAGATGAATGCAGAAGTCAGGGGTACTATTGGTATGATGGCAGATGTAATCTAGGGCTCAAATTATGCACATGGGTAAAGAACCTGGACGACTGTGAGAGTAATGGATGCTGGATATGGAACAATGAATGTCATGGTTGGCCACAGACACATTTGATAAAAAGTAAAGAGGATTGTTTAAAGTTCAACAATGAGTATTATCAGAAGAGAATAAAATCAGTGGGCGCTTCAATGCACACATATTGGTGGGATAACTCTTGCCATAATGTGAAACCAAGGGCCAATCAATTAGACAATCAAAAAGAATGCGAAGAGTGGAATTTCATTTGGTGGAATAATACATGCTATTCTCATTATCCATGCGAATATTATAGCTCATGGACAAAATGTACAAGCAATTCCTGTTATTGGTATGATAATTCCTGCCATTCCCAAAAAAGCAATGGAGGCAATAAAATAGAAATAAACATAACAAATATGAAGTGTACCAAAGTGAATTCTAAATGGGTTTTAACTTTTGATGTGGAAGGGTTTTATGATTACACGGTTGCCAATATAAATAAAGTGTCTGACACAGGAAGTCTAAAATGGATAACACACTCTGATTTAAAATATGGAAATTCTGATATGTCCAGTGCAGGTGCTTCTGGATTTTCTACAAGTAGTTTTAGAATTGATGTCAATTCTCCAGGGAAATACAAAGTACTTTCGGATGCATATGATGTTAATGGAAAATATGTAAATACACCTGATACTGCTATCGTGGATGTTTTATGTACTGAAGAGGGTGAATCGAAAACAGAAGAAAACGCAAGTCCCTATACAAGCACGGCTAATCTTGGCGGTTACAACTTTTTCGTAGAGCTTTATGGTGATTATGATTCTTCAGGTCTTTATGGTGTTGAGGAGTCATATATCTCTATAGAAGGGGATGGTCTTGGCTATGCTGGGAAAGGGACAAATCCCTCGCACTGTTCCTGGTCGCAGCATAAACCAATGAACATAGACACATCAAAATATTGCGATGACGGAGTTTTGAAGGTAAGATTTTCTGATAGTTCTCTTGTTGATGGTCCGTGTAACGCAAACCACAGAGCATGTATTTATGATGGAGGCAAGTGGCACTGTTGTGGAAATGAATGCAAAGGTTATAGATGTACGAATGAAGTTATGTTTGATTGCTCGGATTGGAGCTGTATTGCTGGAAAGACAACCACTACTTCAACTACAACAACAATACCGCCACATTCTTCTTGCCAAGATGCTCTTAGAATTTCTTGTGGTGAAACTATACATGATCTTTCTACATCTGAACAACAATATTTTGTTTATACATTAGATTCTTCAAAGGATGTAAAGGTAACAATGAAACCAAACTCAGTTGCTAGTTATAATTTATATACTACATCAGATGGAAGTTGCCCCTCTTTTCATAATTATGAGTGTAAGCCCAGCAAACCGCATTATTTTACAGAAACTTGCTCACACACTTTAACTGGAGGAACATACTATATAATGGTAGATTGGGTTCCAGAACATTCAGGAACATATGATTTATCTCTCTCTTGTAGTTCACCCACATCAACTACAACGACTGTTGCAACAACTACTATCAACAGAAATTCAGACTCATCTGCGGGTGGGACAGTTTCACCAAGCACGGATCAAATTTCCTGTCACAAGGGCTCTCCCGGTGACTGGTCCTACTGTTCACCAACCTGCAAATGCTCAGCAGGATATGGAGATTGTGATTCCAATGATGACTGCAAGTCTGGATTAATTTGCAAACAAAATGTAGGTTCAAAATACGGTTGGTCCAGTAGAACAGATGTCTGCGAAAATCCCAGCCAAGCAACAAATACAACAACCTCGAATACAACCACAACCACTGTTCCAACATCTTGCCACAAAGGTTCTCCCGGTGACTGGTCCTACTGTTCACCAACCTGCAAATGCTCAGCAGGATATG
>CAYNRH010000006.1:4882-16017 GCA_964399605.1 uncultured archaeon | reverse complement strand
TCTCCCGGTGACTGGTCCTACTGTTCACCAACCTGCAAATGCTCAGCAGGATATGGAGATTGTGATTCCAATGATGACTGCAAGTCTGGATTAATTTGCAAACAAAATGTAGGTTCAAAATACGGTTGGTCCAGTAGAACAGATGTCTGCGAAAATCCCAGCCAAGCAACAAATACAACAACCTCTACTACCACAACCTCTACATCTACTTCAACATCAACCAGCACATCGACCTCTACTTCCACAACCACAACCTCTACATCTACTTCAACATCAACTACCACCACTACTCTGCAAACAATGATCAATACGTTCTCCTGCGATGGAAGCGCGGATCTCCAGGCTTTGGGAGCTCAGAGAAATGTGATTGGATGCAATGCTCAAGAGCATCACTATGACTTGGGAGAAGAAAAAATAATAAAGAGAATTTCAGGCACGGTAAAAATGGAAGGCTCTGGATACCAAGAGGCTATAATATCAGTAGGAGATTGGCATTCGATGAAAGAAGTATACAGGTTCAGTTATAAACCAGGTCAATATACAAAATTTGACACGGGCATCTTGGAAGACATATACGGAAATCCAATAAGAGGAAGGGTCTTTAGGATAAGGAACGCCCTCAATTGGATAGATTATGAAATGCAATACTCTGCTGGAGAAGTTTATTTGGTTAAATAAAGTTCTTTCAATTTTTTATACAATTCCAGATTGAATTTTGAGAAATCCTGTACAGCCTCGGCGCTTATACTCAAGTCGTCTTTGTTTACTCTCCCCACAATTCTTAACATCTTCCCTGTTTCCAGTTTATTTTCATCATCGAGGAATACGTTAATATTATCAGAGCCATCATCAATAACTATTTTTCCATCCCCTTTGTCTACAACAGTTCCAATAACTGCGACTCTGATGTCTTCCGGACTTATTTCAGATATTTTCTTTTCTACAGTTGGAAACCTTTTGAAACCAAAATCTTCTGGCATGTTTATATCTTGTCTGATAAGAAATAAAAAGTTATCTAAGCGCCGCAGGTATCTACCGTGCATGGTGGATTTATCATGAAATCTATGAACACTACCATGAGATAGATTGACAAAACAGTAGTTCCAACACCGATTATTATCAGCGTCCAGTTGAAGTTTCTTTCATTGTAAAGGAATTTTCCAATCCTTGGCATTCCTTTCTTGGAGAACCATGCTGATATTTTCAGTCTCATCCTGTTGTCAAAAGACACAGAACATTTTTTGCCCCTCAGCTTGTCTATGAAGCATCTCCAACCTTCCTTTATGTAGACTCTGTATCTGGGTACAAATATGGAGGCTATTGCAAAATACAGCAACAACGTCAAACATGGAATGCAGAATAAGACCATTCATTTCTCCCCTATGGCATCATTCAAATCTTTTATAATCTTTTTTACATCAATTCCGTGCGCTTTGGCACCCTGTTCCAGTGTCTCCATCATGGCAAAAGGGCATCCCATACAGGATATGTTATATTTCTGGAAAACCTCAAATGTTTCTGGAAACTCTTTTATAACTTCCCCTATGCTCATGTCTTTTGTGATTTTTTTCTTTTCTGGCAATTCATCACCCCTCTATTTTTTCCAGGATTTCTTTTTCTTTTTTGTGTTTTTCTTCTAAATCTTTTGGAATTGGCAGGTTATTTTTTGACATGTAGTTATAAATAGCTTCATCAAGGGCATCTATTCCCAGTAAAGAACAATGAATCTTAAGTGGTGGCAAGTCACCGAGTTCCTTTAAGACATCTTTGTTCGTTAGTTTAAGCGCTTCTTCCAGTTTCATGCCTTTCACTAGCTCACTAACTATTGAGGATACTGCTATGGCTGCAGCGCATCCCAGCGTTTCCCACTTTACATCAGTTATCGTTCCGTTCCCAACTTTGATGTAGAAGTACATCACGTCTCCACAGGATATATTTCCAACTTTTCCTATCCCGTCAGGATTTTTCATCTTTCCTTGGTTTTTTGGGTGTAGAAAGTGGTCTACAACCTTTTGAGAATATTTTATTGCCATAACATCACTTTTTAAAAGGGGAAATTTTCCTTAGTTTCTCGACTACGTCTTGAATAGCATCTGTGGCATATTTTATGTCTTCTTCATTGTTGTCCTTTCCAAGCGTTAGCCTGAGGGAGCCGTGTGCTTCTTCTGGTTTTAAGCCTATTGCTGTTAAGACGTGTGATGGCTTCAGAGACTTGGAAGAGCATGCGGAGCCTGTGCTTGCAGCTATGCCCATTTCATCCAGGAGTAATATAAGAGCTTCGCCCTCAATGAACTTAAAGCCGAAATGTGCATTTCCCGGGAGTCTTTTTGTTGGGTGGCCGTTCAGCCAGGAGTCACCAATTTTAAGCGTTTCTTTAATTAGTTCATCCCTTAGCGCGGAGAGTCTCTTTGCTTCTTTGTCCATGTGCTTCTTTGCAAGTTCTATAGCCTTGGCAAATCCAACTATCCCAGCAACGTTTTCCGTCCCTGAGCGCATACCTCTCTCATGTCCGCCTCCATGCTGAATTGGTTCTATTTTCACGCCATTTTTTATGTACAGGAGCCCAACACCCTTCGGTCCGTAAAGTTTGTGAGCAGAAGAGGACAATAAATCTATGTTCTTTGTGGGTATTGGAATTTTCCCAACAGTTTGTACAGCATCAGTATGAAAGTAAACCCCATATTTCCTGCATATTTTTCCAATTTCTTCTATGGGCTCTATTGTACCAATTTCGTTGTTGGCATGCATTATTGAAACGAGAATTGTATCCTTTCTTATGGTTTTTTCAACATCTTCGGGATTTACAAAACCGTATTTGTCTACAGGCAGGTAGGTGACATCAAAGCCATGGTTTTCAAGCCATTTTGCAGTGTGTAAAATAGCATGATGCTCTATCTGTGACGTTATGATATGCCCTTTCCCAAAGGCAGAAGCAATGCCTTTTAGTGCCAGATTGTCCGCTTCTGTTCCTCCTGATGTGAAAAAAATTTCTTCTGGCTTTACACCAAAGAACTTTGCTATATACCTTCTCGCATCTTCCAATGCATTTTCAGCTTCCCTGCCAAAATAATGAAGCGATGCAGAATTGCCAAACTTTTCAGAAAAGTATGGATTCATTGCTTCCAGGACTTCGGGGGCTACCGGTGTCGTGGCAGCGTGGTCCATATAAATTCTTCTCATAGAGTCACCGTCATCAATTAACAATAATATAACATTGTTATATTTAAATGTTTTACAAAGATAAATATTTGCTTCCCTAATAATTATTTTTAATGAAAGACAATAAGCTCATAGTAAAGAAAATAGAAAAGGGCACGGTAATAGACCATCTGCGCCCATCTACTGCTTTAATAATTTTAAATGATATTCTTAATCCAGAAATATTTAGTGAAAAAATATACAGTGTTTTGGCTAATGTTGATAGTTCGAGAGCGCACGGTGATGGAAAGAAAGACATCTTAAAGATAGAGGATGTTGAGTTAACGCCTGAGGAGACAAACAAAATAGCTTTGCTGAGTCCCCGTGCAACCATAAACATAATCAAGGACTATGAAGTTGTTGAAAAAAGGCAAGTGGATCTTCCTGATGAAGTGATAGGGATTGTTAGGTGTGGAAATGAAAGGTGTATAACTAATTATAGAGACAGATATGGAAGAAAAGAGCCAATTGATTACAAATTTGATGTATTGTCTAAAGACCCAGTAGTTTTAAGGTGCCACTACTGCGAGAGAAAAATACCAGAGGATGGGAAGACAATTCTGGATTACTTTGTGTAATGTTTTTATTCAACAAAGGTCAATAGATTTTTATGACAAAAAAAGTTATCATAATGGGCGCAGCCGGGAGGGATTTTCATAATTTCAATGTTTTCTTCAGGGACAACCCAAAGTACAGGGTAGTCTGCTTCACTGCAACCCAGATTCCAGATATCGCGGGAAGGAAATATCCGAAGGAGCTCGCTGGAAAACTTTATCCAAAAGGAATACCAATTTATGCTGAGGATGAGCTTCCAAAACTTATAAAGAAACACAATGTTGACATAGTTGTTTTATCCTATTCTGATTTGTCTTATGACTACGTGATGCACAGGGCTTCAATTGTTAATGCTGCTGGTGCTGACTTCTGGCTCCTTGGTCCAAGCAGCACAATGCTAAAATCAAAAAAGCCTGTGATATCTGTTTGCGCCGTAAGGACGGGCTGCGGTAAGTCACAGACAACAAGAAAGGTTTGCGAGATTCTCAAAAAAATGGGATTGAAAGTAGCAGTCGTCAGGCATCCAATGCCTTATGGCGATTTAAGGAAGCAGATATGGGAAAGATTTGAAAAGCTTGAAGACTTGGACAGGTACAACTGCACCATTGAGGAAAGAGAGGAATATGAGCCGCACATAAGCAGGGGCAACATTGTTTATGCAGGAGTAGACTATGGGGAAATTTTGAAGAGAGCTGAAAAGGAGGCCGATGTGATAGTATGGGACGGAGGGAACAACGACTTTCCTTTTTACAAAACTGACTTACTGATAACAGTTGCAGACCCCCACAGGGCAGGTCACGAGCTGAAATATTATCCAGGGGAGGTCAACTTGAGGATGGCTAACGTTGTGGTGATAAACAAGGAAGATACGGCTAAAAAAGAATGGATAAAAATAGTTGAAGAAAATACAAAAAAAGTAAATCCAATGGCAAAAATAATTCATGCCGATTCTGTGATCTCTGTTGACGGCCCAAATAAAATTAAAAACAAAAGAGTTCTGGTTGTTGAAGACGGACCAACTGTTACCCACGGTGGGATGAAATATGGGGCAGGGTATTTTGCAGCAAAGAGATACAACTGCAGGATTGCTGACCCCAGAAGGTATGCAGTGGGTTCAATAAGGAAGACTTTTAAAAAATACAGCCATTTAGAAAAGGTTTTGCCTGCCATGGGATACAGCAAAAAACAATTGAAGGAATTGGAAAAAACCATAAACAAAGCGAATTGCGATGCCGTGGTTATAGGCACACCAATAGATTTGAGAAAAGTGATAAGAATAAACAAGCCTGCTGTCAGGGTTCATTACGAGTTAAAGGAAAGAGTTTTGAAAAAGATAATAAAGAAGTTTTTGAAATAATTTCACATCTTTGATAATGCTGTTATTATGTCTCCTCTTGCAATTATCCCAACCAGTTTATTGCTTTTATTAACTACAGGCAATCTTGTTATGTCATGTTCACTGAGCAGTCTTGCGGCTTTCATAAGGTTCTCGTCTTTTGTTGTTGTTATCACATCACTTTTCATAAAATCCTTTACTTTAAATTTCTTTACAACTTCCATCTCGTTTTTTATTTCCTCCGCGCTTCTCCTTGATTTAAGCCCAGCCAGTATGAGGAGAAAGTCAGGACTTCTTGAGAAATGAACTTTTGGTGTTTTTATGTCCAGTTTCTTTATTATATCTGAGTCTGTGATTATCCCAATAACTTTGTTGGATTTGTCTATAACCGGGGCGCCGCTTATTTTATTTTTGGAAAATGTTCTCAATACTTTAACTATACTGTCTTCAGGATAAAATTTTATGACTTCTTTTTTCATTGCATTTTTAACTTTGATAGATATCACCTTATTTTTCAGCTGTTATGAAATAATACTTAGTGAATAGTTTTTTCTTTTCTTTTATTTTAATGTTTTTAAACCCAGCCTTCTTAAAAAGCTTTCTTATGTTGTTTTTGTTTTTAAGTTCCTCTGGAGGGGAGACAAACAAACTTTTGCCAAATTCTAAGATGCTTATTCTTCTTTTTGGCTTCAGGAATTTTCTCAATTCCTTCAAAAGCTCCAGTGGATTTTCCTGATATGATATGACGCCAACGGATATTATGGCGTCAAAAATATTTTTTCCAAATTCTGTTCTTCTGTCCTCCTCTTTCACCATTATTACATTTTCCCTTTCACAGAATTTTGCCACTCTTCTTACGCACGCCTCCAGTTGTTTTTTTGATATGTCTACCCCGACAACTTTTCCTTTTTTTCCGACATCCTCCGATAGGTCTAAAAGATTTGATCCTCCGCCACACCCATAGTCAAGCACTTTGTAGCCTTTCTTTATTTTCGCACCCTTTATCACAACATCTTTTTCTCTCTTCCCGTACCAGAATGGAAGCACAATGTTATAAAATCCGGATAAATGATCAAAGAAAAATTCTATGAATTTTCTGTCCTGCATTTTTACCAGTATGTAAATGGGTATCCCTAAAAAAACCAGCCCAGCGCAGATTATCATAGTGTGGACGGAGTTTGGGTCTTTTAAAAACCAGAAGAACAGGATGATTATGTAAAAAGCTGCTATAAGGTATGCCCCCAATACACCAACAGGAGATTTGAACGGCCTTCTGATTTTTATTTTCCTGATCTTTATAAAGCTGTACAAAACAATCAAGTACATTGTTATAACCAGCGGAAGAAGCAGTGAAAGAAGTAACTTGTAGTTTCCCAATCCCATGATTATAACAAAAATGGATACAACGGTCTGGAACAAAATAGCCATGTGGGGCGTGTTGTATTTTTCATGAATAGCACGGCAATCCTTTAAAAACAATTTTTCCCTTGCCATGGCGAGAAGAAGCCTTGGTGTGGAGATTATCCAAGATGCTGCGGCTCCTATTATTACAAAGAATATAAGAAATGATATTATACTTTTACCTACTGGCCCAAAGAGCACCTCAGACAGGTCAGAAAAAGGAGCGTCACATCTGGAAAAAGTTTGCCAGTTCATAACACCAAGTGAAACAAAAACCAATAGTATGCTTATCAATACTATTATTAGAGTTGATAATATTATTGCTATAGGCATATTCTTTTTCGGGTTTTTAGCCTCTTCTGAAAGGAAAGTTATGGATTCCCACCCTATGAAAGTTTCTGATATATAGAACATGGCCACAAATATTGAAGACAAAGGATAAACAAAAAATGGCTGTAAGTTTGATAAGTCTATTTTTGGGGCGCCGCCAATTATAAGAGATATTGGTATCATCATTGTAAGAATAGAAAAGAAAATAAGCATCATTGTGCTGGTTTTCATTCCCCTGTAGCTTATTATGTTGAATGCTGTCAGTATGATTATTGATATAGCAATCTTTACTATGAAGTGTGATGCTGGCATTATGTAGTAAAGTGCTCCAACAATCAGCATGGAAATAGTTACATTGGCAACAAGCCATGATATCCAGCCGGTCATAAATGATTCAAATTCGCCAAACGCCTGTTTTGCATACTCAAAAACACCGCCGGCTTTTGGGTAAATGCTAACGAGCTCTGCAAATATGAAAGACATAAGAATTGCAAGAGCCCCTATTACAATCCATGATATCAATGATGCTGGTCCGGCATAGTAAGCTCCTATTGATGGAAGAAAGAACAGGCCGGTGCCTATTATGGCATTTATGCAGAGGAATATCATTGATTTGAATCCCACAACCCTCTTAAGTTTGGTCATATTATTTTTATAGAATCATTTAAATAAAAAAATATTATGGCATCATTACTTAAAGACAAATTTCTTGTCATCATTCCCTGCGATTTCTCCGATTTTTGCAGCAGGTCTCTTGCACCACAACCGGTCTCTGAAATTCCTGTTTATGTAGTCGACAATTTCATCTGATTTTTCTTCGGGGACTGTCAAGGTGAAACCAACTCCCATGTTGAATGTTCTGTAAGCTTCTTCTATATCGAGTCCGTTTTCGATGAAGAATTTCATTGCCGGCGGTATGGGCAGCACTCTTTCAACCTCTGCACATAGCCCGTCGGGTACCATTCTCTTTATGTTGTCTTCCTGCCCTCCACCTGTTATGTGTGCTGTTGCCTTGACGCTTCCCGGATATTTTGATAAAATTCCATCCACGTCTTCAGCACCGAATAATATATCAGTCATTGGGACGTGAGGCTTTGATAGCTCTTCCCTGAAACTTTTTCCACCAAACTCTTTCATTGGAGCATTCCAATCTTCTACAATTTCTTCACCAATTTTTCTTGCCAGGGTGTATCCATTGGTCATGAGGGCGTCGACACCAATTCCAATAATTGCGTCACCTTCTTTAACGTTTTCTCCTGTTATTAAATTTTTTGCATCAATTACACCAAGAACAGTTCCTGCTATATCAACTTCACCATGAATATAAGTGTCGGTTTTTTGCTCAACCATTGGCTTCATTTTGAATATACCCAAGTCTTTGCAGGCAATGTCTGATTTTTTTTCAATTTCAGTTAATTCATTTTCAGGCACATTTCCTGCGATGTAAATCCCGAATGCAACCGGCTTCACGCCAAGAGCACCAATGTCGTTGAATCCATGGTAAATTATATCAAGAGGATTTCTGACAATTTTTGTCTTCGTTCCAACACCGTCGGTGCTTGCAACTAAAAGTGGTTCTTCCATATCTTTAACCAAATTTGTGATATCGCATGAGTATTTATCATTGAGTTCAATTACATGGACAAAACCATCATATTTTTCTTCTTTGTAAGTGTTCTGCATCTGGGCGCTTTCCCCACCAATGACAGGTGTTTTATTTTCTGATGATTTTTTTGCTACACCCTCCACGAAATCCACAACTCTTTTATCCATGAAGGGTGAAGCAAAGTAATCCAAAACTCCCAATGGTTTTCCACTAATCCTTCTAAATGCTCTTTCTGCAGTAAAAGTTCCTGCTGATTTGGTTGTTGGTGCATCAATCATGATGCTTGCTCCAGTGAGCTCTATATAAACATTCTCTTTATATGATGAGATGTCGACAGCACCTCCAAAGAGTCCATCAACTTTCATTCCAAATTTTTTAAGCCTTTCAACAACTTCTCTATTTACCCAGTTCTGGTCTCTTATGGAAACACCAGAAGATTCATACGTTATCCCAGAAATATTCCCCATTTTTACCACCGTAAATTAATATAAATTTGTTGTTCTTTTAAAGATAAATATTATTAGCTTCATCTATTCCATAAAGTCCTTCGGATAATATCTCCAGAGCTTTTTTGTATGCGGGTCCGTCACACTTTTCTATCCATTCTCCTCTGTCTCCGCACCATTGGAGCCTTTTATCTTCCGGGAGTATGGTAAATTTATCATATTTTGATATATGTTCTCTTGACTCGTAGTGCGGGCAGTCTGTTTTGAATCCACACATAATTCACTTATCACCTTCAATTCCCCAGTATATCATCGAGATTGGAGCTTTTTCTGGGGTTCATAGGAAGGTCATCCCAGAACGGATCTTCATTTGGTTCCTCCCATAGGCCTACAAGATAAGTTCTATGCCAATCCAAAATCAGTGCAGGGTCTCTGTCTATTTTTTCTACTTCTATATGAAGGTCGTCTGCTCTCGGCTTCCATGCAACAAGAAGTTTTGCATATTTTGGGTTCGGAGCATATTCTTCATTTGTCAATATAATATCTCCAAGTGTTTCTGTTCTCAATGCCTCTCCATATATTTCGTAGACTCTTGCGAGTGCTTCTTTTCCTGCTTCTCTCATTTTTTGTGGAACCTTTGGCATCGGTGAGAAAATCTTAATTTTATATTCGTTGTATCCACTCCCGGCTTCTCCCATATGTCTATAGTTGTGTTCCCATCCTTTATGATATCCCAGTTCGGCTCTTGCCAGTAGTGGTATCTTGATTTTTACTTCACTGGGTACAGGAGTTCTGATTTTTGATTCACTATCTGTATAGTTATCAAACTTATTAAGGTCTATTTCAATCTCACTTTCCATTGCAAGTACTCCAGAGGAAACTTCCTTATAATTCTCTTCCATCTTTTGTGAAAACCATTCTCTAACAAGATATCTCATGGATTTTTCCTTTTTCTCTGACTCTGAAGGCAAAGGCACATAATCATTTAATTTTCTGATAGATTCTATGAGAAGGTTTTCTTCAATTTTTTTTCTGTTTATTGAAAATCCTTTAATAATTTCTGGCATTGGTGTTTCCATTGTTAATTTTTTCATTAAATCACCTCTTCAAGAATTTTTTCAATTGCTTCGGTTAGGAAGTCAACAAATTCAGATTTGTAAAGCATTCTTTTAGTGTTGACAGGGCTCAACGTAGACAAAGAAAGATGATTAATGTTATATTCAGGGTTTTGTGTAATAAATTCTGATATTTTTGGTTTTAAAATTCCCAACATCTTTTCCCCTAGTCGGCTGTCTTTATGGACTGCCAAATGGCCATCAGCCATCCCATATACTAAGGAGTTTTTAAAATAGGTGCTGTGTTCTATCATTTCTTTTAATCCTGTTTGCATATCATCTGGCATCTCTTCCAGTTCCAGCGCCAATATGTCGCTGTCATAAGGGTCTGCAGGATAGCCCCAAGACTTTTTGCCATTCCCAACAGCCCATTTTTTTCCATTGAATTTGAATAGGTTAACTTTTTCATATATCATGCCACCGGCTCTTGAGCCATATCCATCTGTATCATTAGCAATTTCAGCAAAAACAGGATTGTCTAATACAATAACTTCATGCTGGTTTCTTTCAGCCAATTTTTCATATGTTTTTTGTAGAAGCTCTCTGACAGTCAGGTTATTGCCCATATATATTCTATAGAGTTGTATAAGACAAGAGAATTACATACAAATTTTTATACCTATAGTTGTATAATTATATATGCTTGATAAAAAAGTAACAAAGAAGATAAATGAGTTTGTTTATGCGAGGCCCAGGAGCATAAATGAAGTCGCGAATTTTCTGGGCATAAACTGGCGCACAGCTAACCGGTACGTGGAGAAGATATCAAGTGAAGAGGGGACTTTATCCACACGGGTCTTCAGAGAGGGGACACGCGGCGCTTTAAAGATAGTTTTCTGGAACAATATAGAAAAACTCCACGCCTCTGAAATTCGGGAGAGGCTTTTCAGGCAGATAGAATCCGGGAGAAGAAAGGAGGATTTTAGCCCTTCCGATATATTTCAATTTGTTGATAAAAGTAAGAAAAAAGTTAAAGTCATGAATGAGAAGGAGTACAACTCTGCGCAAAACTTTAAAGATTTTGCAGATGAATTGAAGAGCGCAGATAGGCAGATTCTATTTTTTTCTGGAAACTTAACATTCAGCAATATGTCACATCACGATAAAAAGATTCGGGAAATATTAGAAGAGTTAGGCAAGAAAAAAAT
>CAYNRH010000006.1:0-4782 GCA_964399605.1 uncultured archaeon | reverse complement strand
TGCAAAAAGTTTTTTGGAGTTTGTTCAGAAGCTCTCTGGATGCAAAGATGAGAATAGAAGAATTAAATCTTTTGTAAAGTTACTGATATTCTCTCCACTTGTAGCCGCATTTCGTGCACTGGTAAAACCGAGTTGGCGCTTCGTCGACGGAACGGGTCTGCTGTACCCACCAGTAAGCTTCGTTGTTTTCACATTTCGGGCACTGAATTTTTGTCTTTGGCAAAGTCTCTAAGCTTACATCCTTTTCCATAACTATCACATCATCATCCGGCCTTTTCTCTACTTTTTCTTTAAGGTTGTAGTCTTTGGCGTAAGAGCTGACTTTATAGCCACATCTTCTGCATACCAGAAACACGCCCCTTTTCTTTTTGTCGGACTTCTTCGGAACCATCATTCCTCCGCACTTTGGACAAAACTTAACCATCTTAACACCTACATCCATTTTTTATATGCCCAGTATCCAAGCCCCAATATAATTACTATTGCTATTCCAATTACCGGGTCTTTTATGAAATATTCAACGAACAGTATCTTTACCCATCCAAGGTATGGCACAACGAGGATAGACTTTCCGTAAATTTTGGAATCCGTTGGAGGGAGTCTTCCACCACACTGGTCGCATGCTGGATTATGGTCTCCTTTGGTTATATATATTTTTTCTTTCCCCTGTGCCAGTTCTTTTATTCTCTCATCTGTCAACTCATTCCAGCTATCATATTTTTTTACAGTGGTACCGTTTGAATATGCAACTATCCTATGTATTATTGGTTCAGGTTCCCATCCCTTAAACACTATGATGTCTCCTAATTGATATGTGTTTTCGCCTTTTATGAATACTATGTCTCCCACGTTGAGCGTTGGAACCATGGAGCCGCTTGAAACAGTAACTATTGGGAGCTGAGTGCCTAAGATAAGCCCAAATCCTTGGTGAACAGAGAAAGCAATAATAACACCAAGAAGGGAGTAGATAACAATTCCTTTCCATCCTTTATTCCAATCATCCCATGTTTTTTTAATTTTCTTAAGCTCTTCCAATACTTTCACCTTTTACAATCCCCGATGCTATAAGGTGCGATACCCTTAATGCTTCGGGTATTAAGCTTCTCGTTGAGGAAATCTTTATGATTTTTTCTGCATCTTCTTTCTCTATTCCCATTTTCTGGAAATAGATGTTTTTTCCATTGTTTGAAACCTTGTAAAATTCCCCTGCATTTTCAACGGCTTCCCATCTTTTTTCAAAGTGTGGGAGTTTTTTCATGGCTTCTTTGAATTTCTTTAGGTTTGTTTTTTTCCTTACGATTGCAATAACAGGCAGACCAGTTTTTTCATACAGTTTTTTTATGTCAACCATGTTGAATCCGCCGAATGTTATTCCATCCAGCATTATAACTCTCAAATCTTTATGCTTACTCCTATTTATAGCTTTTATAAGCTTCTCTGTGGCATCCATACCATCTATTTTCACATCTATTCTTAAGATGCCATCAAGAAACACGCCACCCCGAAAAATGGTTCCAATTACAGGAACTTTGCCTTTTCCTCCCTTGAGAAACGGACCGTCGTCCCATCCTATAATCCTTATTTCATTTTTAACAATCATAGAATTCTGCATATAATTGGTTGGTGAATATTTAAAGATTTTTATTTTCCAAAAGCTCTTGTGAATTCCTTTTCAAATTCTTCTGACTGGTTTGCTATTGTTCGCGCAGCAGCTTTCAAGGCATTTGTTGGGTCTTTTTTCTTTGCCTCCAGAACAAGCACAGGTTTTCCAAGGAATGGATGAACCTTTTCGTAAGCAGCATAGTCCACTTTTTGGTCAAGCAAGGTTTTTCTCAAAAGATTAAGAAAGGTGTGTCCTTCATCTTCAAATTCTATCCTCAGTTTGTTTTTCCCCTTGCCAACAATTTTTATATTCATAGTATCATTTTTTGTCCATTAATATATAAATATTTAATATTCTGCACAATTACCAATGCCAATCATACAATTAATTTAAAGAAACAAAGTTATTTATTTCTTCTTGTGCCTCATCTTTTTCCTTTTCTTCTTTAGTTTATGTGTTTTTATTTTTTTCTTCTTTCTTTTACGACCGCAGGGAATTTCAATCACCTGAAACTTATTTCATGTTCATATTTAAATAATTTTAAAATTCATAATTTCTTTTTGAAGTATATTGAATCTATGCCTTTTCCCCTTTCGTTTTTCGCGATTTTTTCTACTTTGAAGCCAAGTTTCTCGTTGAGTTTTATCATTGGAGCATTTGTTGACCAAGTTCTTGTATGAACTTCTTTTGTCCCAATACCTTTCAATATTCTCAAAACCTTCTTTTTAAAGAAAATACCTATTCCTCTTTGCCTGTATTCTGGGTGGACAGCAAAAAATGTTAAATAGACATGATTTTTCTTTCCCCTGTAATTTTCTATAAATCCCTGTATAGCCACGATATTTTTCTTGTCCTCAAGAATTATATAATGCCCGTCCTTCAGGGTATTTCTTATTCTTTTTTTCAGAGGTTCCCTTTCGGAAAGGGGAGGAACAAATTCCTTATCAACCAGTTTAAAAAAATCCAGTATACGCTCAAAATCTTTTGCGCCGGCTTCAGAATATTCCATAATTGATGTTTTTGCTTTGTTTTTTTAAATAATTTAATAATTCTCAATACTTCTGTACATTATATCATCGACTACTAGTTTGGTCAGTCCAAGGCATTCAGCACACTTATCTGTCTCTCCTGAATATATAATAGGATGTCCATGTTTTTCGCAATTCATATCTCTCTAATACAGAGTGAAGTATTTAAATGTGTGGATTTATTTAAATACAAAAATTGTAAAAAATTCTATGCTCAGGAAAGAGTTTCAAAAATATGAAAATTTTGTTTTTGACTTGGACGGCACAGTTTGGTATTGGAATAAGCTAATACCAGGTGTCAAGGAAACCATATTGTACCTTGAAAAAACAGGCAAAAAGGTTTTCTATCTTACAAATAACAGCGTCTTTGGTCCCGAAGGATTTGCAAAGAAGTTGTCTAGTCTTGGTTTAAAGACGGATTCTTCGAAGGTTACATGCGCCTCAGAGTTTTTGCTGTTTTATCTCAAAGAGAAAAAAATCAAAAAAATATTTGTGGTCGGAGAGGATGAGCTCAGAAAATTCCTTGAAGAGAATGGCATGGAGATAACTAAAGACCCGGAGTATGTTGTACTTGCCCAGGAGGAAAATATCAGCAAGGAAAATGAAAAAATAGCTGTTGAATTGATTTTAAGTGGCGTTCCTGCTGTAGGAGAGGCAAAAGGAAGATCATGGATGATGGCCAATGAAATAAAGCCGGGTGTTGGCGTCCTTATAGAAAGGATAGAAAAAACAACAGGCAAAAAAATAGAAATTGTTGGCAAGCCATCACAAATTTCTATAGATTATGTAAAGCAAAAGTACGGTTTTAATCCAAAGAAAACAATATTGTTTGGCGATGAGCTAAATTCAGACATAGTTTTTGCAAACAGGTCTGGGTGGGATTCTGCATTCGTTCTCACAGGCAGGGACAGGATAGAGCAGGCTGAGAAAATGAAAGAAGAGAAACCAGACTTCATTTTAACAAATTTGAAGGATATTTTAGAGTAAAGTTTAAATATTTTTAACATCTAAAATTAGATATGAAATACACCCCCATTTTGTTGGCTTTAGTATTTGCTTTGTCTTTTGTTGTTTTTTCTTTTGGCGCCTTGGCGCAACCAAATCTGAGTGATAATGGAAAATATATCTGCACGGGACCGCAGGGAGCAGAATGTTCCTCATCTTGTGTGATGTATGGAAATTATTGCTTGTACGATTACGATGGCAGCAGAGGAGAAAAAATTCGGGGATATTTTGGCACAAGCATAGGGTGTTATTTTGACACATACGAAGACAAGAATAAAATAAAACCATATACAAAAAAGACAAACTATGGCGGTGTTGACCCAAGGTGTGTTGACTTCACCTGTAGGAACGATGGGTGGCATACAAATTATGATAATTACAGATTAACTTCTTGTGGGGTAAATAAATATTGCTGGAATGGTGACTGCACATATATTAACCAAGTCATATTTTGTGAAGGCAGCAAATATACATCCAACTGCTTATTAACAAGAAGCGAATATCCTAAATTATCTTCCAATGAAGACAACAAATATAGTTCTTTATATGTTCCTGAGGGTTGTAGTGTAACTATTTATGAAAAGAGTAATTATCAAGGAAAATCTTTAACCCTTACAGGTCCTCAAAAAATAGATAATTTAAAAAACTTGAAAAAAAATTGTGTTAAGCACAACTGTTGGTTTCTAAACATAGGTTGTGATTGTGATTGGAACAATGTCATATCTTCTTTCAAAGTTAACTGTGGTGGCACTACCACTACTACAACTGTTACAACAACCACTACCACAATACATTGTCTTTCTCACGGTGCAACTTCCCATACAGATTATTCAACTTGTTGCACCGGCCTTGAACTGAGGGAAGATCTATGGTCAAATGAAAAGAGTAAACTTTACACATGTTGTTATCCTTCAGAATGTTCACAAGATGGAATTTGTGTATCTTCAGGAAAAGTATATGCTTATTGGAACAAAAAATGTGATAATGGTAAATGGGTTAATATAACTACAACCACAACAACAATCAAACCAACAACCACTACTATAAAGACAACCACAACAACAATCAAACCAACAACCACTACTATAAAGACAACCACAACAACAATTCCATCGTCTTGCCACTCAGGTTCTCCTGGTTCATGGA
>CAYNRH010000005.1:25208-32085 GCA_964399605.1 uncultured archaeon | reverse complement strand
GCCCCAAGAACATCCAGCCTGTCAGCATCCTGAAGTATTTTCGCTTCAAGAGTTTTGGGCTTCAACCCCTTGCTGAACCTGTGAAACTCTATACAATGAATAACATTTTCTCTTTTTTCTTTGTCATAATCCTTGAGAATTTCTTTTGCCATCTCAGCCCCTACTTTCTCATGGTTCTTCCTATCCTTCCACACACCAATATCATGCAGAAGCGATGCTATCTTCAGAACTTCCAAATCCGCTCCCTCTTTCTTGCCTATCTTCATGCAGAGGTTATAAACCCTCATAACATGATCCCATCTATGAATCGGGTCGTTCTTATCTGAATATTTTTTTGCTATTTTCTTGATTTTCTCCAAATCCATACTAACCACTTGAAACAAATTCTATTAACTCCAATGTACAGTTATCTTTAATTTTTTCTTCCTCCGGAACAATTTCTCCATTCATTCTGGATACAACTGTTTCCTTGTTTATTTTCAATTCTTTCAGCAAATCTTCTATTGCATATCCATCTTTTACCTTAATCTCCTTTGTTTCTCCGGAAAAATTAAGTTTTATCTGCATAGTAATTTATAAGATTGTAAAACTTTTATAACTATATATGCCGAGGTGGGAGAGCGGTTTAATCCGGTCGGCTCGAGACCGACTGTGCTACAAAAATATGTAGACGCACGCGCAGGTTCAAAACAGCCTTTCTTTTCACAAAAGAAAGGGCTGTGGGAAAGAAAACTTCAGTCCATTCTGTGAAGGAAGTTTGGCATGGACTACGTCCATGCCGTGCTGGAGAACTCCTGCCCTCGGCGCCATAACAAAACAGAAAGAAATTTAAATCATCAAATAACATTTATACTTACATGCGGTTGTGGTCTAGCTGGTATGACACCACCCTGCCACGGTGGCGACCCGGGTTCAAAACAGATCCTTTCTTTCACAAAGAAAGTCTCTGTATGTCCAAAGAAACTTTAATTATATTTGTGAAGAAGGGTTGACGTGCACGAAGTGTACGTCATGCTGGAAATCTCCCGGCAACCGCACCATTAAAAATCCCTTTATTTTGAAAAGAAAGGTCTCTTTACGCCCCAAAGAAACTAATTGTTAAATATTTAAAATTTGAGACTCATTATATTTGTATGAACGATAACGAAAAGATGGCACTGGTTAGTGAAGTAACAAAGTCATTCGAAGATCTCTGTAAAAAAGAATTAGAAAATAGATTAAACAGTCTATACATTGTAGGCAGTTACGCTTTCGGAAAAATTTCTTTGGATAGGTCAGATGTTAATTTTCTTTTGATTTTAAAAGAAAAAGCTACTTCAGAGGATTACTTGATAATCGGAAAAATATGCCGAAAAGTTGTAAAAAAATTCCAAGATAAGTGCTCAGTTAGAATAGAATTTCGACCATTCAGATACATATACCCAAAAATAAAAAGAGATTATGATGTTTTTTTAAATCCCATAATACAGAGTGTAGAAGAAATAAAAAACAGAGGTTGTATATTTAATAAATGGTTTACTGAAGGAATGAAGAATGCCAATAAGCTTCTGTACGGCGAAGATTTTCTTAAAACCATAGAAGTTGGAGAGATTACAAAACAAGATGTTTTTCAAGGGGCTCTTTTTGATCTCGCATTTTTTACCATACCTCTCCTTCGAGCTCCCGCACAATATGACGAAGACGAACAGGATTTACTTTTCAATGAAGCATTAACAAATGGAAAAAATATGTGCTACTTAGGAATAGAAGTCGCAATGACAGAAGAAGAACTATCGAGCAAAGCATACACAAATTACATAAGGAATAAAGAAACTATAGCTGACTTTTATAGAGAAAGGTATGGAGAGGATGCAGCAGAAATTGTTAAGAAAATATTTGATGCAAGAGAACATTATCTAACTTATAAGAGGGACGCTAAAAAAGCAATAGAGATATTTGATGCAGCCCTTAAAATAGGTGAAATAATTCAATATAAACTGTTTACTGGTTAAAATGAAATTCTTGGTTATAGGAGATATAGAAGAGGCGGAATATCTAAATGCCTTATTAAATATAGACCTCAAAAGTTATCCGTTTATGGTTTTAACTGGAGATATAGCTGGTTTGCCCACTGGATGGAAAATAGGAAGGGCAAGGGCTTTAGAAGATAAAAATTTCATTCCCCCCAATAAAGACCCAAAAGAATACTACCAAGAATTATTAGAGCCAAACGTCGAGAAGCTTAGGAAAATAGATAATATCCTAAAAAAGATAAATCGTTATCTAAAAGTTTTTGCTGTATATGGAAACACGGATTTTAAATCAGTAGTCGAGAGGGCAAAACCTACGAGTTTTGATGTAATTCATAATAAATTAGTGGAGATAAATGGGTTTTACTTGGCAGGATATAATGGTCATCCAATGTATCCTTGGGAGATTGAAAACCCTCTTAAGAAAGATATTTTTGGATATACTTATGAAGAAACAGCTCTAGAACTAAATAGTTTCAAAGAGGAAAATATATATCATGATTTAAAATCTTTGACTGAGAGTTATCCAAATGATAGGATTATAATAGTGACCCACACACCACCGTATAGAATCTTAGATAAGGTTAAACCTGAGTTGATTGAGTGGGCAAGAAAATCATATGGAGAAAAATCAAAGGACGGAAACGTAGGAAGTACTGGCTTAAGGAATTTTATTTTGGAATATAAGCCAATCTTGAGCTTATTTGGGCACATTCACGAATCTGTGGGAATAGAAAAAGTTGACGGCACAACTTGTGTAAATGCTGGGAAATTTGATGAAAATAAAGAAATTGTTGAAATTAGGTTAGAGAGAAAGGAGGTAAAGGCTAAATTTATTAGTGTATGAAAATACGTCAAAATATATATAAACTAACAGTAAATAAAGAGAATTTTATTATATTTTTATGTTCACTTCAGAAATTTACCCAAAATGGATGAAAGAAAAGCAAATGGAAAAATATGAGGATATGAAGAAGTTTCTCCCAAACTTAAATGGATTAGTTTTAGATGTTGGTTGTGGAGAAAAATGGCTAAATGAATTCCTTGATGAAAAGTATGGGATTAAATACATAGGAGTTGATATATTATACAATCCTGATATTTTCTCTTCCGGTGATGAACTTCCTTTTAAATCCTATGTATTTGATTTTATTTTCTGTATTGACACCATACACCTATTGAAAAATGGAGGGGAAATGAAAAGGGTTTTAAAACCTGGGGGATATATAATCATATCGGAACCGAAATCCATGTGGAAGGATAAGTTTTTAAATACATTTAAAGACTTAAAAATACTAAAGAAATGTATTATAGGAAAAGAAGAAAAAGATATCTTATTAATACTGAAAAAATAGATTGACATGCACACAGTGTATGCCTCTGTTGATATGGACCCGTAGTCTAGTGGCTATAGACCGACTTGCACGAAGTGTAAGTTTGTGCAACCGATTGGCCTTGACGTCGCCTTGACGTAAGTTTTTAAAGAACTTTCGAAATGGCGAAGGCCGGGAGTTCGAAACCGAATAGAAAAATTGAAGATTTTAAACTTGAAAACTGAAGGTTTTCAAGAAGTCTATGTCGTGCTGGATATCTCCCCGGGTCCACCAATTAAAAATCTTTCAATGATTTTTGCCTGAATTTGTAATATTTTATCTTTGGGTTTTTCCCCGGCAGCAATATTTTTCCATAAACACCTGCACCACCAGGTATGTAATTTATTTTATCTTCACGAAATGCCTTTATCATCTCTGCAACTTTTTGGTTAACTTTATTCAAGTCATCAAAACCAACTTCTATCAAAACTTTGATTTCATTACCAAAAACACCAATAATTTTTTCCCATGTATCCTGAACCTGCTTTGAATAAACGTTTTTTATTCCTAAGGCCAATGATATTATCTCACTGAGAGGTATCGTGTGTATATATTGCGACCTGTGCTCCGGATGTTCTGGTTCTTTTAAATCAGCGAGTTCCTGAATCCTGTCATACACTCCTTTTTTTATTGGTTTTCCGCAGTTAGGACATCTCCATCCGAACCTTTCTGCATCTTCTAATTTAAAAAATAACAAACAATTCATGCACCTTGTCAGATGGTATTTTCCCTCCTTGGGATTCAATCCCACATTAAGAATGCATCCTCTTCCTCCTTCCCTTTTAAGAGCTTTTTTTATCTCTTCGAAACTTATCTCCTTCACTTTAAATCTGTTGAATTCCCTGCCCATCTTGTTTGGCCATGGTGAATGGGCATCACTGTTGCTCAAAAATGTCAATCTATGCAGGTCAGTTATTTTGTCAGCCAAGTTAGTATCAGCCGAGAGGCCAAGCTCCAAAAAATGTATTTTGTCTGTATATTCCCCATAACATTCCCTTAGCGAGTCATACTCCTTGAAAATTGCCGTCCAAGGTGTGAATGCATGGGCAGGGCCTATTAAACATCCGGACTCCAGAACAATCTCAGCAATTTCTTCCCCATTTAAGTGAATTTTTGGTCTCCCATCTGTATCCAGATTTGCGTACTTTTTGAATTTTTCCCTTAGCTCGTAAACCTTGGAAAAACTTGGTATCAATATAACATGATGAACCCTGTGGTTGTCTTCAACCTCTGTTTGAAGAATAAACTTGGTTCCATTTGGATGCACCAGCATCTCATTTTCATTTTTCAGTTGCTCCTTCAAAAGCTTTATCCATCTTTCATTAAGTACATCAGCAGTGCCAACCAAATCAAGCCCCTTCAGGGGTGCCTGCTCGCCAATGACCTTTGGTACCATTCTGTTGCTGACGCCGCCAGAATAAAGCCCGTGCATATGCAAGTCCGCATTTATCTCCATCATATTAACCACTGTATGAAATTAAAGAAAAAGAAATTAAAAGATTGTGAATGGAAGATTAGTCTGTTGTTGTGGTTGTTGAAGTAGTAGTTGTTGTAGAAGCAACAGTAGTGGTTGTTGTTTCCTGTGTTGTTGTGGTGGTTTCAACAGTTCCACTAGTTACATCAGAAGTCCCTGTCACAGTCAATGTTGTTGAGAAATCCTCCATATATCCATACCTCAGATAAACTGTGATTGGTATATCCTTTCTTGTGGTTATGTCCCCAGGATCCAATTCGCAGCTGTAAGTCAACGACTGTCCTCTTCTCAAGTCAACAGATATATAATTGTCTAATGCACCACAATCTTTGGCAGTTGTACCCGGAGCTACTATTTTCATTTCTAAGCTATTCAGTCCGCATGTTGTATTTATATCTGCTACACCTTCATATCCGCCACAATCGCTGGCTTTATTATAGTCAAAAACACTTCCCTGACCAAGTGTCCCTACTGTGATTATGACTCTTATTGTATCTTCTGGACTATCAAGTATGACAGGATTCCTTGCACTTACAGACACACTCAGAGGGCCTTTGCTTACAGTTGTTTGTGGTTGGCCAGAAGGCACTTCATTTTTTTGCCTTAGCCTTGAATATTCATCTCTTGAAAGTGTGGTAACAACTGAAGTTGCAACAGTATGATATTTGTACATTACTCTTGCCCTTGGAGTGTACGTGTATGTTATACCTTCCGGAATATTTGGTGCAGTTAAATCCCATTTGGCGCTATCTATTTCACCAGGAAGTCCAACACTCTCATCCGGAGGCTCTAAATTGCCTATGTCTTGACCCAAATCACTTTCTGACAAACCCCAGTCACTCGGAGTTATTCCATACAAATATGTGTATATGTTCTCAGCTGTGGCACCTCCCATATTCTGCACTTCCATCTCTATCTGAAAATCGTCTCCACTTTCCAGGTTTGAGAAATCAGGCTCGAAATAATTGACAACAAGACCATAACCTCCTGTTGTCGTGGTTCCTTGATTACCCCATGGTAAATTCACACATCCAGAAGAAAATAAAACAACACCAATCAAAGCCAAAATAATCAATTTTTTCATAATAATACCTCCTTACTTAGGATTAATCCTAACATTAATAGTATCGTAATACATATATTTATATTTTATATCAACCTCAAATTGCCCAATGGTCTTTATTTCCCCTATATCCTTCTTTGTTTTGAACTTGCATGTGATTGTCTTTGCCTGCTTGTTTATGAAATTCAAGTCATTCCTTAGTGTCAGCACCCCATTATTCTTTTCAAGGTCGTCGCAGCTTTCCAACTCAAGAAAATTGGGATACTTCAATGTCATGTCCCCCCTGCTTATTTTTTCAACATACCCAGTTCCGACATCCCTGAGATTAATATAAAGATAAAATTCCATGTCCTCTAAAATTGGCTGCTCCTTTGAGAGAGAAATATCAATATCAACTGGCGACTTGGTCTTGTAATAAAAGAGATTTGTTTCATTCTCCAGCCTTCTGCTTCTCTGCAATCTTGTAAACTCCTCTTCTGTTATGGCAGAAACATCATAAAGTGCTAACGCCTGAGAGGAATACTCTGTTTTATATCTGATTGTGCAGTCCTTTGGAAGAGCTACGTCATCTGCTTTCAATTCCCATTCCCAACTTTTTGTTTCTTCAGGCTCCAGTTCCGGTATTTTTTTCTCAAGGGATTCCTCAGAAGTAAAAAGTGATGGATCAGTGATTTGAACATTCAAATCAGAAAGTGTTATGTTTCCTTCATTGGAAACATCAAAGTATAAGGTGGTTGTTTTTCCGCTGTAAACATCATGTGGCACTGCCTCCGTTTTAACACTCAAATCTTCTACTGTTGTATAGAATGGTCCGCTTGGAACCAAAGAAAAGAAAGAAAGGTTCAATCCATTGCCACCTATGCACCCGGAAGAAAAAACTAACAAAAACAAAAAAACCAAAACCCAAGAGTATCTCTTCATATAAATAAATAGAAAAGAGGAGTTTTTAAAGTTTTTG
>CAYNRH010000005.1:3635-25108 GCA_964399605.1 uncultured archaeon | reverse complement strand
TTCACAATTGCTGTTTACCCAATATGAGCAGGAATTTCTGAAATCTGCCTGAAGTTTTTGCTGCGTGGCAGTTGGTGTAAAAGCACCCATAAACCAGGCAACAGTAGCCAACAAAACAATAATAGCAACAGCCAACATAACCAAAGTATTTATTGGAATTGAAATACCCTTCCTCAAAAACATCACCAATTATAAAATATAAATCTCCTATATTTAAAGTTTTCATATCTCGCACTATAACCCTTCATACGTTGGCTTAACCCTAACCTCCAAATCCCCGTAAAGGGGGTAAGTGTAGTTCATTTCCGCTATTATGTTGAAAGTCTTCATATCTTCTATATTCCCATTAAATGTTAAGTCGCACCTTACCGGCACGCTTTTTCCTTTTATCAAATCCAACTTTACGTTGTTTTTGAAAATGACTTTATTGTTATCCTGTCCCGTTTCTTTCATTTTGTCACAACTTACATCAAAATCTTTGGGAAATTTAACTATCAATGATTTGTCTGTATCGTTTGGAACATATTGGTAGAGACCGCTCCCAGTATCCTTGACACTTATTATAACAGGTATAGTCAAGTCGCTTCTTACTGGCTGGTCTGCCTGAACATCTATGGTTATCTTAAGTGGACCTCTTGACTGTGTCTGGAGTGGGTTTGCTGTAAGTGTCTCACCAGACTTTGCTGCCTGCTTCAATCTTTTCTCAGACACGAGAACCAAATCAGATGTTGTGTAAGCAGAATAATCATAATTTACCTTAAACCTTATGGGGCATGTTCCTTCCATGTTTCCAAGCTCTTGGTTGGTTGGCGCTTTAAAGTTCCATTCCACTATCTCTGCACCACCTGGATAAATTACATTTAAATCTTTTACAACTGAGCCACCAATAATTGTATCCGTTGGTTTACATTCTCCCCAGTCATATAAATTAACTTCAACATTTTTTGCCTCTTTTGTTCCTTCCTCTGCAGAGCCAACATTCTTAACCTGAAACATTATAGTAAAATTTGAATTTGCTGTTATTGGAGGATTTGGAACAACACTCATACTGTCCACCAGGAGAACATCGCTTGGTGCAGTTTTTGTCTCCCCAAAACTTCCAAACAAACTCTGCAATCCCTGTCCCTCAACACAACCAGAAACAAAAACAATTAAAGCCAACCCTAAAATTGATAGAATTTTCAATCTGTCCGTCTAAACCACCTTATTTAATTTTTTAATTCCAAATATAAATAATTAATCGCTTTTTTGCTTGTCTATACAATTACCATTATACTCATAATCTCCAAATACTCCTTCGCAAATATCTCCTTCTCTATCTTTACATTCATCACAGCTATAAACTAAAATGTAATCCTTCTTGCTTTCATCTTCCTTGTTAACACATTCACATTGTGCAAATGCACCAAAATCTACTGGAATGGTATTGTACTTATAAAATGCATAACCATAGCTCATGTTTGCTGTTATTAAGTAAGTCTTTTGGTCAACATCATCTTCTAAAGAAGGCAATTCTATGAAGCATATTCCTTTCAGGGTTTTTCTGGGCTCTACATCCTTATGAAGATATCCGCTTATTATTCCTTCTATTTTATGACCTCCTTCACCATCAAGTCTGCAGTAAGTTCCTCCCAAGCTTGTCAGGTCTACATATATGTTATTTATCTTATAGATCGTTCCCTGACCTTGATTCTCTATATAGACCATTACAGGCACTTTGGCTCCAATATTGTCTGGTATTGGCATCTCATTTTTCATTACAGCTATTCCCAATCTAACTGGACCTCCTGTGTCTTCTGTTATCTGCTCTGCTCTTGTAAGTTTGTCATTCTTAGCAAGATTGTAGTAATAATCATGATTCATTATGTTGACTTTCAACTTTGCGGAGACATTGTAATTATATTTTATCTTTGCACCATATGTTATGAAGTTTCCGCGCCTCAAATAAGTTTTGTTGCCAGATTCTTCACCAAAAGTATAATTCAATACAAATTCCCTTAGCTCGTTTTTCAATAGCTTTGGAATTTTGTATTTACTTTTTTGTTCATTATCTGCTATTATCGTTGCCTTTCCGAATTCCTTTCCTGTTGGAGTTCCTTGCGAATACATTGGCTGTATAGGTTCTACATATATATTTTCTGCTGCATCCTTTCCGAGATTTTGAACATCAAGAAGCACCAGCAGATCCTGATCTGGCATCGTTACACTGTCAGCTCCAATGGGCTCGAGCGACATTATTTCGACAGCCCTTGGAACCTCCTTGGTAGATGTCTGGGGCTGGTAATTCTGCATACATCCAACAGGGTCTGCCAAACATGCATATCCTCTCTGCATTGATGCAAACGGCCCCATGATTGTGCCCTGTAATGGACCTAATGTATTTTCAATAGTCCTGTCTATCGTAGGCCACCATACACCAAATGTTGCCTGACCCATTATGTCCGGATACGCTATAGTTGCAGACATTATTGCCAAGAATATTATGGGCACACCAATGAGCGGCCTTGCACTAACCATAGGGGCAGCTGATATTATACCAACCGCGACTATTAAAATAAAGAGAAAATAACCAGTCATTCCTTGTGATAGAGGTAGGGGAGCAAATGCCAAAGATCCAAACATTATTCCAGCTCCTCCAAAAAAACCATACATCATTCCGTTTATACTATTTTTTCTTGCAGAATAATTAACTCCAACAATAAGAATTATAAATCCTACAAACGCTCCTATCCCATATAATCCCATCTTAAGAAGTTCTGCTATGTTAGGAAAAAGTGTCCCTACAAAGATTAATAAAACAATAAGCAAAAGAGATCCAATAAGTCCATACTTTATAAGAGTAGACAAAAATCCCCCCAAACCCTCTCCAAAAGTTTTTGAAAGACCTTCACCCATTTTTTCTCCTGCTCTGTAAAATGCATTTATCATCTTATCTATTGATTTACTATCATTAGATTTGGATTCTGGAAACGCCACAAAAAATGCTATTGAAAGAAATAAAAATGATATTAAAAGATTTGGATTCGCATTCATTATCGAACCAAAAACTAGATAAAACATAACTGTCAGACCAACACCAAGAACCATCCTCATGTATTGCAGAGCTTTATCCTCTTCAGTATACACGATCTCTGGCATTGGGTATGTTACTATCTCAAATGCTAAAATAAACAAAGGGATTACCTTTAGGAGAGGTGTTTGTCCAAAAATGAAAAAGAATCCGAATGCAATAAATAAAAAACCGATAGTCCTGAACACTGCTTTTACATATCCGCCAGCACCACCAGAGCCAAACAATGTTTCCATGGCAACGAATATAATACCAGCACTAATGAGAAGTACGTTTGGATCAGAACCAAAAACCATTGGCAGTATAAAAGCAATAATTGCAGCAACTGCTATAGTTATTATTGCATTTGTATAAACATGAGTTTTTCCTTTTTTAGTCCAACCACACACAGGACATGGACCGTGGGGAGAATCCATTTCATTCCCACAGACCGGGCATTTATATTTTTTCTCCTCTCCTTCGGCTTTTTCTTTCTTTTTATCTTTTAAGGCCTGAGTATAACCACCCTTCCTCATAAAACGTATATTTGGTTCTCCACAATTTGGGCATTCCTTTAAATTTTTAGGATATTTAAAGCCACAATTATAACACGTGATCATCTCTCCCTTTTCTTTTTTCTCTTCCCATTCCTTTTTTATCTTTCTTCTCTCTCTGTTTTCTTCTATTTTATCCTTATTTTTTTCATACTCTTCCTGGGCTGCAGGAGCCATGCTCATGATTCTCTCCACTTCTTCTTCCATACCCTCTGACGATTCACTCATTGGTGTCTCTGATACTTTTTCTTCTGTTTCGTGAGGTATCATATCTCTAGCTTTTCTAAGACCGGGAAGAACACCTGTTTTTTCTCCGATTCCCTTAACAAAATGAGATGCCCTTTTTCTTCTCTTCTCTACTATTATATCTCTAGCTATTCTTTCTTCTTCCTTGCGCTGTTCTTTGATTAGTTGATCTATGTTTTTTTCCCTATCTTCATACATGGACCTAGCCTTTTTTGCTTCAGTATTAAAATCATCTTTTTTCTTTCTTCTAAATCTATCCATTATTCCCATTTTTCCACCTTTACAATACCAACCTGAAATCGCTTATTGTGTAGCCGCCGTCGCCAGTGACTGAAAAGGTCACCGTGTTTTTGCCGGCGCCCACGTAATCTTTTGGTAAGTCCATTGAAATTGTTTTTCCTTCCTGGAGAACTCCCTGCGCAACTATGGAATGCATATTGCCATCAGGGTCCTTGATTTTTGCCAGAAGAGAAGTGGGTTCGCCAAAAACCTTGTCTATCTTGAATTTTATCTGCCCGGGAAGACTGTTGTACTGGGAGTGCGTAAGTTCCAGAATATAATCCAGAGTCTCTGAAGCTTCCCTCTTCCAGAATATTATTATCTGGGCGTTGTTTATCTTGAAATCTGCCCCCTCCCCTGAATAAAAGTCAACAGTGTTTTTTCCCTGCTTAACTATTCCACTAAACTCTATCCACTGCCTTGATGTTGGGGTATCGTTGAAAACAGTTTCACCGTTGACCTTAACAATTAACGTTCCGTTTCCACCATCTATGTCAAGAATTATTCTTGAAAAAATAACAGGCGACTCCTTTTCGTCAACATTAAAATCAAAGCTTTGCGAAACTTCGCCAAAGAATTTAGAATACAATTTAACTTCTTTCATTATGTAAACAGTAGGCGCCCATATTCTCCAGCCGCTTGACTCTGGAGCAATAACAATCTCATTGTCTTTCTTAATTAACGACTTGTTGATAAAAGCTTCAAAGCTGTCCTTTGGCTCAACATACTTGGAAAAAACTTTCTCTCCGTTGAGCTGGACTTCCAGCCTTCCGTAAAGGTTTGTATCATCAACAGTACCGCTCAGTTTTGGCGAAGATATCTTCTCAAGCTCGTCATCTGTTAAAACAAATTTCTTCCTGTAGTCCTTGTAATCTAAAATCCCGTTCTTAACTTCAAAATTGTCAATTGCCACCAAAGGCTTTTCCTCTGTGAGATAGCTGACCTCAAAGGGTTTGGCGTTAAGATTAATCTCCCTGAAATCCTCAACTTCCCGGTTTCCAACAAAGTCGCCTGATGGCTTGGTTATTACAGGCTCTCCCAGTGACATATTCCTTGAAGACGGCATGAACTTATATCCAGGTCCGCCTCCATAACCGCCGAAATATTCAAACCCCCCAAAAACTATGTAAAGTGCAACTAGAAGCAACAATCCTATTATGAAAACTTTAGCGAATTCCATTGGGGGCGCCTCTCAGTCTATATTTATTTTATAATAATATTAATATTTAAATTGTATTGGGGATTGCAATGAAAATCGTTAAAAAAGACCTTAAACATGGGATTTTGAAAATAAAAATAGATAATCCTGATGACGCATGGAACCTTGAATCAATCCTTGAAAAGGGGGATTTTATAAGCGGAAAAAGCTTCAGGAGTGGGGAAATTTTAAGGGGAGACCAAAAAGAGAAAACAAAGAAGAAGCCCGTCTTTTTAAAAATTCTGCTTGAAAAAAAGGAATTTCATGAATATACAGGAAAATTGAGGCTGACTGGAAAGGTTGTAGAAGGGCCCGAGGATATAATAAGCTCTTACCACACACTGGAAGCTGAAGAAGGGAAGATTCTAACAATAGAAAAAAACTGGAAAAAATGGCAGCTGGAAAAAATAAACAGATGCCTGAATGAGCAGCCAAAGATTCTTTTATGTGTTATTGACGAAAGGGAAGCGAACTTGGCAGAAATAAAGGAGAGAATGAAAACAATCTCTGATGTTTACAACAAAAAAGCAGGCAAAGAGCATGGCTCTGATTATAAGGAATTTTTCAGAGAAGTTTTTTCAATACTGAAAAGCAAAAGCGATGTTGATAATATAGTAGTGGCTGGTCCAGGATTTGCAAAGGAAGAATTTCTAAAAGAGGTAAAGAAAGAGGACCCGGAGCTGGCAAAAAAAATTATTTTGGAATCCTGCTCCCACACGGGAAGTGTCGGAATATCAGAAGTCATAAAGAGGGGTGTGTTGGAAAGGGTGTCCAGAGATTCAAGAATATCCGAAGAAACAAGGATAGTTGAAGATTTTTTTGGAGAATTAAGCAAGGATGGATTGGTCACTTATGGCAAGAAAGAGATTGAAAAAGCGCTAAATATGGGCGCAGTTGAGAAGCTTATCATAACAGAAGGGCTTGTAAGGGAAAATGAAGAGCTTCTGAAAAAGGCGGAAAAAATCAGGGCTGAAATTCATATAATATCTGAAGAGCACGAATCTGGCAAGAGGCTGAAAAACCTTGGGGGAATAGCAGCCTTTTTGAGATTTAAAGTTGATTAGGCCTCATCATGTGCATATCTATTATTCTTTTGACCTTGTTTAACTTTGGTATGTTTTTAAAAACTATTTCAGGTTCTCTGGAACCGGCAACCGACTGGACTATTAAATCGCCTACGTTGAAAATCCTTTGAAAAAAGCTCTGCCTCACAAGGTAATTTGCTATCATGTTATATTCCACAGAAGTTGAAAAAACATTGAAAAATCCCTTGGTATAGGCTATTTTAGACTCATATATTATATACTTGACCTTTCTCCTGTTCATTTCCCCTGCGAGAAAAAACATGAGTGAAATTGCAAGAATTATCAATGAGAGCATTCTGTATTCATACATGAAGGGCGGGATTATTTTAAAGAAGTCAAAGTAAAAAAATATCCATAAAACAAGAGAAAGAAAACCTGCAAAATAATATTTTATTCCAACCAACCTGGATGGGCGCAGTACCATCAAAACTTTTTCTCCTACTGGTTGTTTCATTTTCCCACCTAAAACTCTATGTATATTTCCCCGTTCTTCTTTTTAACAATTCCCTCTGCAATACCAAGACCGTCATAGCTTGCCCTCTTGCTCAATCCCTTTATCTCTCCAGTGCTGTCTCTTATTCTGTACAGGTTCCTGTCTTCGTCAGGAAGGAATTCCATCAGGTCAACTTTTCCATCTATTCTGATTTTCTTTCCTGCATATTTTTCTGGGTTTGATATTATATTTTTTATTTTTGTGGTAGGTAGAACCTGAGGCAATCTTGGTATCTTCTTTGGTTTTTCTGTTTTTACAACCTTTTTAACAATCAGCACCGCAACAGCAATCACACCCATTGCCCCGATGAGCGCAAACAACCAGAGCCAATTCTCTCTCGGCGCCTCTCCACAGTCATCCGGGCAGCTGTCATAATCTTCACCGTTTTCACAGATGCCATTTCCACATACTGGAGAATAAATCGTCGTGGTTGTAACATGTGGCTGAATTTGGTGTGCGGCTTTCTCACCAAGTATTGCAAAGTATGAAAAGTCTGAAAACTTCGCCTTGTACTTTATTTCACTGGAAGTTCTTTCTATCTCCTCAGTCGGAAGTTCCTCCCATTTGGTATCATACTTCCAGAGCTTTATGTTTTCTATTGAATTTTGCTCAACCCAATTTCTGCCAACAGAGAAGTAAACTTCAACGTTGCTGGTTCTTCCATCAATTCCTTCAGTGGTTATTTTGAAATACTGGTAATTTTCAAGGTTTGTGTTCATAGTTGGATCGGGGGCTTCCCATACCTCCCATGGGTTCAGTTTTTCTATTTTTATTTTTCCATTGTATATTGTCTGGGAAGCCTGAATAACTATTTTATAAAACCCTTTCCACCCTTCAATTTCTATGGTTTTGGATTTTCCTGAGGCAAGGTTCAATCCTGATATGTCAACACTTTCCTCAGTAACTTCTTTTGTGAAAACTTGAGTTGAAATTCCTCCACCCCCTCCACTGTGCCTACCTCCAGATATGGTTGTTGTCGTGGTAGAAGAGGTTGTGGTGGTTGTTGATTGCGCTATCTCAGTTAGTGTAACTGTTGTGGAATGTGCTCCTGAAGTTAAGTTGTAATTTTCAGAATAAGATGTGTAGTTCTCTTTGGTTACAGTTAAGTTATAAACGCCTGCATAAAGATAGTTAAAGAATGAAAATCCATTTGTGCTGTTTTCTGTGAGGTAATTTCCTTGTGTGTCTGTTGCTATCTGGCTGTTTTTGTATAAAGTTACATTTGCTTCCAGTGGCGAACCTGACTGGTCTTTCACTGTCACATTGATTGAAAGGGGTGGTATTACTCCAAAAATTAATATTCCTGATGAAGGAAGTGCAAATGAATCGCTATAAATTCCATAACCACTTGAATTCCCATTTACTAAGTAGGTGTAATTCCCAGATATCACATTATGGAAAACTCTTTTACCAGTAGAATTTGTTAATGCTGTCAAAGACGAGCCATAACCATTTTGGGCAATCACTCCATTTTGCAGCAAACTGACGTTTATGTTTTGAATAGGTAATAATGACGAATTTACTAAATTAAATATTACTTCTGTGTCTTGAAGAACGACGGTCTTGTTGTTGCCGGAAGAGGCATCTTTTCCCAATAAAACCTCCACACTTTCATTCTTGTCCTGATATCCAAGTGCTTCCAGCTGTGTTGCATTGAAACTTATCGTGTAGTTACCATACTCCAATCCCCTGAACACAAACTCCCCTGTTGAATTGGTTGTGTTCTCCAGAACACTCCCATCACTCAGGCGCTCCAAAAATATCTGAATTCCTGAAAGAGCAGCACCTGTTTCATTCTGGGTCTTTACATACAGCTGCGTCTCATTGAAAACAAACACATAATTGTTCACTTCCCCAGGATTTGTTACGCTCACCTGTGCCGTATTGTTTTCATATGCATATATCTTTGTCAGGTTTCCAGAGAATGTTATGTTGTGAATCCCTGTCAGTATCTTCTCAAATGTTACGGTTCCGTTTTCACTCTGGTTCTGTAGGTTATCAAAAGTAACCGTTATGTTATCCAGATAATTTCCTTCTTCGTCCCGAAGTGTTATGTTTACTATAGTTTCATTGAGTTTTACATTTTCTGTATAATTTTCACCAGCGGTATAGGTAACAAGTTCAGAATAAACTCCATATCCTATGGAACTTCCATTAATCACCAGAGTTCCCTGGCCGCTTGGTATGAGGCAGCTGAGAACATTTTCTTTCAGTGAACAGTATTCATTGTCCTTTGAGTATATCTCATCTTTCCACTTTATCGTTACATTTTCTGTTATGTTTGAGCCAGTTACATTCAAATTCAATATGGATTTCCCTAATGGAATCAAGTGATAAGTTGTTGTGTTTCCTGAGTATATGTCGTTGTCTTTTTCTAAGGAAAAGTAATTTGTCCTGTTTAAAAGCACATCAAAAGGCTGATATCCCGAATTGGAATTTACAGTGAAGTAGAAACTGCCAGATGAACCAGTTGTGTTTTCATAAGCCTCGCAATTGGAGTACCCGCCATAGCAAGATGCTGACCTTAAAACTACATCCACATCATCTAAAGGCTTTTCGGTCACTGCCTCTTTCACGTATCCGGATATTATCCCAGAACCTGTCATGCTTATATTTCTGTGAATATCGCCTGCACTGAACTGGAGGTTGTATTCATTCCTGATAGAGAATCCTGAACCAGTAGTTTTCATGCAGTAAAGCATCTGAGTATCTGAACCAACCTGGTATGGATTTACATACATCTCGTATGTGCCATTTTCCGGAGTAGTTGCCTCATATCTTACATCCCCAGTGCAGTCCGAAGAATAGTAAATTTGCACTAAGGATTGTACTGGCTCGTAGTCAAATTCTATTGGATTAAGGAAGTTGTAATCATAAACAACGCCTGTTATGTGGCTTATACCTCTAAGAGGTATTTGAATTGATGACCTTACGTTCGGGTTTGAACTTATATCATCGTCGTATGTTCCATTCCTCACTGTTCCGTATTCAATATCGCTGTAATCGTCATATCCCTCAGTATCTGTTTGCACGTAGTAGTTCGTTCTTCCGTCCACCTCTATGTTTGCCTCCCCGTTTTGGTCCGTGACTCCCTGTGTTATGTTTGTAAATCCGACAGGAACAGTATAATCTATATATTTTCCATAACCAACTGCTTCTCCATTTATTACAAAGTTATATACCGTATTGTTCCATACATTCAGAACAACCTGCCCACTGCTGTTTGTCAATCCTGAGTCGACAATAGATCCATCTGTCCTGTTTATCACACTTACATTAACCCCTTCTATTGAGGAACCGGTTGAATTTGTTATTGTAAATAACAATGGCGGGTCATCCAAAAGGGTGGGGGAGGGAGTTGTGGTCCCGTCATCCGGGTCTATCGTTATAGAATTGTTTTCACCAGCAATTGAAGGTATCAAGACGTAGATAGATGAATTACCTATGGGGGTTTTTTCTACGCTCACATTGTACTCTCCTATTGGGATATAGGAGAATGTTATATTGCCATTAGAGTTGCTGGTTCCATTCATATATTGTCCTTTGCCATTCGTCTCCACAACCCCCGTTGTTAAGTTAAGGACACTTACATTTGCATTTTCTATCGGATCGCCCGTTGCATTAACTACATGAACTGTGAGTCTTGTTATATTCAAAATAATCTCAAATGTACTGTAACCTGATGGGATGCTAGCATTGGTTTCGTTGTATCCATAACCCTGCTTAGTACCGTTTGCAGAAAGATCTTTTTGAAGAAAATTACCATATTCTGTTCCATATAACATTGCGAATCCAGATGAAGTTGTATTTGATATTGAACACAATCTCACCACAACACCGTCCACAACCAAATTACCAAGAGAATCTCTTACTGTCACATTAAGAATGTTTAAAGTGAGCACAATAGTTTCTTGGTTGAGGGTGTTTTCTAGAAGAATTACATTTTTCTCTGTATAATTATGTCCATTCTCTATACCATCAGCAAATAGTTCGTATCCTCCACCACCAGTGGAAACATCAAATATATATTTACCATCAGAATCTGTGTATCCTTCACTAAAGTATCCAAGAGTTGAATTATATAGAGAGAGATATGTATTCTCCAACGGATTTCCTTGTTCGTCTGTGACTGTAACTTCAAGCTGTGTTGTATTTAGGTAATACGTTTTCTCCCAAGTAGACGAATCCTCAAAATCTGGTCTCATTGATGTCGTGAACAGCGTATAACCAGTCTTGTTTACAGTTGTATTGTAGGTGAAAAGCTTGACCATTGAGAAGGAAACCTGGCCGTTTGAGTCAGTCAGAGACGTAAGACTTGTTCCATCAGCTGAAGTTGCTATCTGGCTTCCGTTCCATATGGTTACGTTTGCCCCTTCAACGTTGTCTGACGTCTGGTTTTTGACAGTTATTATCACTGCCGTTTTGTTTAGTGTGACGTACAGATAATTGGCCTGTTCTGGCTCTACAAAAAAGCTCTGTGTGAGGTTATAGGAGTATCCTTCTGAGGTTCCATTAACCTCTACATCATAAAATGAAATAAGGTTTGTGAAATTTGCCCATCCACCAGTTGTATAAAGTGTTTGTGTTGTTCCGTTTGAAACCTTTACTGTTATGCTGCTAAGAGCATTGGTGGAATTGTCAACATAAACGCTGAGGTTTCCTGGATGGGGCTTCAAAACTATTGGGTTTGTTGTGTAGTTGTTCAGAGCTCCTGGAGTAACTTGGTAAGTGGATGTGTTTGTATAGTATTTGCTTACGGAAGCCTGAACCTGGTAAACATCTCCTGGTATGTATGTGAAGTTGTATATTCCGGAGCCGGTTTCATTTGCCGTATACGAACCAGTGGTGACTGTTCCACCACCAAGTCCAGTTCCTTCTGGATTCACAACTTTAACAACCAATATAGTTTTATTCAAGTTGTAGGCATAGTAGTCTTCTGGGAAAACATAAGGCTTTCCGCCTTCATCTATTGTTATTGTCTTTGTGTCTATACCACAGCCGGTTTGGTTTCCATTCAGCTGGATATTATATGTACCAACAGGGACATGGTGGAACGTTACATTATTGCTTCCGGAAGTTGTTTTTGTTATGCCGTTCAGTGTAACATTTATTCCATCCCTCTGCAACCCATCGCAAGTAACCCTTACAGTCGCATTTGTTTCATCCAGTGTGTAATTGAATGACGTTGTATTGGAACCATAGAGCAAAACAATGCCTGCGTTTGATACTTTTTTGAATGCCTCCTCCGCATATTGGTCATAAACATAAACCTTGGCATAGGCTGTCAAATTTATGGTCTGTGACAAGTCGCCTGATGCCTGTATCGTCTGTGAAGGATATCCCATTGAGCTTATCAAGATGCTGTATGGCTTTCCTCCTTCAACATAAAAGTCGACTGTCCCGTTGTTGTCTGTTGTCTGGCTGTATTCACAATCGTCTGTCAGATATTTTGCGCATATGTGCGAATTTATTATAGGGTCGCCGGAAAAGTCATCTATTGTCCTCAAGTAAATGTGAACCGAGCCATCCATTGGTATGTTCTGTACCCTATCCCAGGCGCCACTGTCTTCGGCATCGTATGGGAATCCCATGCTTTCTGAGAAGTTCATATATTTGTTCTGGTAGCCAGCCTTTCCTGCGGCCATAAGGTAATTTGAATCCACTCCTAAGTCTATTGAATACTGCCCAAATGAGTCTGTTGTTGTTTCGTAAAATGTATTGTAATATTGGTCAGTGAATTGAACCAAGACATTATCCAGATTTTTGTTGTTGTATTTATCATAGACTCTTCCTTCTATGTGTGTTGCTCCCGTGAGCGTCACGTCTCCCGAATGGTCTATTGTTTTTTCTTTAAATCCGTTTCTGTTGAATGTAATTGTATAGTCTATGAGGTCTGATGGTATATAGAGCTGGTAAAATCCTGCAGAGCTTGTTGTGGTTGAATAAATTCTCGTTCCACCTGCTTCAACCAATCTAACACTTACTCCACTTAGAGATGTTCCTGGATACAGCCTTGTTGGGTCAGTAACTGTACCGTTTAACTCTGATGAGCCTTTGAGAGTAATTGTTCCTATATCCTCGTAAGTTGATACAAGAGTCTGTATTTCTTTTGTCTTGTATCCAGTTTTTTCAAATGATATAGTATAGGTCGTTGGTGAAACGTTTAATTCAAACTCTCCCTGTGAATTTGTGACAGTTGAATAAGACAAGTCTCCAGATATAAGTGTAACAGAAACCCCTGATAAAACTATTGTATTGTTCTGGTAGTCAACCACTTTCCCCTTTACCAAAGAATTCCCACCAAGCTCTATCTGCCCGTAGTTGTGTGATGTGGAATATGCTGTTATGTCCCTGTATTCGTTGTACCCTTCCTTAGTAATTTTAAGTGTGTATGCAATGCCGTCCTCAATATAAATCGTGAAGTTTCCGTCTGTTTGTGTAGTTTTTTCATATACAACTTCGCCTGTAGATGAATTCAAAAGCTGAACCGTAGCGCCTGAAATTCCAAGAGATGGGTTAGTTCCATCAACAACCTTGCCTGTGACAACAGCGGAACCGCGGAGATTTATACCAACCTCCTGAGAGCCACCTGTTGAGACATTTTTGCTGTAATACCCGGATGCATTTGCATGCACATAAAGTGATAGACCGGACAGCGTGGATGGGTAGTAAACCTCATAATACCCATTGCTCCCTGACGTTGTGCTATAAAAGTATGAATTATCCCAGTTTAGCTTTTCAGTATTGTTCTCATTCCAGAATTCCAATGATGCAACCACTCCCCTGGAGCTCTCCTCATCCCTTACGTAGCCAAATATCTTGCTGTCACCCCTGAGATATGCTTCTATGTAGTTGTCTTCGCCTTCGGCTACGCTCAAACCTGCCAATGAGTTGTTGCTCAAATATCCATCTGTTGAAATATAAACGTTACAAACTGCCCCTGCTGGAACCTCAACTATTGAAACACCGGAAGAATTGGTGACCCCGGTTTCATTATCGCTCCATTCCACTGTTATGTTTGCATCTGGTATCGGCCTTTCATTCATATAGTCCAACACTTTGAAAGTGAAAGAGCCAAAGCCCTGCTGATAAAGGCTTGTGTTCAGCTCCCTCACACCGGTGTAATTTCCTAAAATCTTTGTTATGTACCCTGTGGCGCTGAATTTAACATAATAGGAGAACGTACCTGGTATTGATATGTTGTAAAATCCAGAATCTGTAGACGTCTGATATTTTAAAATCCCAGATGAGTTATCATAAATATTCACATCAACAACTATTGGGCCTTTGCCAACTTCCTTGACATAACCATACAAACTTGAATTTCCGGTGAGTAAAATGTTTCTTTCCTGAACTTCTGAAAAGTTTTGGTTTAGTGAAGTATATGTGATATATCCGTTTTTTGTAACAGTCAAATTGTAAAGCTTTGTGGAATCCAGTTTTAATTCTGCCTCTCCTAGAGAATCTGTTGTATTTGTAAAACTTAAGTCAGAGTTGTTTAACACAACAACTGCTCCTTGAATTGGCTCACCATTTGAAGAGTCATTGACTCTTATGGTAACCTTTGTATTTGCAATTGTGAAATATGTTATGTTGTATCCCAAATTATCTGAAGAGTCATTTGTCCATACTTCTATGTAATGGTCTCCATCTGAGAGCGGTATTGTTGTTTCGTAACTGTTGCAGGAAGTGCATCCAGTGATGTTTGTCCCGTTTGAGTCTAACTGCCACCAAAGCGTATCTGGGTTTGTTTCAACAATAGAAGCATTCAATAAAACTGAGCTAGCTTGAACAACTGAGTTGTTCTGAGGTGAATTTATAATAACCTGTGGTAACGTATTGTCCACAGTTATGGATACGTTTGTCTGGTTAATATTGCCTGCGGAATCATTGGCCCAGAAGTTTATGTTGTAAGAGCCGTCGCTTAACAACGTTGTATCCAAAGTGCCGTTAAGATTTGCCCATGTCCCGGTATCTGTTGTGTTCATCCACCTGAACCTTGACACCCCAACCTGAGTTGCATCATCGCTCCAGACTGCATTAACATCAATTGTTCCTTTTAGAATTTCTCCCTCTGCTGGAGTTATTGGGATAATATCTGGCGGTGTGTTATCCACTGTAACTGTTCTTACGGACAGGCTTGAATTAATGTTCCCAACAGTATCGTTTGCTGTTGCAGTGAAATTGTGTAAACCATCTGAATATCCAGTGGTATCCCATGAATATTCACAGGGCGATGTTGGGCATGATTGGACCTGAACACTGTCTACATATATTATTATAGTATCCAAATCAGAATCCGGTGATGATATGTTTATGGTTTTTGCTCCTGATATGTTTGTTTCATTTCCTGGTGTTGGTGGCATGTATTCTATGTAAGGGGGTGCGTTGTCAACAGTGAAGTAAACTTCCTCAGTGCTGTTCATATTTGAAAGTGTGTCGTTGGCGTAAATTCTTATTCTATGTGTGCCTTCGCCAAGGTTTATTGTGTTGTTTATGTAAAAAGAACCGTCAAAAACCAGTGTTATATTTGAAGAATCGTCAACCTCAGCCAGAACCTTGTCAACGCCAGTTGAATCAGTGATTGATGTGTTTATCAGAGTTATGTTTGAAGGGTATGTTATATTTTGTGGATAAATTATAACGACTGATGGCGGCATGTTGTCTAAAGTAAATGTGGATATTGTGAAATTTTCATTTCCTGCGCTGTCGTTTGCTGATATGTTCAAGACATAATATCCGTCACTAAGAGGTGTATTGTTTGTAAATCCCCAGTCGTTGTAAGTATTGTTCCAAGTGAACCTTGTGTCGTTTGATGATATTGCTTCTGGACTTGCATCTGATGCTACCCCCATTATCTCCACTGAACCTGTTAAGGAAGAGCCTGGGGGAGGATATACCAAATCTATAGTTGGTTTGGTGTTGTCAACACTAACTGTTATATAAGTTGTATTGGAATTTCCCAAATAGTCAGTTGCATTGTAGGTTATGTTATAATCACCGTCTTTAAGCTCCGCTGTATCATTGGTTCCGTTCAGGGAAATCCAGTTTCCAGCCCATGTGGAATTTGACCAGATATATCTGGCGGTCTCAACCCCGGAGGTCTCATCCGACCATGTGGCATTTATCCAAACAGTGCCACTTATATTTTCCCCATCTGATGGTGTGGTGGGACTTATTAGTGGAGGCGTGTTGTCAACAGTTATTCCTGTGTTGGTAGAGGAAACTATAGTTGTGTCATTCATTGCTGTTGCATTGAAATAAAGCCCTGTGTCATCACCTATCGCACTTGTATCCATGGAATATGTGAAATAGGAACCTGCCGTATTATTTGTTCCTATCAAATACCATGTTGTTCCTGTATCGTTGGACCAATAGAATGTAACGTTGTCTGCATTTCCTGTTACGGTAGCACTGAGTGTGTATGTGCCAGATATATTTTCGTTTGATTGGGGTGTGTCCAAAGTTACTCCGTTAAGAGCAGCATTGACCATTATAGCGAAGAGTAGGAAGATTATGCCTAACAGCATCAATCCTATGTTTTTCTTATTTAACCCTATAGACATAAGCCTTGCCTACCTCCATTTTTTCTAACTTGCCCTGATGGCGCAAACATTCCAAATAACCGGTAAGAAAATCCCTTCTGACGCCTAACTTATTAGCCAGCTGAGAAACAGACATTAAACCTTTGCCTAGCTCGCTAATTATTCTCTTCTCTAGGTCATCGGGAATATCATCTTTCATTAGAACCTGTTTATTGTTACAATATAACTATAATATAAAGATTACTATGTTTTAATATACAAATTTTATAGAAATCATACATAAACTCTATAAATACTATATGAAATACAAATAGATATTATGTTGTTACAATAATTTATTTAATTTTCTCCATTATTATTGCTGGGCATACCTTTTTGACGCCATCCATAGAATTCAGAAAATCAACAAATTTGGAAAGTTCTTCTGTGTTTTTAAACCATATTTCCATCATAATCATATGGTCACCACTTGAGGAGTAAAGACTCTTGATTTCCTCCATTTTTTTTAACTTTTCTATGGTTTGAAGATAAACCTCTGGCTCGGTGTCTAATCCTATCAGCGCATTTATCTCAAATCCTATTTTTTTGGGGTCCACATCTATGGTATACCCTCTTATTACACCATCCTCTTCCATTTTTCTGATTCTCTTCCTTATTGCTGTCTCGCTGACGCCAAGCATCCTGGCCATTTCCAGGAAAGGTGTTTTTGAATTCTTCATGAGAACTTTTAAAACATCCAAGTTTGAAATTCGAACCATAATCTTTATATATTCGAACAAATATATATAGTTTACGGAGGTGTTGAGAATGGATACCATTAAAAACTTGACAAAAGCTTTTATTGGCGAGAGCCAGGCAAGAAACAGATATACTTTTTATGCCAAAATAGCCAAAAAAGAGGGCTTCGAGCAGATTGCTGAGATTTTTCTTTTGACGGCTGAAAATGAAAGGGAGCACGCAAAATGGCTTTTCAGGCTTATAAGCGACCTGAAGAAAAAATCGAGGGAGGGAATGGAAGAAATTGTTGTGGAAGCAGCAGCGCCAACCACGCTTGGCAACACTGTTGAAAATCTTAAAGCTGCCATAACAGGCGAAAACTACGAAAATACAAAGATGTACCCGGAATTTGCTGATATTGCTGAAAGGGAAGGTTTTCCTGATATTGCAAGAAGACTTAGGGCAATTGCCATTGCTGAGAAGCACCATGAAGAAAGGTACAAAAAGCTTCTAAAAGAAGTTGAAAATAACACTTTTTTCAAAAAAGAGAAAAAGGTTTACTGGGTTTGCAGAAAGTGCGGCTACATACATGAAGGAACTGAACCACCGGAAGCATGCCCATCCTGTGGACACCCAAAGAGCTACTTCGAAAAGCAATGTGAAGAATATTGATATGTGGTGGAAAAATTGTATGGAGAACTATCTAAAGAAATTTTGGAATCTCTCTTGGAGACAATTCCAATAGAATTTTCGGTGCTGGATGAAAACGACAAAGTATTGGCATGGAACAAACATGAGACCAGAGTATTTAAAAGGTCGCCAGGCGTGATAGGAAGGGATGTTAGGAACTGTCATCCGAAGAAGAGCTTGGACAAAGTAGAGGCAATACTGAAAGAAATGAAAGAAGGAAAAAGAGATGTGGCAGAATTCTGGATTGACCTGCCTATAGATGGAGAAAAACATAAGATTTTCATAAGGTATTTTGCTTTGAGAAACAAAGAAGGGGAATATCTTGGGTGCTTGGAAGTAACCCAGGATGTAACCGAAATTCAAAAGTTAAAAGGAGAAAAAAGGCTCCTTGATTAATGATGTGTTAATACTCCACATATTATGGTGTAAGTAGCGCTAAAGTAATAGTTGCGGCCAAACAAAAATAAATAGTTAATCCATCTCAGAATATAAGGGCACGAATGAAGGCATCTGATAAGGAAAAAATGAGGAAGCTGTTTGAACTCGGGAACGGAAGCAAAGAAAAACATGATTTTATTCTTAACATTGTCGCAGAACAGCTTAAGGAAAGTGGAGAATACCTCTGGATAAATAAAAATTTTAGTTACCCTTTTCAAAAAGACAATAACAATGGCGGAGAACCTGGTGAAGTTGATGTTCTTGCACTGAGAGAAGACGAAGTTCTTGAAATTTACGAGATAAAAAGCAATCCTGCTGCTTATGGAAAAGGTATGGGTCAATTGAGAAAATCTTTTTCCTGGATGAGAAGAATGAAAAAAATGTGCATAAGAAAATTGAGGAAAAAATTGAGAATGACAAATCTGAAGAGAAACTTTGGTATGAAAAAAGTGAAGAAAAATTAAAAAAACATAAAAAATGGTTTGAAGAGCATGATGGATACAGAGGCATAGAAACAATCGTTTGTTATCCAATAATTGAAAATAAAGAAGTGAGAATAATTTACCATGACCTTGAACTTTAGTGGTATTATGAAATTAGTTGAAAAAATTGAAAAACTGAAAAGAAGTGAGATTAAAAAAACAATAGACTCAAGAATAAAAGAGTTCAAAAGAATCGGAAATGGAAACAAGATTTTTGAGGAGCTTTGCTTCTGTGTTTTGACCGCAAATTTCAATGCTGAAAGGTCAATAAAAATCCAGAAGGAAATCGGCTCCGGATTCTTAAGTTTGTCAGAGGAAGCTCTTGGGAAAAGGCTCAAAGAACTTGGTCACAGGTATTCAAATACAAGAGCCCATTACATATGCGAAAATAGAAAATTCAAAAATTCTCTGAAAAATATTCTAAAATCCCTGAAGGGCGAAGAGTTAAGAGAATGGCTGGTAAAAAACATAAAGGGATTTGGATACAAGGAAGCCAGCCATTTTTTGAGAAACATTGGCTTTGAGGATTTTGCAATAATTGACTTCCATATAATAGACCTCCTCGTGAAAAACAAAATAATCAAAAAACCGAAGACTCTCGGAAAGAAAAAATACCTGGAAATTGAAGAAACCCTCAGAAAAATCGCAAAAAAGACAAAACTCACACTGGGAGAGCTGGACTTCTACCTCTGGTATATGGAAACTGGAAAAGTATTGAAATAATTATTTTATAAATTCAAAAATACTCCAAAAATACCCAAATTACCCATTCTTCGTTAAAAGATTGTTATATGAAATGCAAGTCGCTGCTGATTGTCATTTGGACCATATTATTTTGACTTCGTCAAAGAATTAAAACTACTTCGGTACCCAACTTTCTTCCAAAAGAGCTAAGTGTTTCTTAGCCCTTTTAACTAAAACGCGAAGCATCAATAATCTTTTTTCGGGCTTTACATGCTCTCCTTTATAGGCCCATGGAAAAATTTCAGATATTTTGAGTAATTTTAGAGGAAGAACCATTCTTATTTCGTCAGACGATAGCGAATTATGCTTTTGATATTCAGCTACAAACGTTCGAATGGCCTTTGCGCCATCCGTAATATCTGATACAAAATCCCATGTCTTTGGCGCCCATTCAACGTTTTCCCAGTCCACAATACCTACCAGTTTATTTCCTGAAAATATCAAGTTATTCTTGCGAAAATCACCGTGGACGATTAATATACCTTTATTCCTATCTATTTTCGCTGTCTTTTTGAATATATCCTCAAAGAAATCAAGATGATTAGCCATATACTTATCGACAGGGTTAACAATCTTTGTTTTTCTTAAGTCTTTATAATTCCTTCTTGCATAACCTAAATCGTCTATTTCTTCAGGCTCGCTAGGAAAGTTTTTAATGAATTTATGATATACTGCTAGCGCTTTAGCTGCTTCTTTCAGTTGCTTAGAATTAAAGTTAGCAACAGTTCGCCCTTTAATTTTTGGATAAACTTGAAACAAAGAACCACTAATTTTGGAAATATATTTTCCATTTTTCCCACGCAGCATTTTAGGTATTTTATAAGGGAATTTCTTCTTATGAAGAAAGTCTAAAACTTTAAATTCAAAAGGCTTCTGTTTCACCCACCACCCACTTAAGGAATAACCAAGTTTTCTTACAATAAAGTCACCCTTATCTGTTTTTACTGCAAAATTATAATTAATATTTCCTCCAGAAATAAATTTAGCACTTTTGACCTTGCCAATATTATAGATAGATGCCACTTTATCTAGTATACGTTTAGATAGTTTGATCATAAACCAAATAGTGTTTTAGACTTTAAAATATATTTGCAATTGAAAATAAAGATTTTATAAAAATAAGAGAACTCAAATTCGTGGGGTCACCGACTCAAAATTTCTAACGAAATCTCTGTGCTATTGCACTCGTACAACAGCGGTTACGTCTAATTGTGAGTTGGTGCTTCCTTCCAATATTTGTTCAAATTGGAGAAGGTTAATCTTTCTAACATTTGTTTATCATAATAATCTCTTATCTCTTTTTTCATATCTCTTTTAAAACTCCAACTTTTACGCCATCTCTTAATTTTTATTGCTCTTTCAACATCAGATTTTCTGAAAGTTATTTCACCGAAATCCATTAAAACAATTTCTCCATCGGAATTTATTCCGTTATTAATGGTTAAATTATATGTTCTTTCAGAAAATCCATTTTTCCAGCAATTGAAAATGAAACTAATATATTCATCTATTTTTTCTTTTGCAGTTTCATAATCTTTAAGGTATTGCCCTAAGGGAATTAATTTATCTTGTTCAATTTCATTTTCTCTAAAAATCAAATTTGCCATGAGAGATGGTTCAATTTTTCTCTTTTGAATTTCTTGTAAAACTTCTTCTCTTTCTTTTATTATTCTTTCTGTTTCTTTTTCAAGCATAGAAGGTTTCAGTAAGTATGATGGAGTCCAAAGAAAAAGTTTTAATTTTATTTGAAATTTTGAAGTTGGAGTTTTTACTACTTTATCCCCTTTTTCATAAACATTGAATTGTAAACCTTGCCCAATTTTCCTCATAGTTTAATTTAAAAATTATTTATTTATTAATTTATCACACCAACTTGCAACTCAAAATCTTTCGGAACCTTGCACTAAATTTTTGCCCTTCGGGTCATATAACAACGGTTATATTCAATCGGCG
>CAYNRH010000005.1:0-3535 GCA_964399605.1 uncultured archaeon | reverse complement strand
AACCATAACATTTAAATACTGTTTATCACTATATTATAGTAACATGGTGATTAAATGGTTAGAATTGAAGTAAATGAAGTTTATATGCTGCCTGTAGATGAAAGCGAATATGTAGCGATTCCTAAAGAAAAAAGAGAGGAGCTCGAAAAACTTTATCCTTCTCTCAGTCCAAATTCAATTGTTACAATAAGAAACAAGAATGATCCACTTAATAAATATGTTGAAGGGAGAAAGATTGTTCGCGCCCCGGAATCTCTAACCAGTTATGGCGATAGCCCAGCAAACGACACAGCTGATTTTGCCGTATTAAGTAAAAGGGATATAGAAGAATTGGAATTAGAAAAAATAGGTGAAAGGGATACAGAAAACTATAGGGATGCATATGAAGGCATAATGATAATAATATGAGCGTGGATGATATGCTTAGCATTACTGAAGAACAAAGAGTTGATATTCGCCAAGATAGGAGAAAGCCTGTCTTTTTAATTGGTTATCATGTTGATGGGGAATATCTCGACACAGCCAGAGATGCCATAGGAGATGTTTTAAAAATTGCAAGAGTTGACAGTGAAATCCCAATATATACAGTAGAGATGGAGAATCCTTTCAAAATTGATGAACTAAAAATGCCGAACGGGCATCAAATAGATGCATATAAAACTATAACAAAAATGCCTGCTGATAAATACACTGCAATATTAACCGGTGAAGACATAAATTCCTCTGATGGAAGTTACAATTTTTTAATAGGGCTTGCGCTGCCTGGAATAGGCACTTTAATCTCCACAAAAAGATTCGAAAATTTAGATTCTTATACAAGAAAGGAATGCATAAAAACAGAGACAATGCATGAAATGGGCCATGTTTTTAATACTCCAAATTCATCCAGAAAAGATTTAGAAGACAATATAGGGAATCACTGTAGAAATAAATGTGTGATGAGGCAGGGTGTTAGAGTACCTATAGACTGGATTAAAATAACTAGAGATAGATTGGAGACAGGTAAACCATATTGCGATAGTTGCGAGGAAGATTTAAGAAAGCACTTTGGTATTTTATAATTAGAAGCTCTCAGACCGCATATACTGGACGCACACAAAAATGAACGCCAAACCGTATCGGTCTCATCATCGAGCTATAAATAATTATTTTTTCAATAATAAATGCGTGAGAAAATGACAGAAATAAATGAACTACTTAAGGAAATAGAGAAATATAAAAAAAAGCTGGAAGATGAGGATCTTCTTAACTCTCTTTTAAGGCATGACGTAACAAATAAAATTCAAATTGCTATTGGGTACTTAGGTCTTAAAGACGAGAAAGGTATTGGAAAGGCAGAACTTAGCCTTAAGTCAGCCATGAATACAATATCTAATATAGGATTTATTCTGAAATCAGAAGAAATTAAGATAGAGCCGACACATATTGATGAGATAATTAACCGTTCTGTGGAAGAATATAGAAGCATATCAAATCAGCTTGGTATTGAAGTCGCATATGAACCAAGTGGATATATTGTTAAAGGAAATTCCTTATTGAAAAGTGTGTTTGATAATTTACTTGAAAATTCTATGAAACATTCACAAGGAACCGAAATTCATGTTTACGGTAGAAAAGGCGATGATTTTTATATATTTTCTGTTGAAGACAACGGAATTGGTATACCAAATAAGGAAATACTTAAAAAGGGAGTTAAAGGAGAAAAAAGTGATGGAACTGGATTTGGAGCGTATGCCATAAAGACGATAGTTGAGAAATGCGGCGGTAAAATAGAAGTTGTTGACAGTGAGAATTATCCAACTGGAGCTCAATTTAACATTTATTTACAAAAAGCCTTATAAAAGCGGTATGTTTATTCCAAGATTGTTTAGCATAAAGTCATACAAAACCACTATAATAAGAACCAAAAACACAAAAACTACCAAGTTATATTTCTTGAAATGCTTCTGAAACTTTTTTCTTTGTGTATGCTTTGCTACGTCTACCAACTCATCACCAAAATATATGGAAAGGAACGTGCCTAAAGCAGAAAGGAATATTATTCCCCAGTATGGAAACGGGTGAGTAATTATCTGATAGAAAAGCTTAAGAATTATTGTCTTTTCGTATAACCCGGGACAATATGTGAAGACAAACAAATTTATGGAGAAACCAACTAACCAGACAACTGCCTCAGAATAAATCATTTTGAAACCTGTTATTAATCTGAATGGAAAATCTATTAGGAATCCTGCATCTGCTATGGGTGTACAGAAAATAAAAAATGTCCATGTCAACAACGTTATACCAAAACCCTGGTCAATGCCGTATCTGAAAGATATGAAAGCAAAATAAGATATGACTACACCAACAACAAGAATAAACCTAAGCAAAACTGATTTTTTTGTCTCATGAAGAAGATACTTGGATTTTTTCAGGTCTTTCAATGCGCTCATGAATATTAATTTGTTTAGCCCAAATAAAAAAATATAATCCAGAAATTATTTAAAATATTTTCAAATATTTATTAAATATGATCACCATAACAAAAGCTGTGAAATCGGATTCTAAAAGTATTATTAAATTGGAAGAACGTGTCTGGGAAGAAAAGAATATCACAAGCATTTATGATATACCGGTGTTCATAAAATATGGATATACTTTTGTTGCAAGAGATGGGAACAAAACAATCGGAGTAATAATGGCAATCAAAACCAAAGAAGACAACATCTTCGTTATGGACTGGATTGTTGATAAAAAATATAGAAGGAAAAAAATTGGTGAAAGACTCTATAAAAAATTGATAACCAACATAAAAAACAATGCAATATTATCCTTGGTGGATGAAAATAATATAGTATCTATAAATGCTCATAAAAAACTCGGTTTCAAAATAATTAAAAAACTCAAAGATCCCTATTATCTTGGAAACAATGAATATGTTTATCTCATGAAAAAAACTGTTTATTGAACTACAATCCAAGTTCATCAGAAACATTTTTCAAAGCGTCCAGCGATACTTCTATAAGCTCCTCTAAACTCAAACCAATTTTTTCACAGAGCAATATTTTTTCTCTGTCGACATTTCTTGCAAAATCCTTTTTCTTGAATTTCTTCAAAACTGATTCTTCTTTCACTTCCTCCATTTTTTTGGAGGGCATCATAAGCGCAGTTGCTATTATCAAACCGGAAATTGCATCAGCCGCAGAAAGCGCAAAATCTATTTTTTTCTCTCTTTTAAAGCCTGTTAAATCGTTGTGAGTTGGTATTGTATCAAGAACCTCTTGTGGTGCCTTGCCATTTAATATCTCCAGCGCAACCAAACCATGCCTTTCATGGTTGTCCTTGGTTTGCTCGTAGTCTATGTCATGAAGCAGTCCTGTCAACTCCCATAAATTCTCGTCTTCTCCAAACTTCTCTGCAAGCCCTTTCATAATAGCGCCAACAGCTATACAGTGCTTTACCAGATTTTCATTGTGTAAGTGCTCCTTCAATAATTCAAGTGCTTCCGGCCTGTTCATATACATCACCATAATAATTTTCTCTTTCCCTAAAG
>CAYNRH010000004.1:0-32967 GCA_964399605.1 uncultured archaeon | reverse complement strand
TTTAAACCAACTAATATTGTGGGGTTTATGAGCAGAATAGTTTCTCTTGTTTCAGGTAAAGGGGGAGTAGGAAAAACAACTGTTTCTTCAAACTTAGGTCTAGTGCTAAACAATATGGGAAAAAAAACAATTCTTGTTGATGGAAATGTTACAACGCCAAATCTTTCAATTCATCTAGGGATACCTTTATATCCGATAACTCTTCATGATGTCTTAAAGGGAAATTCAGATATAAGGGAGGCAATGTACGTACATCCAACTGGCCTGGGAATAATTCCAGGGGGAATTGGCCTTGAAGACCTTGAGAACATCGACTTAAATAAAGTAGGAGCTGCATTGAATAAAATAAGAAACGAGGCAGACATAATACTGCTTGATGGTGCTGCAGGTCTGGGCAAGGAAGCATTAAAATCCATAGAAGTGGCAGATGATGTGATTATTGTCACAAATCCAAACTTACCTTCTGTAACCGAGGCGCTCAAAGTTAAAAAAATTGCAGAAGAATTTGACAAAAATGTTGTTGGTGTTATAGTCAACAGGGTTAATGGGAAAAAAATGGAGCTAAAAGATGAGGAAATTGAGGGTATGCTTGAATTGCCAATTTTAATTAAGATTCCAGAGGATCCCATGATTCTTCAGAGTATACATATGAAAACTCCTGTGGTGCACTTCAGTCCGTATTCCCCATCAAGTTTAGCATTCAAAAAACTAGGCGCAGACCTAATTGGAGAAGAATTCGAAATTAGTGGAATTGGCTTTATACAGAGATTGATGAATTGGTTAAGGAAGTAATTTTTCAATATTCATCTCTAATCCGGCAACAGGCTTCTCTATCTCAAAGTTTTCCAAGACCTCAGGGTGCACTTCACCCACGATCCCAATTTTTTCATTGTTTACAACAATGGATGAGCACCTTCCGTCTATAAACCTTTTGTCATTCTCTTCCTCTAAGGAATATTTTATCCCAAGATTTTTCATAATAGAATTCAGAATAGAACTTATATTTTCATATCCTATTGCATTGTCTGTCAATAAAACCGAAAGATATCTCAGGTCTTTTGTTTTTGTTTCTTCTTTTTCATTGATTTTTACGATGTTTCCAATTTCAAATATTTTTTGAGGATATTCAACATGTTTATTGTCTGATAAGAAAGATAAGCCTCCGGGGATAAGTGAATTTCTAAAAACATTCCAATTTGATGATATTGGATTTGCTATTTCCACTATATTGCCACTCACTCTCATTTTATTCAGAATATTTTCTTTGCTCGTTAAAGTGAATGTTAGGATTTCTTGGAGTCCCAATCCTATACATATTTCCCTAAATTTATTAGACAGGCGCTCAATTTCTAGTTCTTCTCCACGTGTGTATATTTTTGGTTCTTCCGGTTCTATGTCGTTATAGCCAAACGATATTGCCACTTCTTCGATTATGTCCCTCTCATCCATTATATCATTTCTGTATGGCATGTATTCAACCTTAATCACTTTTCCATTGTTTTTTGCGTTGAATCTTGCCTGCCTCAATAGTTTTATCATCTCTTCTCCAGTTATGTCAATTCCAAGTATTTTTCTGCACTTTTCTATGTTTACCTCAGCTTTTTTGGGGCTTAGGTTGGGTGTTGTAATATTTTCTTTCCCATATTTGACATCAACTGAGTATATTTCACCGCCTCTTTCTTTTAAGGCAGTTACCATAATATTTAATGCAACAGATATGTGGTTCAGTTGATGACCAGAGACTTCTATAAAAACATTTTTTGTGTTGCAGTCAACTCTTCCCGTGTAGTTGGAATTTATTATCGGCGGCATTGAAAGGACATTTCCTACACTATCAATGAATATTGGATATTCTTTCTGGTTTTTCAGCAGGTATCCGTATTCTTCTCCTTTTGGGTGCTTGCTAAGAATTTCATCCAGATACATTTCTTCTGTAAAACCAAGGGGGACAAACTTCAATTCCCTTGGTTTGAAAGTGGTATATTTTATAGGGCCCTTTATCTTATCATAGTCGTAGACGCCAATAGCTGCAAAGTCCCTGTTTCGTCCATATGTCTGACAAACCTTTTCCTGTAGTTGTATCATTTGTTTTATTGCCTCGTCATCAAGCTTAAGATTTTTCACTACAGCGCATACTGTTTTTGGTCTGACTTTTTCAACTTTTTTATCTACCAAAACGCTTAATCCAGACTTTTTTATTTGGAACTTTGGCATGCCTTCTTCTATTTTGTAATGACCGCGCAATTCACGTGCTATGCCTTCTGCGCTCCATAGGTCTGGTCTGTTGGTATCTTTTATGTCAATTTTCATGGCGTCGCCTTCAATTTCCTCTATCTCGCCCTTGACAAAAAGTATGCCCTCTTCTTTCAGCTTATTAACATCTATGTTTATTCCCAATAGTTTTTCAAGGTCTTTAATTGAAACTTCTATAGTCGGCATTTACAACACCTTTGAATTTCTTAGCCACTTTAAATCGTTTGTAAACAATTCCCTTATGTCATTTATTTCAAGGGCAAACATGGCGAGCCTGTCCAAGCCGATTCCCCATGCTATTACTGGAACATTTATTCCAAGTGGTTCTGTTAATTCTCTTCTGAATATTCCCGCTCCCGCAAGTTCAACCCATCCGAGATTTTTATTTTTTATGCTTATTTGCACGCTTGGTTCGGTAAATGGATAATAGTCTGGAAAGAATTTTATTTCTTTCGCTTTTCCAAATTCTGTTGCAAACATCTTAAGCATTCCAAGAAGATTTTTTAGTGTCATATCTTCCCCTATAACAAATCCACCAAGCTGATTGAATTCTATCAGGTGGCTGGTATCTACAACATCCGGTCTGTAGCATCTTACAAGGCTGAAGTACTTTCCGGGAACTTCAACACCTCTTGATAGATATCTTGGAGATATTGCAGTATCATGAGCTCTCGGCATAAGTTTTTTTGCCTTTTTTTCATCCCACACATAATTCCAGCTTTTTTCATGTGACTTTTTAACAGCTTCCACAATTTTTTTGTCAGGCAGTTCCCCATACTCTGGATTTTTCAGGGAGTATGTATCTGTCCAATCTCTTGCTGGGTGATTCTGTGGTTGAAAGAGCGCATCAAAGTTCCAGAATTCTGTTTCTATTGTTGGGCCGGTCATTTCCTTGAACCCCAGTTCTATTAGCTTCCTTCTTACATTCAAAATAAATTTTTGATATGGATGGATTTTTCCAGGATATAATGGCTTTCCCGTGGCTTTTACGTTATATTTTTTAAATTTTACTTTTCTCCACAGGCCAGTCTTTATCAGTGATGGATCAAGATTTGTGATTTCTTTCCCAATAAATTCCTTTGCTTTTTTTTCTATACTTTCCCTAATTTCTTTAATCAAGCCCCTCTTAAGGAGAATATCTCTTTGCTCTTTTTCTATATCCTCACCTTTTGATATTCTTTTGAGTGATTCACTAATATCATATCTTGATGGTTTTTTAACAAGAATTACCTTCCCTTTATCTATTTTAATCCATTTGTTTTTCTTTGCCCATTGAAGAGCTATATTGAAGTTTGGAAATTTCTTTTTCAACTCTTTAATTTCATTTTCATTTTCTATTTCTTTCAATAAAACTATCTCAGGCAACCCCTTTTCAAGATATTTTTTCCCTTCACCAGTCAACTCATACATATTATCATATTATTTTAAGAAATCTAAGAATTTAAAAGGTTTTCATAGATGGATATCATCTGTTTGCTTATCTTTCTAAGGTCATTTTTCTCGGCCAGCTCTCTGCCATTCTTCACCAGTTTTTGCCTCAATCTTTCATCACCCAATAGCTTTTCTATATTTTTTACAAAGTCTGCTGTTTTTTTGCCCTTCAGGCAGTTCTCACCATGGTATAGCCAATTCTTATAGACAGGTATATCCCTTACAATTATGGGCTTGCCTATTGATGCAGTTTCAAGTATGACTATTCCCTGGTTTTCAACATAGGATGGAAAGAAGAAAATATCTCCTCCGGAATGGGCGCCGATTATGTCTTCTACAAATCCTAAAAATTTACAGTTTTCTGGTAGTCCATTGAAGACCTTATAAGTTTTTATTGGGTTTATTTTTATTGACCTGTATTTTTTTCCTATCCAGAAGAATTTTATATCCGGCAGTTTTTTTGCAACCAACCTAAAGGTGTCTATACCTTTTCTTAAGAATACCATACCTACGGAATAAACAATTATCTCATCTCTTTTTACACCATATTCCTTTCTAAATTTCATTCCTTTTTTTTCATTGAGCTTAAATTTCTCTATATCAACGCCGTTGCTTATAACATTTATTGGGGTTTTAACTCCACCCCTTTTCAAGGTTTTCATGGACCATATGCTCGGCGTCAATACAAGGTCGCCTTGATTATAAAAGTAGATTAAATATTTTTTCAGTATTTTCAAGACATTTTTATTTTCTGTTAGGGTGAAACTTCCTTTAACATCTTCCACTGTTGTATGTGCATGCGTTATTATTTTTATTCCTTTCTTCCTGGCCTTTTTGAATTTGTAAATATATTTAGGAGAAGGGACATGTGTGTGAATTATATCATAATCATATCCCTTCCCATTTATATCAACATCTACACCATTTTTTCTTAATGATTCTGCAAACCTAGTTGCTGCATTAAGTATTCCATTTTGCTCCGACGAGGAGTCTGTTTCCTCAATTAAAAAGTTAATTCTCATTCTCCATCTCCTAACTTTCTTTATTTTAATTTAGCTTAAATATTTTAATTCTTTTGTTTTCAAAAACCAGCGTGGAATTTGTTGTTTCTTCTGTTACGCAATCCTTATACATTCCTTTATCAAACCATAAATAGTCTGCCGTGACATTATACTCTTTCATAGCTTTTCTAAGGTTCCTTGCACACGGGAGCTTTGCTGCTTCTATTTCAAATTCTTTTCTCTTTTTATCCAGGTCCCACTCAAAGGCAAATGATGTATACGTTTTCCTCTCGGTCAATATAGGAATGTGACTTGTTGGAGGAATATAATGCTCATTACCAACAATAAAAGTATCTATAAAGGCTGTAAAAGAATTAGATTTTAAATTTTTTGCATCAGAATATATGACAATAGCTTTATTTATATCTGAATCATTTTTTATCCATTTTAGAGCTTCTGATTCCATAGGGTTGATTGTAGGTCTTATTCCACCCATAAATTTTAATATCATAGGAAAGTAAATAGAAAAAACAATTAATGTGATTATTAATAATATTGATATATTTTTAAGTCTATACATTTTTAATTTTTTAGACAATATTTTTGCCAATATGAGCGAAACAGATGCGATTATTCCAATATAAGAAAAGAATATACAAGAAAAGAAAAACAGCAGAGTAAGTAAGTTGGGTATTTTATTTTTGTATGTGTCATATATTAGTGCAGCGAATCCTATAGATGCACTTAATATAGATAAGTTTCTAAAACTATGCATACTGAGTACATCTAAGAAATAAAATATACCATATCTACCAAATATGGTTAATAACCATGGCAAAGCGAATAAGACACCAGAAAATACGTAAATTATTTTATAATCCCTTTTTTCATGGAAAAGTTTTATTAAAAAATACAAAATTATAAAGAAACTCATTATACCTGTTGTTAAATGAGACAAAATTGCCATGCCAAAAAATAAGGAGGATGCTATAAGATAATTTTTATTTTCACTTTTTGTATATGTTTTCAATGCCCATATAAGGAGAAATAAAAAAATAAACCCAAGGGGTCTTCCATAGACACCTGTGTATAAAAACATCAAAGATAATGGTATCATCAAAAATATCATAATTCCCAAAACAGGGTGGCTATCTTTAAATGCAAAATAAATTGATATTAGAAGGCTAATCAACAAGATTAATGGGAGAATTCTAAAAATTTCTATTAAGGGAAAAAACAATCCAAAAAAAGCACACATATAGTGCAATAGCGGAGGATAACCAAACTTTATTCCATCCCAGAAGTAAGGTATTTTTTCTGGTAGATGAAAATTATTTTCCAGAATTAATTTTGACATAAAATAGTGGAAATATGCATCATTTCCTATTGGATGCTCATTTTGAATAATTTGGCTGAGGATTAATATGGAAATCAATGAAAGAAATACCAATAATATAAAAACATCTTTTTTAAAGAAATTTCCTTTCAAATTATTCCCCTTCTGATAAATTAGATTTTATTTTTTCCAGTGTCTTGTTGAATTCCTTTTCTACTTCCGTAAGGTTTTTATATTTCTCTTGTATTTCTGAGAGATTTTCAATGCCGCTTCTTATTTCTGGCGGAACCTTTGAACTTATATTATCTTCATAAGATTCTATATGTGTTTTCATATCGTTATTAATTTCAGATGCTGCTGGATAAGTCAGTATCAAAAAAGAAAATAATATCAATGGCAATATGAAAAATTTAAGGTTTATTTTTTCTGTAAGCGTTTGAAATTTTCTAATTATACTTAAAGAAAAAACACCCAGAGAAAACAGCATAAGGAGCGATAGTACAAATTCATAAAGAAACAAAGAAATGAAAAAGGTTGAAGCTATCGAGAATCCAAATAAAAAAAACGTTTTTTTATTTTTTATTATAAGATTCTTTTTAAAATCGAGTTTGTAAAGAAAATATATTGAAGAGTATGTTAATGAAAAGCACAATATAAGCCATAGGGGAAATTTTGACAGGTTCGTAGTCAGGGCAAACCAACCCAGAGAATACTTTAAAAATTGTATAACTGTTAAATTTATTAGCCCCAGTTTCTTTTTCTTAAATTTGGTTTTTGGCGATGAATGTAAAACATTGAGTAGTATTAGCAATACTGCTATGATACCAAAAAATTTATTTACTAAAAAAGATAGCGGAACACCCAAAGCAACGAAAACCAATATTAAATTTTTTGCTGTCTTTTTGCTCAGGTCTCCTCTTGCTATAATCTTCCATTTAATTTTTTCTTTGTGTTTTTTGTCTTCTTCATAGTCAATTATATCGTTGTAAAGATACACAGACGAATAAGACAATAAGAATCCAGATAATCCTATAATTAATTTTAAAACATCAACGCTCCCAAAAATTATAAAAAATAATGTAGCGCCAAGAAAATATTGAAAAACATTGTTTGGAATGCTCATTGTTATGCTGTTGTATATAATATTCTTAATTTTCATTTTTATTCACCAATGATTTGTATATGTTTTCCAATCTTTTGGCACATTTTTTAATTGTGTACTTTTGGGCAGTTTTATACCCATTTTTTATTATTTTTTCTCTAAGTTTTTTATCTTTTATAATTTTTATTATTTTTTCTGGTATTTCCCATTCCTTATCAAACAGCAATCCGTTTTCACCATTTTTTATGAAGTCGCGAAAGCCAAGATAGTTTGCAGCAACAACAGGGCACCCGTATGCCATTGCTTCAAGGACAACCAAGCCCTGCGTTTCTGTTTTGGATGCGCAGGCAAAAACATGGGATTTTTTATAAAGCTCTATTATTTTTCTTTCTCTTATATATCCTGTGAATTCCACATTTTTAAGTTTCTTGGATTCAATTAGTTTTTCCAAATTTTTTTTATATGGCCCGTCAGATGTGATTATGAGTCTAGCATCAATTTTTTTTGTTATTTCAGCAAATGCTTTTATTATAGAATCAATTCCCTTTTCTTTTACAATCCTTCCGACATGAAGGATTGTGGGTTTCCTGAATTTTTTCATTTTTTCAATATTTTTTATTTTTATTCCTGTTGGAAGAATAATTACTGGCTTGTTTATCCCACAATCTATCAAAATGTCTCTTATGGGATTGCTTGGGGCTATCACTATATCTGCTTTATTGAAAAACCATTTTATATATCTTTTAATCATTTTCTTGTTATATTTCTCAAAGAACTTCCTTTTTGATAGATATTGCGTATAATCAATAACATGCGTATGATATGTCATTATTATTGGAATTCTCATATATTTTGCTGCTGATAAGCCAGCTAATCCAACTGATGCCAAACCGTGGATATGGACAATATCTGGGTTTATTCTCTTCATGATTTTCATAATTTTAGCTGAGGGTACTCCTATGCGGTACTCAGGATAAGATTTGAACTTAAATGACCTGAGTGTATATACATTTCCTTCTTTTGGCATTTTCTTGTCCTTTGGACAAAAGATATAAATTTCATGGCCCATCTTTTTTAGTTCTTCAGAAAAAAATTCTATAGATGTTACTACACCATTAACCTGTGGTTTATATGTATCTGTAAAAAACACAATTTTCATATTAATCTATTTATTAATCTAATTTATTTAATAAATTAAAGGTGATTGTTTTGGACAGGGTGGATAAAGTTGAAAGCATAATGAAGAGAAGGGGGTTTATTTGGCAGAGTGCCGATATATATGGTGGTTTGGCAGGTTTTTATGATTACGGGCATCTGGGAACTTTAATGAAAAGAAAATTTGAGAATCTATGGAGGAAATTCTTTTTAGGTTTAGATTCAAATTTTTTCGAAATATCAACATCAGTAATACTGCCAGAGGATGTTTTAAAGGCGTCGGGGCATTTTGACCATTTCACTGATCCGGTTACAAAATGCAAGAAATGTAATTTTGTTGAAAGGGCAGACCAGATTTTGGAGAAGCAACTTAATGAGAAATTTGAAGGGTTGAGCAAAGAAGATTTGAATGAACTGATAAGGAAACATAACATAAAGTGTCCAAAATGTGGAGGTGAACTGGGAGAAGTTAGTGAGATAAATCTCATGTTTCCAGTTGAAATAGGTCCTTATTCAAAAATAAAAGGATATTTAAGGCCGGAAACTGCCCAGAGTTCTTATATAAATTTTGTCAGGGAATTTAATGCCCTCAGAAAGAAGCTGCCGATGGGATTGGCGATAGTTGGAAAGGCGTTCAGGAATGAAATTTCTCCAAGGCAGGGTGTTTATAGGATGAGAGAGTTCACGCAGGCCGAATTGCAGATATTTTTCAACCCTGAAAAGGTGGATGAGCATAAAGACTGGGAAGACATAATGGATTATAAGTTAAGATTGATGCCGGTTTCTTCCAGGGATAAAGTCAGAGAAATGTCTTGTGAGGAAGCAAATAAAGAATTAGAACTGCCGAAGTTTTATGTTTTTCATATGGCACAAATACAGAAATTCTATATAGATATTTTGAAGATTCCCAAAGAAAAAATAAGGTTCTTTGAATTGTCAAAGGAGGAGAGAGCGTTTTACAATAAACTACACTGGGACTTTGAATTAGAGACAGAGGGATTCAACGGGTTTGGAGAAGTTGCTGCAATACACTACCGGACTGACCATGATTTGAAGTTACACCAGAAATTTTCTGGAAAGTCACAAGAGGTTTTTTATGATGAAGAAAAATTTATACCACACGTTATTGAAATAACATTTGGTATTGACAGAAATATATACGCCCTTTTGGAATTTTTTTATGGCGAAAGGGATGACAAGTCAGTATTATTTTTGCCGCCAAAAATAGCTCCATTTGACTGTGCAGTTTTTCCTCTGGTCAAAAAAGACGGTTTGGACAAAAAAGCATTTGAAGTTTACAATAAACTCAGAAAATACTTTGTTTGTTTTTACGATGATTCCGGGTCTATCGGAAGGCGCTATGCAAGACAGGATGAAATAGGAACTCCCTTATGTATTACCATAGATTCGGACACACTTAAGGACAATACAGTAACAATAAGAGACAGGGATACAAAAAAACAGCCACGGGTAAAGATAGGCGAACTTAAAGATAAAATAGAACAATTTTTTGAAAACACCTAAGGGTTTCTTGGCTTTTCTACAGTTACTCTTTTCTCGCGTTCTTCTATTATTTGCCTTTCCAATTTGTCCAGTGTTTCGTTTATGGCTCCAACGGGGTTCCAGTTGGACGCTTTGCTTACAAAAAGACCAAGAGGAGTTGAAATCCTTGCTCTTGTTGAATAAAGTCTGTCACCCCCCTCGTTTTTTTGCGATTTAATATGAACAAACATGTATTCGAGATTATCAAACATCTTTCCAATTTTTTGTATTGAATCCTCTATCATTTTGCTTATTTTTTCTTTATCAAAGGAATTTTCAATATTGTCAAGTCCAGCTATCTGGACATAGACACCTTTTTTCTCTTCCATAGATGCTATAACTTCCAGTATATCTTTTGGTGTTACTATTCCAATTGGCTCGTTTTCACTAGTTATTAACACGTAAGATTTATTATGTTTCTCCATAAGTTCTACAGCATCTTTTAATGGTATATGGTTTTCAACAGTTAATGGAATTTTGTCCATTATTGTTGTTATTGATAATTTGTGTTCTGGCATTGCGTCTCCCATTATGGTTTCTTTATCAGTATTCTTTGGGTTTATTGTCTTCAGAAAATCTGTGGAATCAACTATGCCAACCAGTTTTCTGTTTTCGTCAATGACGGGAATGCGACTTATTTTGTTGTCTCTGATTAATTTTCTGGCTTTTCCGATGGTATCATTTATTGAAATAATATCAGGCATGTTGGCTACATCTTTTGTTGTCTTATTAACTTCGCTTAAAATTAATTTAGAGTTTCTGATTAAATCTTTCTCAAGTAGTAATCCAGTTAAATTTTCACCAGAAAATATCGGCACTGCTTTTATATCATTATTTAAAAATAATTTTGCAGCTTCTATGAAGTTTATATCTTCTTTACACTTTGGTATGTTTTTTCGTGCGATATTGCCTACCTTTGCCTTCGCATCATAATCTTTGATTATCAAGTCATTTATTGAGACTATTCCGTGAAATTTTTCATTATCGAACACGGGAACTGATTCAAAACCATCAAGGAATATGCTTATTATTTCTGATACTGTTGTATTTGCTTCAATCTTTGGAAATTCACTTCTTATTATTTTTGATATATTTGGGATATTCATAAAAATCACGGTGTTATCCTCACTATTTCATAATATGTTACATCTTTTTCTTCGTCAACTACTGCCCAGAGCATTTTTGCTCTTATGTTATGTGCAAGTCTCACTGCTCTTGAAAGCTCTGCGTAGGAGCACGTGAAATTCTCTGGTACGGCATGAACAATCCACTTGGTATGTTCCTTGGCAGATTTAGGACCCTTCTTTAGTTTTACGCCACGCTCATATACCCTGAAATGCGTCCCGAATTTAAAGCCAGTTCTGACTAGGAATCCCCGCTCTCTAAGATCCTTGTAGACGGCATATTTTGCTGAGAATTCCCTGTCGATTTCGCAGGCTTTGTCATAAAATTTTCTCTTGTTTAGTTTTTTTCCACCATCTTTTACAACAAGTTTTTTTCTCTCTATCAGATGCATAGCTTCACTCAAGCTTAGCACGAGGTGGTCTTCTATTTTTTTTCCATAGCATCCAAAATCATAAACTTCTTTAGATTCTTTTTCTCCCCAGACTATTACTTCGTTTTCAGTTAATTCACCTTCATATATTTTTTCTTTTTTCATATAACAACACCATTCATAGTCATTTTTAATGTACAATCTTTGCAAAATGTGTCAGCTTTATCATCAACGTATGCAATTGAATTTGAAAATGACATTACGCATTCAGGATTTTTGCAATGTGTCATTCCAAACATATGTCCTATTTCATGTATAGTTTCTTTTAAAGTTCTTTTTATAAGCAATTCAAAGTTTTGTGGTAAGTTATAAAATTTGGGGTCAAGCCTCGAAGTACTTACAATGCATACATCTTCATATGATTGCCCAAATATAAAGTTCAAATCTTTTGCATATATGTCATTTGATGTTATTCCAACCGCTTTTTCGTCAGCGGCTATGTGTTTTTTAAGTGATTTTAATATTATTTCTGAGTTGTATTGGTTTCTGTATTTGTCGTATGCTTCTTCTGGAATATCTATTTTTTTATCCATTACAAATTTGCTTTTGAATCTTTTGTTCAATGTGTCAACTATTATTTTAATTATGTTTGGTTGAACGTCTCCTATCTGGAAAACTCTTATTTTCATTTTATCGCCGTTATCAGGATTGGTGGGAAGGGTGGGAGATTCATCATCCCGGAAAACGCGAAGCGTTTTCAAGTTTTGGGAAGTACAGAGACCTTTTTGAAAAGGGATCTGTTTTTGAACCCACGACAACTACCTAACTCACAGACATATATTTCATGTATGTCTTGACTTCAGGGTAGCGCTCTCCCAGGCTGAGCTACCTTCCCGGTCTTTAAATTTGATGTTTAACTTTATTTAAAATTACTCTTTTATAAATTAAAAGTTTTTGTGAAAATATAGGAATGGCGCCTCGGGCAGGAACTTCCAATGCATTTTTCATGCCAGTAAGAAAACGTGGAACGTTTTCAAGTTCTTTCCCTTGAGGCTTTCTTATAAAGAAAGGCTCATTCGAACCTGCAACCTTACGGTTAACAGCCGTACGCTCTTCCGTTGAGCTACCGAGGCATCATGAAAATTATAGATGGAGAGAAGTATTTAAGTTTTATTTCTTTTCCATTTCTTTTAATTTCGCAGGGAAATATTCATCCACAACATACCTGAGTCCGTATTTCAGCAAAGCCTGCTGTTCTGCCTTTTTCTTTATTTCTTCCCAGATTTTCAGCTCTTCTAAAAGCCTTTTATCGCTTTTATATCTTGGATCTTTTTTAAGTTCCTTTATCCTTTTGATGTCAACATCTTTAAGTTTATCTGACCTCAGTTTGTATTTCTTTATGTCGGATGCAGTTACGCCAATCCATTTTGCAGAGGGCGTTGCGAGCATTTTGTTTATGTGTGCCGATTTTGCAGAGCCTGCCATTATAACCATTGCTATGTGAAGCCCCCATGGGTCACCATCAGTAAATATGTATACAGGCAATTTTTTTATTTCGTTCAATCTTTTTATTAGCCTTCTTGTTGCTCTTGTTGCTTGTCCCTCAAGATTGACGAGTATGGCATTAAATTTCTTGTGTGCATTTTCTTCCATAAATCTATTGTACATACCAGATGTTTCTATTGCTATGACTCTTTTTGCGTTGCATTCTGCAATTTCTGCTTCACTCATTCTTGGTCCTATGGTCTGTCCATCTGCAGTCTGGAGGCAGTTTATTTTCATCATCTTTCCCGATGGATTTTTAAATTTAAGTGTAAGGTCGCCGTAAACAGCACCACCAGGATTTGGTATTATATGAAAATCTTCTCTTGGCTCTCCGATTATGGCTTCTATATCTTCTATTATGTTGTCCGATTCTGGTTGCTCATCAAATTTTAGTTTTTCTCCCCATGATTCTGATATGTAATACAAACCTCTCTTTGTTTCATGTTTTAATTCTTCTTCCACTAACTCCTTACAGAAGCTTGCAACTTTGAGCATCTGTGCCAATGGTTTTACGTGCCTTATGTTTCCAGCACTTCTTGTTATTGTTTTATCTCCTATAACATAGCAAAGGCTCTTCGGGTCAAAGACTATATTGTTTGTGGTTCTCGACGGAACTCTAATATATGGAACTTTTTTACTTTTTGCTTGTTCCACTATCTCTTTCCCAATTTCTTCTAACCTTTTTTTAATTACCTTCTTATCAGTCTTTTCCATTGTCTATCAAATCCTTTTTAATTACTTTATCTAATATAGGTTCTATGTCAATATTTGCCTTAACTCCGGCAAGTTCTTTTGCATTTTCTACTATAAGTGGAATATAATTTTTAAATATGTTTAATCTTTGCGTTTCTCTTTTTACACGTGTTTGTTTTCTTATATACATTAGCATCCTTCTTGCACATTCTTGCACGGCAAGTTTTATTTCTTTTACTATCTCTGGATAATTTGCTATGGACTCTTTGCTTTCAGACGTATATGGCACCCATGCCGATGCTATATGAACAAGAATTATTAACGGACCCCTTGGTACATTGCCCGGGGATTGGTCCAATCCATACCTTCTCCATTTTATGGATGAAATCGCCCTTGTTATAGCGCATCCTGATGGTTCATACAATAAGGGTATTTTATTTGCAAATCTTAATACAGTTGCCTGATCGGAATACATTTCTTTTTTAAGCTCTCCACCATACGCGATGCCGGCTTCTATTTGAAATGGTATACCTCTGTAGACAGAAGGGTCTCTTGTTATGGTTGTTATGAATTCAGCTTTTATCTCCTTGCTCAAACCTTCTTTTAGTAGATTTTCTCCTATTGGAGAAAGACAGTCTGTTGGAGGTCGCATCAATTTAACTTTTTGCATGGATTTTAATAATTTTTCCTGATATTCATGTGTTAATGTTTGTGGTTTTTCAGTTGGGTCTATTCCAGCCAATCTGCATATCTCTTCTGCTGAGTTTGCGCCAACTCTAGAGAATTCGTGCTGCAAGAATGCAGATACATTTCTTGCTTTGGTTGTTTTTAACATTCGTATAAGAACTCCAAGTTCTACTCCATATGGGTGCGGCTTTATTTCTTTTGGCCTCTTTGACAATTTGTTGACGACTCTTGGAAAATCAAATGTCTCACCAGTTGGGGATTTATATTTTATGTGAGCCCACGGATTTACTATTGCAGTTTGTTTAAGGTATTCATCTGGTGAATGATATCTCTGAACATATCTCCCCTCTATTATGAGTACTATCTTCGTGCCAGTATGTTTCAGTCCATCGTCAATTAATTCTTCTTTTATTATTTCAGGTTCGTTGTTCATTATATCTATCTTCAGATGAAACATATGAGTTTTTCCCTTTGGTTTGGGTTTGCTATATATTACTGCGGGGTATCCAGTTGTCAATTGAGCGTAAAGAACTGATGCAGATATGCCTATGCCCTGCTGTCCTCTACTTTGCCTTAGTCTGTGAAACTTTGATCCATACAGCAGCTTTGCAAATATTCTTGGGATTTGCTCTTTCATGATTCCTGGACCATTGTCTTCAATGGTTATCTTGTATCTGTTTTCTTCAATTTCTTTTATTTCCACATTTATTTCTGGAAGTATGTTGGCTTCTTCGCACGCATCCAGAGAATTATCTACAGCTTCTTTTATGACAGTCAAAAGAGCTTTTGTTGGATTATCAAAACCAAGAAGGTGTCTGTTTTTTTCAAAAAATTCAGCAACAGATATTGACCTTTGTTCCTTTGCCATCTCCACAGCAGTTTTCACTTCAGCATCTTTTGCCACTCAACCAACCTCTAATCTTTTAAGATAATTATACACTTTTTTATGTGTTGCTCCATTTATAAGCATTAATATTCCTTCTTTGGCTTTATATATTTTTTCATAGTTTGATATTATTGAAACTGTACTTCCATATATTGAAAGCACAGAGCCAGTATATTCTTCGATTTTTTTTCTTGTTTTTCCGTCTCTTCCAATTATTCTACTTTTTATCCTTTTTATACTTTTCTGTGTTTTAAGATATTTTTTCAATTCTATTATTTCCAGATTAACATCGTCGTTTAGAAGTTTTAGCGAGTTCACAGGGCTGAACCCGCGTCCGATTGCCTTCACTATATCTTTTGCTTTCCACACGTCAATCGGGCTTCCGTTTATTTTTACATTATTTTCATCTATGCTTATCATGGTATTCGTGGATTCTTCTATTTTTTTTAAAGAGCTTTTCAGAACGCCAATTCTATCTTCAGGAATCTTAACAGTCTTGATCATGCTGTTCACTACAATTACAGATTTTTTAAATATCCTTTATTTTTAAGAACAAGTGCCTGCGTTTTTGTATATCTCCAGACGATATCTGCTCTCCTGTCCTGTTGCACTTCCCATGGCTTTAAGAGAACTATATCGTCAACTCTTGTCCAGACTCTTTTTTTAAGCTTTCCTGGTATTCTACAAATTCTCTCTTTCCCATCTTCACATTCAACAAGCAGTCTGTTTGCTCCAAGCATATTTATAACTCTTCCAAGGAGCTCGCCGTCCTTTGGAGTCTTTACCCTTACTTCCTCTTCCATATTTATCACAGTTATAATCTAACTAAGGCGGTTGTTCTATATAAATCTCTACCATCTTTTCTTGTTACCAAACTATATGATTTCTTTTTTTCTTTTATTTTTGGAATATTTTTTATTATTATATCAACAAGGCTTTTTGGAGTTATATATAAATCAATACCATTTTTTCTTTTCACAATTTTTGTTAAAAAACCGTTCTTATTCTTGAGAATACTTTTTATTATTTCTGCAGAATTCATTATCTTTTCTTCTTCATCAGACCTTAACTGGATTATTGCTTCGTAATATCCGCCGCTAATTTTTCCGCACATTTCACATAATTTTTTTCTTATGACAACAATTGTTTTCCTTCTTTCTGTTTTTTCAAGCCCACTTATTTTTCCAGTTGCCAGTATTTCAACAACAAAGTCTTTGTTCACTTTTTTCTTTGTTATCTTTATTTTTTCAATCTCATTTTTTGTCTTAATTTTTTTCTTTACTATATCTTCGATTGATTTTCCTTTTGACCAGCCTCTTTTAGTTTGCACTCTCCCGCAGTTTTTGCATATATTCACAACTATCCTTTTTGGGACTTCTATCAGTTCTTTCTTTTCCAGAAAACATTTCTCACAGAGTCCATCAAAGAGTTTGTCAGTTTTTTTACCGCATTTTATGCAAAATTTTTGTTTCATAGAAATATTTTGTTTTAAAGACTTTTAATGGTTTAGTAAATATACCAGACGTTAAATTCTATCCAGTATGGTTCGTGAAAATCCTCACCTTGGGAAACAAAGTAGCTAACTTTTTCATATTCCCCTGAGATAGTTTTCAATATGTTCCACCAATCTTTTCCCGCTGCCCATATCGCAGAACTTTTTACCAGTGCGCCGACATCGTCTCCGCTGCCAGCATCAATCCACACGGCTCTTCCGCTTGTTTGGTTTAGTATTCCTGCAGGCCTTCCTCCACTTGTTTCAAGTATTATTCTATCTGAACTGCCCAAAGTGTTTATTTTGTCTTCAGTAAAATCTTCAAATTCATAAGGTTCATCCCTTAGAAAATTAAAGCTCACATATTTTCCATCTTTGTCAATTTTGTCAACAGAGAAATAAAAGTTTTTTAAATTATGTTTTATTGTAAATTTGTCGCCTTCCACAAATCCAAGCTCATTTGATTCAAATGTTCCATCACCGTTTCTGTCAACATCAACTTTACAGTAAACTGAACCAAGGCATCCAGTATTATTCCCTCGTGTTTTATATTTCTGATTTTTCCATAAAGTGAAGTTACCCTTTTCCTCAGAGTTTAGTTCTGTGTAAATTCCAACACCATAAAAATATTTCTGTATTTCGTAGTTTGGTTTTTTGGGGTCATCTGGATTGTTGAATGTTATATTCCCTCCACTGCCCCCGCTGCCAGGGGATATTCCGAATATACCTGTCTGAAGGTTTGTGTTTGCAATTAAACCGGAATCAACAATTTCTATTATTCCACCCCCGTTTTTGAGATGATTTTTTATTTTGTCAATGTGCGATTCTGCCTGTGTAATCGTATCGTCATTTGGAGTGCTGTTTGTTAAAATTATAACATCTATATCATACTTGTTCATTTCATCATACGAGAATGTGAACAGTTCAAAGTTGACAAATCTTCCGTTGACATAAGCTGGCGACAGCATGCTTCTTATGTATATCTTTTCTGAAGTAACATCACATGTTGTACAGTTGAACGCAACTCTTATTTTGTTTTTTATGGAACCTCTTGTGTGAATCCCATAATTTATTTTTCTGGATTCAATTCCCATTATTCTCCAAAGTTCGTTTGAGATTTCTGTCTTGTTTTTCTCCATAAGATTTTGCACAAAACTCTCTCCGTTTTCGTTTATCTTGTCTGCGGTAGAGATAAAATCCTTGCCATGCGTGTACAAAAGAACCTTGTCCCACTCACTAGATCTCGAGAATGGATATAATATCACAGGGATTGACATTATGACGATAAGAGAAACCAACACTATTTCTATCATATGTATAAATCCTTTTTTCATAAACATCACCAGAGCTTGAAATTAATTTTTGTTGGCTGGTTATCTGTTGAAGCGTACCTGTCAATATTGATTAGTGTAACACTTGAGTTCCTCGATGGGATGCTAGATAATCCGCAAGAAATTTTAAAGCTGCTGTTTACAAAAACAGTTAATTGAAAATCCCTAATGTTTTCAAGGTCAAAATCTTCTTTTATTTTTTCATAGTTTGAAATACAGCTTCCATTAAATTCTTTCATCTTTGTGGAGTTCAATTTGTAAGGCTCTACTGCAAATCCAATTTTTGAATCCTTTATTAGAAGTTCAGTTATCCTAAAGGAATCTGAGTATAACCTATCTTCGATACTCCTTTGATGATACTGTGGTATTGCATTTACGACTTGGATAGATAGATAAACAACTACGGATATGAAAATTACAAGTGAGAAAAGATATTCTATGTTGAATTGACCTTTCAAAACATTCACCTACAGTATACCGGATTTCAATATGAGTATGTATGCCGGGAATCCTATTCCAACCATGATAAGACTATGTTTTATTCCAGCAAAGACAGAATCTTCTCCTATTTGGCCAGCGACCAACCCTGAAAATATCCCCTGTATTAGGGTCATTGAAAGAAAAACTGATTTATAGTAACACCCTCCTCCTGTTCCAAGTGCAAATATGTTGCAAAGCGCGTTGAAGAAGGAGCATATAAAAACACTTATGCCACTTCCAGCAATTTCACATGGCCCCCCTGTGCCTATTGATACACCCCCTGCAACAAGTCCTCCTGTTGTCAGAGATGTCAATATTTTTGTCAATGCAAGTATTATCCCTATGAACATGAAGTAAATGAGGTATATGGCAAATATGTGTTGTGTCATTGAACTTCTTCTTTCCTTTTCTGCTTCCTTTATTATTGAAGTGTCCGATGCAACACTTTCCATTGTTGACACAATATTGCCACCGCTTTTATATGCTTCTATTATTATGTCCACCGTCCTCTTTATCAGGCCACTCTCTTTTATTCTTGATGATAACATTCTAAGAGCTTTTTCTATTGGGGTTCCCCACGTCAGCTGGTGATGCATCTTCTTAATTTCTTTTGATAGCTTTCCATAATCCCTTCTGGAGCATATTTCTATTGATTTGGATAGTGTCATTCCACTCTTGCTTTCTTCCACCAAGTCCCTCAAAAAATTTGGGAATTGGTCTTCCATTGCTGCAACTTCTCTTATTCTGAAATACATGTATGTGAAGTAAGGTATTACGCTGATTATGAGGGCAAAAAAGCATGAGACACCAAGCATGCCGGAATCCCCGAAGAATACTATGGCTACTATAATTATCATCAGCCCACTTATAAGTGGTGGTATATATTCCACATATTCTTTTGTTGTCCATTCACCAAGTTTTTTCATGAAGACATCACCTGCTCAACGGGGACATTTTTTTAAGCAATATTATAAAACCAATTGATATCAGTGGGAGGCCAAGAAAAATAACCAGAAATTGGGATATGACTACAAGTTCTACAAAAGATTGTCCAATTCCAAATGCACTTATCATTGATGACATCACTATGAAGAATATTGAGCCGACAATTATAAGGGTTATGTATATCTCAAGCATGGTTGACATCCTCTGCGAATACTCTGTCATTCTTCTTCTGTAGTCCTGCATGAAGATTGTTGCTTTTTCATGCAGGTAGGATGATAAATCTCCACCACTTGATATTGTTGTGTTTATTCCCCATAACAATTCTTTAAAATCCTCTGATGGTGATTTTGATGCAGCTTTTTTGAGTGCGTCTGTTACATTCATACCAAAGAGGTCTATGTTTTTTGATATTTCTTTTGCTTCTTTGCTTATTTCACCATAGTCTTCAAATTCTGAGAGTATTTTGAAGATGGTTTTTGGTGGTGCGTTGCTGCCACTTATTGTTGCAAGATAAAGTGTTGCAAAAGGTAGCGTAAAGTCTATATTCTTTTTTCTTTCGTTGACTGTTATAGACGGATACATGTAAAAAAATAGGAAAATTCCAGCCGCGAATACAATCGATAATGAGAATGAAAATATGAACCCCATTAGAACAGAAAACCCTGGCGCGAATAGTGTTATTACAAATACGAAAGGGAATTCAAGTATGAAAACAAGAATGGAAGTCATAAACGCTAGAGAAAGATATTCCCTTAAACTTATTTTTATATTCGCTTTTTTTAAGTCAGGCTTAAGGCTTTCAAAGTATGGAATATATTTTTCAACCCATGAAGAGAATAATTTGTAAGAGATTTTTTTATACCATTCTATAATGTCAGAACTTAAAGGCATTAATATTCCCTCATCTTCTTCATCAATTCCTCTGAATTTGCATAATACATCCTGATTATTTTTCCGAATTCCTCATAATCTGTTATTTTCCTTTCCTTTGCCCATTCTATTATTTTCATTCTTTCCATGATATCTTTTTTGATTCTATCAGGATTTATTCCAAGGTAGTTAGATAATTTTTTAAGTATGATGCTTCCATTGACTGAGTCAAAACCATCAGTTACGGGGTTCCATTCAAACACTTTGTTAACAACAACCCTTCCCTCTTTTTTGTCATATCTTTCCATTTCAAGTATCTCACTAATTCTTCTTAGATATCCAGAACCTCTTTTAACTCTTTTTAAGAATATTATTATGTCAAGATTTTCTATAAGGCTTGGTGAAAGATTTATTGGCTCTGTTGTCAACCTATCCATAAGCTTTTCAATATTCTCTGCATGTATTGTTGAAAGTCCGGGGTGTCCAGTTACCATCTGTTGAAATAAAACATACGCTTCTTTTCCCCTGACTTCACCGACTATTAAATAATCAGGTCTTTGTCTTAAGCTTTCTTTTAGCAGGTCGTATAAATCGACTTGACCGAATCCCTTACCGCCGACTTCTGAGATTGGTTGTCTTGCTACTTCAGATATCCAGTGCGGATGTGAAAACTTCAATTCCGGCGTATCTTCTATTGATATAACTTTCATATTTGGTTTTATGAACATGGACAGCACGTTTAACATAGTAGTTTTTCCTGTCGCAGTTCCACCAGAGACGAGTATACTTTTTCCGTGCTCTATACAAAACCACAGATAAGCAAGTATCTTGCTGTCTATTGTGCCAAAGTTAATCAGGTCTACCGGAGTCATTGGCTTCTCAGTGAACTTTCTTATTGTAAAATTGCTTCCCCTCTTTGCTATGTCAGTCCCAAACGTTACCTGAATTCTACTTCCATCGGGAAGAGATGCATCCACCAACGGCTCTGCCATTGATATTGATTTTTCCCCTCTCTGTGCAAGCTTCATAACAAACGAATCCAGCTCTTCTTTGGTTTCAAAAACAACATTGGTTTCAATAGAGCCAAAAAACGGGTTTCTGTGATATACATATATTGGTATTCCAATCCCATCACACGAAATATCCTCTATGTATGGGTCGTGCATGAGCGGCTCTATTTTTCCAATACCTATAAAATCGCGATAAAGATAATATTGAAACTTTTCTCTTTTCTTAACATCAAGTGTTATTCCAAGAAAGTTCAGCACTTCATTGAATCTTTCGTCAAGGTACTCTCGCGCCTTAGACAAATTCAGCTTGGTAAAATCTATATCAAGCCTTTCTTGTATGGTTTCTTTAACCCTTTCTAGCAATATTTTTTCATTTCTGTTGAGCTCAGGCTCTATGACTTCATAGCGAAGTATATTCTTTGTTTTGTTCCATGTTATGTGCGCATAAGCGTAAATATATTCCCCTCTTTTTGGTTTTTGGGGTATGAGAGGATAAATCATATCAACCTTTGAAAGGTCGGGAACTTCAAATTTTTTCCCCCTAACTTTGCTACTAACTACTGCCGGGATTTCAAGCCCCTTTGTCTTCTTCTTTTTAATTCTTTTTTCTTTCATTAGCATGGCAGCATTTTGTATCAAAGTTGCCAGATTAGGTACGTTAGAAACGGATATCTTAGATTCTTCAATTCTGGTTTTTTTAAGAGGGTTTTCCTCAGGAAGTTTTTTATCCAACTTTTCAGCTGCTTTCTTAAGTTTTTCAATATTCATAAAATCTACCTACCGTAATCAGACTACCAATTTTTTCAATCTTAAATTTTCCGGGCGAGCTAAAAAATCCACCAACAATATTATAGTTTTTGTTTATTGTTGATGTATAAATTTTGCCTTCATATTCCAGTTTGATTATGCCGCTATTCACGGTAATTCTGTATGGTTCTTGCGATATTTTGTCCGGAATATCATATACATATGTGCCCTCCGGCCCGATGTAGCTCTTCACCGCACAGGATTTTATGAAGTCAATTACCCCGTAAACCTGGTCATCCTTTGTTGTATCTTCTATATTTTCACTTATTGTGCTGAAAGAATAGTAAATTGTTATTGTTATTATCAAACCAATGGTAAACAAAAACATTTGCTCTATTGTTATATTTTGACCTTTTCTATTCATATCAATCCAGTCTAACATTAATTTTTGTTGTGTAAGTTCTTTCGCTGGCAGTTTCTTCTTCCGAGGTTTCATACTCGCTTATTGATATTTCGTGGTTTTTGCCTCTCATAACAGTCTTTCCAATGCCTATTATATCTATTTTGTATATATTGGCCTTTCCATCAGTTTCAGAACCTCTTAAGTTTCTGTAATAAAGTGACATAGTAATATCATATTTGCTTCCGGCTTTTTCTGACCTGACAAGAATTACACCCGGCTCTTCTCCAACATGGGCTTCTGTCCTCTGGTCGCCGACCAGGTAAATGTCTTCACCGGATGCTATTATATTTCCTGTTGTCTGAAAACTTAGGACGAACCTATCATCAGTATCACTGAGTTTCAGGTCCCCCGGTATATCCAGTCCTGTGATTTTTTGTGTACCCCCATTTTTTGCTACGTATTGTATTTTTTCATTCAATGTTTTTATGAACCTTTCCATATCCGAGACCCTGACAGAATCTTTCTGCTTCTCTATAAGAGGAATGCCCCAGAAGTAAGTGACACCAATGAGAGTTATCATTATCATTATAAGAAGTACACTTGTTATTACCTGTGATTGTCCTTTTGTCAAATTCGTAAAAATCACCAAATAAAATAATAGAGAGAAGTATATTTAAAATTTGAAAATGAAAGAAAAAAAAAAGAAAAAGTTTTATGGCACGCACTTATTGCTTGAATCCTGTATGCCTGCACCCACTGAGATTCTTACTGGACCATTAATATCAGTCTTCGTTGTATTGAATACACCTATTTTTCCCTTTTCTATTTCTGTTAAAGTATCGCCGGATGTATCGTTCCAGTATCCATCGATCAACGAGTCATTTATGTAAACCGATATTTCACCCACAGGTATATTTACAGATCCACTATTCCTTACGTATACTTTTCCAGTTGCACAATCTATGTTATCTATTATAACTCCCTTCCGAAAACTTTCCGTAGTTTGCTCTATCTGTTCTGTTCCCTTTTCCTCTACGCTTTGCCATGTCCTTGTTGTCCATGCTGCAAAAACTCCTCCAAGAGCTACCACTATCAGTATCAATAGTATCATTGATATTACAGGCGTTATACCTTTCTTGGAAATTCTCATTTTTTAAACCTCCATTATTTTTTTGTTCTGAGCTCGTTTACTCTAAGATAAATCATCAAAAGAGTAATTATTCCCAGTATGTATAAAGTTAACGTTAATCCCTGATACATCGTGAATAATCCACCACTGGCTGCAAAAATAATACCAAGTGCCATTATCGCTAGCAATACTGTTATAATTAAAGAAAACCATGTTTCATAGTTCATCATATTTTTCATCAAATCACCTCTGAGGTAGAAGTCATCTTCTTATCCTTATTTTTGGATATTTTGTTGTTATGTTTGTTTCCAGATGCGGTCTTTTCATAGAGCGGATTGCTTCCAACATCTCTTTGTTCTGTTCAAGAAGCTCATCAAATTTGCTACTTAGTGCATTTGATGTGTTTTCTGTTCCTCCAACCTCTTTAAGTATGTCTATGAATTCTCTCCATGTCTTCAGGAGCTCATCAATTTTTCCTGGTATTTTTGCAAGCTCGTCTCTTAGATCATCGTTGGCTTTCACTATTTCGTCAACTAGTTTTTGATTACTCTGAATTAAATCAAGAATTTCTCGCATAAAACCCTGGTATGCAACTCCTTCCTTTTCTCTCTCCAATTTTTTTATTCTGTCTTCAAGCCTTCTTATAGGACCCATTGGAATTACTTCGTATTCATCGTCTTCTGGACCTATTTCTACCTCTTTCATGATTTATAATTAGAATACTTTATTTATAAAGTTTTTTAATTACTGAAATCTCAGCAATAACATTATTTTGATAAAGATAAAAAAAGAGGGGGCAGATTACATGGGAGGCATTCCACCCATTCCGCCCGGTGGCATTGAAGGCATACCACCACCTTTTTCAAGTTTTCCTGCATTTACTACATCATCAATTCTCAATATCATTTCTGCAGCTTCACTTCCACTTTTTATGGCCTGAGTTTTTATTTTCAATGGTTCTATAACTCCCGAATTCCACATATCTATTACTTTTCCTGTAAACACATCAAGGCCATATGTCATTTTGCCTTCGTCGTGGGCCGCCCTTAAATTTGTCAGCATATCTATTGGATCAAGCCCTGCATTTTCCGCCAATGTTCTTGGGACAATTTCCAATGCATTGGCGAATGCCAATATTGCCAATTGTTCTCTTCCCGAGTATTTTTGTGCAAATTCTTTTAGTTTCTTTGAGAGTTCAACTTCAACTGCTCCTCCACCGGCAACTACTTTTTTATTTTCAAGTGCTGCTATTATTCCGCCAATGGCATCTCTCATTGCTCTTTCTGCCTCGTCAACAACATGTTCTGTTCCACCTCTTATCAGGATGGATACTGACTTAGGGCTTTTGCATTCCCTTACAAATATCATCTCTTCTCCTGAGATTTTCTTTTCCTCAACAATTTTTGCATATCCCAAGAGATTTTCTGATAAGTCGCTCAGGTTTGTAACTATCTTTGCTCCTGTTGCCCTGGAAAGGGCTTCCATGTCAGATTTCTTTACCCTTCTTGCAGCTAGAATTCCGTGCTTTGCAAGATTGTATTGTGCAGTGTCGTCTATTCCCTTCTGGCAGAAAATCACATTTGCTCCACTCTTGACAATCTTGTCAACCATTTCACCGAGCATTTTTTCTTCCTGCTCAAGGAACGCTTCCAATTGTTCTGGTGAAGATATGCTTATTTTTGCGTCTGTTTCAGTCTCTTTAACCTCTAAAGCAGAGTCTATCAATGCTATTTTTGCGTTTTCGATTTTCTTAGGCATTCCACCATGGACGACTTCCTTGTCTATTACAACACCCTTTATTAATTCGGTGTCTTCTATTCCACCGCCTTGTTTTTTCTCAAGTTTTACATGGTCAGGATTTATTGAGTCATCTTCCTTAACCATGTTTATTGCATTTACTGCTAGTGTTGCAAGGTGTTTTGAAGCCTTTTCGGCGCTTTTTCCAGTCATTGCTGTCATTGCTATTTTTTTCAATACTTCATCATTCTCTTTTGGGTCCATGTTTTTTGCTATTTCTTCTGTTAAAATTTCAAGGGATTTTTCCCTGGCGATTTTGAACCCCTTTGTTATTATGGTCGGATGAATGTTCTGGTCTAAGAGCTCTTCAGCCTTTTTTAGAAGTTCTGCACCAAAAATTACAGCTGTCGTTGTTCCATCTCCCACAGCCTCTTCCTGGGTTTTTGCTACTTCTACCATCATCTTTGCTGCCGGATGTTCTATTTCCATTTCATCTAAGATGGTTACACCATCATTTGTTATTACTATATCTCCTATAGAATCAACCAGCATTTTGTCCATGCCTTTTGGCCCAAGTGTTGTTCTCACAGTGTCGCCAACTGCCTTGGCGGCTGCAATATTGTTTCTTTGGGCATCTTTGCCTGCGTTTCTCAACGTACCTTCAGGTAATATGAAAATAGGTTGTTGTCCATTCATTATATACACACCTCCTTAAAACTAAATTATAAAAAATTTAGCAATATATAGTAGTATTATTCTTTTATAAACATATATTTAAAATTTACTGTTCCACTTTATTTATTGCACTTTTGATGGATTTTACAGCTTTTTCCAGAATTTCTTTTTGTTTTTCGTCAAGTTTTAATTCCTTTATTTCTTCTACGCCGTTTCTTCCAATTATACATGGTACGCTGAGGCAGACGTCTTCAAAGCCGTATTCTCCTTCAAGAAGAACAGACACAGGAAATTCCTTTTTTCCATCATTGACAATTGATTTAACTATTTTTGTTATACCCACAGGAGTCAGGAACCATGTCCCTCCCTTTAACTTTAGCACTTCTATGTTAGATTCCTTTACTTTTTCAACAACATCTTCTCCTATGGGGACCATGTTTTTCCCGTGCTCTCCAATAAGATACCCGTCGGAGAATACTTTCATTCTTCCAGTGTCTGTAATGGTTGATATGCCAATTACTCTTTTTCTGTCGCCTATGCTCTTTACCAGAAAATATGTCATTGCGTCAACAGGGTTTGTGGTGATTAAGTAAATTGTTTTTTCACTTCCCGGATTTTTTTCTAATATGGAATCAAGAATTTTTTTGTTGGCTTCAAGCAAGCTGTACCTGTCCTCATCGGATGATCTTCCCTTCCCTGCTGCTATTATTACTATGTCAGAATCTTTACATTCGGCAATATCAAGTGTTCCCCTTATTTTTACATCTTTTCCCATTGCAGCTGCTGCCTGCTGAAGGTCCATTGCTTCTCCGATGACAGATTCTACAACATCCTGGAGAACGAGCTCGTCCATTTTTATATCTCTCAGCAATAGCGCATACCCCACATGAGAACCTACCTTTCCAGCACCACCTATTATTGAGATTTTCATTTTACCACATATAATTAAATATTACTTTAAGATTTATAATTATGATATAGGTGTTATCAGGTACAATGAAAAATTAGCTTCATTAAAGGGTTGGATGGCAAATAAGTTTTTGGCTTACTCACTTGCTATATCTTTGTTTTTGCAGCTCCTAATAATTTATACTCCTTTGTCAACTTACTTCAAGGTTGTTCCACTTGGTCTCGGCGAATGGACTATCTTAATTGTGGGAACAGGAGTAGGATTTGGGTTGGGCATTCTGATAGCTTGGATAATAGATAAAATTACAAAGGAAGAGTATTGATTTTATAGAACTTAGTTTCACTAAGTTTTTATAACTTTTGTTTCAATTTTTATTGATATTTTACAGGGGTGATTTATATGGATAACGAAATCAAGAAATTAAATTTACAGGCAGAAAAATATTCGAAAAAGATAGACAATCTTTTGAATGAAATAAAGAAAGTTATAGTTGGGCAAGAGGAGATACTTGATAAGTTAGTTATTTCTCTAATCATGAATGGGCATGTTCTCCTTGAAGGTGTTCCCGGACTGGCAAAGACACTTATGATAAAAACACTTTCGGATGCTGTAAACATGAGCTTTTGCAGGATACAATTCACACCTGATTTACTACCTGCAGATATAGTTGGTACAAAAATATATGACCACAGGAAGGGGACATTTTATACCCAAAAGGGGCCTGTTTTTCATAACTTCATACTTGCAGATGAGATAAACAGAGCACCGCCGAAGGTGCAGTCAGCCTTACTGGAAGCAATGCAGGAAAGGCAGGTCAGTATATATGGAGATACATTCAGGCTGAGCAAACCTTTCATGGTTTTGGCGACGCAGAATCCAATAGAGACAGAAGGAACATACAAGCTCCCCGAGGCGCAGGTTGACAGGTTTGCATTCAAGCTGCTCATTGGTTATCCAAAGAAAGACGATGAAAAATTGATAATACAGAGAAATACACAGGGAGCTGATATAAAGGTAAAAAATGTTTTAACATCCAGGGATATCATAGAGATGCAGAGGTTTAATCAGAAAATATACGCTGATGAAAAGATTGAGGATTATGTGACAAGCATAGTTGACGCAACAAGATATCCGGAAAATTACGGGCTTGACATAAATGGTATGATTGAATATGGTGCATCACCGAGGGCATCTATATGGATGATACTGGCAGGAAAGGCCAATGCACTTTTGAGCGGGAGAGGTTATGTGACACCAGATGATATCAAAAGCATAGTGCATGATGTGTTGAGGCACAGAATCATATTGACTTATGAAGCGGAAGCAGAAAACATAACCAGTGATGACATAATAGACAAGATTCTTTCAAAGGTAAAATCTCCGTGAGGTGATAAGACGAAGAGAGAATTTCTTGCCTTATTTGTTTCCATCATATTTTTGATTAGCATTTACAACGCCTACGAAAATTATCACCTGGAGCAGGAGGTGAAAAACATTTCAAATAATATCAACCTACTGCACCAAAAAGTTTCAAGTTATAAAAATAATGTAACCTTTTCAGAACAATGGAATTTTATATCAGAGAAGAGCATACCAATAGTTGCAGTGTCAAGCGATGGAAGGGGGATTGTCGGAAATCTTACAGTCAAGCTGATACCAGGAAACAACAATGTGCTCATAAATACAAATCCGTTTCTGGAAACTGATATACAATATTCAGTTAACAAGGCTGTCGCTGTCGCTAAAATGAAGTCTGAATATAATTACAACAAGGATTTTATTTTTGATTTCAATGCAGGAAATGCGCAGCTTATAGGAGGCGGAAGCGCAGGTGCTGCAACAACTATTGCTACAATGGCAGCGCTTCAGAATAAGACAATTAAAAATGATGCTGTAATAACAGGTGTCATAAACACAGACGGAACGATAGGAAGAGTTGGAGGAGTAATGGAAAAGGCAAAAGCGGTTGCAGACGCAGGATACAAGTATTTCCTTGTACCAAAGGGTCAATCCAAATTTACATACTATGAAAGGGAGATAACGAAGGAGCCGGTCGGGCCTTACTTTGAGATACTCAATACGAAATATGTGCCAAAGACTATAGACCTTAAGAAAGTTGCGAAAGAGGAGTGGAACCTTACTGTTGTAGAAGTTTCAAACATAGACGAAGCGCTTCCATATTTTTTCGGTGATTAAATGCCAATGGTCAGAGAGATACTGAGAAGAGTCAAGAAGATAGATATAACCACACACAATCTTGTTGAGGGATTGATAGCAGGCAGTTACCGCTCTGTTTTCAAGGGCAGGGGAATAGAGTTTTCTGAGGTGAGGGAATATGTTCCGGGGGATGATATAAGAACAATAGACTGGAATGTGACTGCAAGGTTTAACACACCTTATGTCAAAGAGTTTATCGAGGAGAGAAATCTTGACATATACATAGCTTTTGACGTTTCTTCAAGCAACAATTTCGGATACAGAAAAAGCAAAAAGGAAGTTGGATATGAAATAGCTGCATCATTGATGTTTGCGGCTCTAAAGAACAACGACAACGTTGGGTTATGTTTGTTTACAGATAGGGTTGAGAAGTTGATAAAACCAATGAAAGGCAGAAAATTCTTTCTAAGATTGTTAAGGGAGATGATTTATTTTGAACCAAAGAGCAAAAAAACTGACATAAAAAAAGCTTTGGTTTATCTCAGCAGAATAATAAAAAAGAGGTCTGTGATATTTGTGATATCTGATTTCTTTTCAGGAAGCTTTGAGAAGCCGCTCAAATTTTTAAAAAACAGGAATGATGTGATACTGATAAACATCAGGGATTTTCGGGAGGAAGAGATTCCTGACATAGGTTATGTTTTTCTTGAGGATGAGGAGACGGGGGAACAAATTCTTGTCGATACTGGCGACGAAAAATTCAGAAGGATGTATATCCAGCGCATGAAGAATATAAACAATGAACTGGCAAGTAAAATGAAAAAAATCAGGGTTGATGTCATAAATGTAAGCACAAATGAGCCGTTTTATATTCCGCTGAGAAAATTCTTCAAAGTCAGGGAAAGGAGAGGATGGTAATGTTCAGCTTTGGGGAGCCAAAATTTCTCATTATTCTGCTTGTGATACCTCTGGTGTTATATCTCTACAAGATTTATCATGATAAAAAGAAAAAGGCTGCACTGAAATTTAGTTCATTGGGAATAGTGAAATCTTCTGTGAAAAAATTTAATATCAGGCTACATCTTCCTTTCATTCTCCTTCTGATAACAATAAGTTTGATTATACTGGGGCTTGCTGACCCAAGGATTCCGTTGAAAACCACTAAAGAGGGTGTGAATGTGGTTTTGGCAATAGATGATTCCGGGAGCATGTCTGCTACCGACTACCAACCAACCAGGCTGGAAGCTGCAAAGAATGCAGCAAAAATTCTGATAGAGAGTTTGAAGCCGAAGGATAACGTAGGCATTGTTGTTTTTGAATCTGGGGCTACCACTGCATCCTATTTGACACCATTCAAAGAGAGGGCAATACAAAAGCTCATGGACATAAAACAGAGGAAGGGAAGCACGGCAATAGGGGACGGGCTTAGTCTTGCAATAGATATGGCGACGTCAATTCCAAATAAGAGAAAAGTTGTCATACTCTTAAGCGATGGTGTTAACAATGCGGGTGTTGTCAGTGTTGACGAGGCAATAAACTTTGCCAAGTCAGAGAAAATACAGGTGTACACTGTTGGTATGGGCTCTGAAAAGCCAGTTGCTCTTGGATACGACTTCTTTGGAAATCCTGTTTATGCGCAGCTTGATGAAAAAACGCTAACTAGAATTGCTGATGAAACAGGCGGAAAGTATTACAAGTCTGTCAATAGGGATACACTTAATGAAATATACGGGAATATTGGAAAAAACATAAAGAGAGAGTGGGAGGACACAAGCATAAAGGATTGGTTCTTTGCAGCGGCACTTGTAGTTTTGCTTGCCAATATTTACATAATTTATGGAAAATACAGGATTGTTGTCTGAGGTGGTCATATGAAAAAAATTTTGTTTTTTGCATTCATTGCATCAATTTTGATGTTTCATGTTGCATATGCAGATTCACTCCAAGTGCAGAAGCTCATTGAGAACAGCAACATTAAAGTTGGCGATAACGTTACCATTATTTTAAAATTCACCAATCCATTTGGCCAAAATATTCCAATAACAATCAAGGACAAGAATATTTTTGGAAACAATGGGATAGACATACAATGTCTCCAGTACACAGTTCCGAACAAGAGGGATTCTGCAATTGCTTACCAACCAATAAAACCTTTCAGCCCAGGAAAATATACACTTGAGCCCGCAGAGATAACATACAAAAATCCTGATACTGGAAAGGAGGAGACTGTCAAGTCAAATTCACTGGATATAGATGTCAGCGGAACTCAGCAGCAGGGGCAGGCGCAGGGCATAACAACAATATACAGGTGCAATGGCATGAATATGCAGTCAACTTCTTATTCTTCTTCCGGAGGGTCTTTCAACGTGAATATTGGTGGAGGGGGGATGAATATCCAGCAGAGTATGACGTCAAATCCGTCATCACAAAGTTCTGCTTCAAGCAGGTTGCAGAACAACCAGTTAAATCAAAATACAAACAATCTGAAAAAAGAGATGGAACAACAAATGCAACAACAGGAAGAAATGAAACAGAAATTTCAGAGAAATCTTGCAAGTAACCCTGATTTTCAGAAAAAAAACCAGGAGATGTTGAATGCTGGATATAACTTAACGAGCATTTCTGTTAATCCTTTAACAGATAACACTGGGAGTTTTACACTTAATTATCAAAAAAAGAATGGGGAGTGGGCTAAGTTAAATGGCAGGATGGAAAATAACACAATAAAAAATATGATAAGTTTCACATCTGAAGACGAGAAAAAAATACTTAACACACTCAGCAAAAACAAAGAGTTTCAAAAATATAACAGACTATTGAGAAGCAGGGGAATGAATCAAACCCAGCCTTCTTTTAACCAAATTTCGCAGAATTATACAAAAATAACTGTTCCATACAAAAGCAATTCCAGCGGGAATGCTATTACTGCAGACTATATAAATGGGACAATCAAAAATGTTTCCCTCGAGAATTATGAAGAATCAAATTCGTGGTGGTGGTTAATAATAATTCCTATCATTGGGCTGTGCGTGTTCATATTTTATCTCAAGCATATGAAGAAAAGGAAAGTAAAAATACCAGAGGAGATAAAACCGGTTAAGATAGAGAAGCCAATCAACTACTACAAGGAAGCCAGAAAAATGTTGGAGCAGGCAGAAAAGATGTTTTCTGATGGCAAAGAAAAGGATGCATATGAAAAGGTATCACAGGCAGTCAGGTTTTATTTTTCATATAGGAAGGGAATTAAAAAGGAGTTGATATCTTCGGAAGTTCTAAGGCTAATCAGGAATGAAAAAGATTATTCAAATGTCAAAAAGTGTTTGGACCTATGCGGTTTGGTTGAATTTGCAAAGTACAAGGCAAATAAAAATGACTTTAATGAAATAATTAATATTGCAAGAAAGGTTATAACCAAATAAAATATTTATATTCTTTTTAAGTTAAATAAAAACTACAAATATATTGATGTATATGAGAATATACATCTTTATTAAGAATGAAAATCTTTGATTTTGGAGCTGAAGTTCCAAATGCTTAGGATTAATACTAAGATTTTCATGATGGACTCGTAGCTCAGCTTGGAGAGACCCTTTCTTTTCAACAAAAGAAAGTTCCTCACCCCAAAGAAAACTTCGGAGCAATCTGTGATAAAAGGAAAGGGGATTGGGTAATTAGAGCGCCGGTCTTATAAGGCCGCTGAGCGTAAATTCGCCTCAAGCGTAAAAGCCGGAGGTCGCCGGTTCAAACAGACCACTTTTCTTTTTCATAAAAAGAAAAGGTTCTTGTGAACTCCAAAAGAAAAACTTGCAAAACTCTTAGTTTTGCCATTGTTTTGGAGGGATCAAAAGTCTCGATAATCCGGCCGGGTCCACCACTTTCATTTTCTAATAATTTAAATTGTTGTAAACAAAATATTATCATGACCAAAGGAATCAGCCCTTTAATTGCTACAGTC
>CAYNRH010000003.1:28940-35154 GCA_964399605.1 uncultured archaeon | reverse complement strand
ACAACCACAACAACAATTCCATCGTCTTGCCACTCAGGTTCTCCTGGTTCATGGAGTTACTGTTCAGACACATGCAAATGCAATGCAGGGGAAGGCGACTGTGACTACACAGGAACCGACAGGCAGTGCGTGGCAGGAACTGTATGCGTAAAGGATGTGGGAGCAAAGTATGGTTGGTTGCCAAGTATAGATGTCTGCGAATATCCAAACCAAACAACAAATGAAATATGCAACGATGGGATGGACAACGATGGTGATGGTACTATAGATTGTAAAGATACCGATTGTTGTAAGAGTTCTTATTGCCAACCCATTGGTTGTAAATGCCCAGATTTGAATAACGATGGAATTATAAATCTTTTTGACCTTAACATTTTAAGTCAGCATTGGAGCAGTGTTACATCATTATATGATTTAACCGGAGATAATTTTGTGGATTGTCGCGACTTAAATTGTGTATCTAAAAATTTTGGTAAGAATGCATCTCAAGTTGCAGAATGCCAATCAACAACCACAACAACAATTCCATCGTCTTGCCACTCAGGTTCTCCTGGTTCATGGAGTTACTGTTCAGACACATGCAAATGCAATGCAGGGGAAGGCGACTGTGACTACACAGGAACCGACAGGCAGTGCGTGGCAGGAACTGTATGCGTAAAGGATGTGGGAGCAAAGTATGGTTGGTTGCCAAGTATAGATGTCTGCGAAGCTGTTTCAACCGGGAGCATGATAGCTGATGCCAGCGACTTTATAGCAAATTCTTGGAGAAGTTTATTTGGCTGAAACTTCCCGTTGTGTTTATTTTTAAATAGCCATTTCTCTAAATATTTTTAAGGGTGATTGAAATCAAGTTCTACATAACCACGGCCATAGATTATGTGAATGCAAAGCCGCATATGGGTCATGCTTACGAGAAGATAATAGCCGATTTCTTGGCGAGATGGTATAGAATAAGGGGCCATGATGTTTTCTTTTTAACAGGCACAGACGAGAACGCCCAGAAAAATGTCAAAGCAGCAGAAAAGGAAGGCATTTCCATCAAGGAATTTGTGGACAAAAACGCAGAGAAGTTCAAGGAGCTGTGCAAAAAACTGGACACATCAAACGATTATTTCATAAGAACAACAGACGAAAGACATAAGGAAATTGTACAAAAGATATTTCAAAAAATCTACGACAACGGAGATATATACAAGGGAAGATATAAGGGCTTGTATTGTTATGGTTGTGAAAAATTTTTAACAGAGAAAGAATTGGTGGATGGAAAGTGCCCCATTCACAACAGGGAGCCGGAATTGATTGAAGAGGATGCTTATTTTTTTAAGATGAGTAAATATGAAAATGATGTAATAAAATTCTTGAAATCAGGTGCAGTTATTCCAGAGGGAAGGGCAAGGGAAGTTTTAAGCCGGGTGGAGTCAGATGGTTTGAAAGACATTTGCATAAGCAGGGCAAGCATTGACTGGGGAATAGATATACCTTTTGACAAAAATTACAAGATATATGTTTGGTTTGATGCCTTGATGAATTATGTGTCTGCTTTGGGATATCCGGACGGAGAGCTTTTCAAGAGATATTGGCCGGCTGATGTGCACGTGATTGGAAAGGACATAAATTGGTTTCACTCTGTGATATGGCCGTCTATATTAATGTCTGCTGGAATTGAACTACCAAAGAGAATTCTTGTTCATGGTTTTGTGAATATTGGCGGCAAGAAAATGAGCAAGACATCAGGGCTGGTGGTTGACCCGATAAAATTAGTGGAAAAGTACAATACGGATGCTTTAAGATATTTCTTACTCAGGGAAATACCTTTGGGGCAGGATGGTGACTTTTCTGAATATTCCATGATAGAAAGATACAACAATGAACTGGCTGATATTTTTGGCAATTTTGCCCACAGGGTATTGACATTTGTTAAGAACAATTTTGGCGGAAAAATACCGGAAGGAAAAATTGACAAGGAGCTTGACAGGGACATAATGAAAAAAGTCAGGAAAGTGGAGAAACTTTGGGAGGATTTTAAGATAAGGGAAGGATTGGAGGAGGTTGTGGCAATAGCAAAGATTGGAAATGAATATTTTCAAAGGAACCAGCCATGGAAAGACATCAAAGACGCGCCAAAAAGAGCAGGAGATTGTATATACAATTGTGCTAACATCCTGAAAAAACTATGTATTTTATTTTATCCTGTCATACCCTCAAGTTCCGAGAGGCTTGCCAAGGAATTTGGACTTAAGATAAATTGGGAAGAATTGAAAAATCCTGTTGAGTCAAAAAGCATAAAAAAGCCGCAAATATTGTTCAAAAAAATAAGCATTGAGAATGGAGATCCCTTTTCATTTTTGGATTTGCGGGTTGCAGAAGTTTTAGATGTTAAAGACCATCCCAACGCAGACAAGCTTTATGTCTTAAAGATAAACTGCGGAGAGAAGAGGCAGTTAGTGGCCGGTCTGAAGAAATACTACACAAAAGAGGAGCTCAAAGGGAAAAAAATTGTTGTTGTTGCAAATCTGGAGCCTGCTGTTCTTAGGGGGGAAGAATCCAACGGGATGCTTCTTGCTGGGGATGACGGGAAAAACGTGGGAATTCTTTTTGTTGAGAGCTCAGAACCTGGAGAAAGCGTTAGTGCAGGAAATATAAAACCGGATCCAAAGGATATGGTCAGCTTCAAGGATTTTCAGAGAATCCATATGAAGATTGGAGAGGAGGGCTGTGTTTATTACAAAGCCGAAAAATTAAAAACAAAATCAGGGGAAGTTGTTAAGGCAGAGAGAGTTGGCGAAGGAGCAGAGGTTTGTTGAATTTTTTCTTCATTATACAACAAATCCAGCGAAACTCAAACCCCACAAGACAAAGCCAACAGAAAGCGGTATAAGGACATTATCATTCACCTGTATTGGAAGCAACTCTATTGACATGCCGACTATGGCTGCTATTAGCGCCATCAATGGGTTCGTAAAAATCAGGCAGGCAATAAAACTTGCGAAAACACCACCAAAAGTTCCTTCCCAGCTCTTCGGTGGATTTATTCTTGTTTTGTGCCTACCCCAATGTATTCCAACTATTGTTGAAAACGAGTCTCCGACAGCCAAAACTGTTATCGCGATGAATGCTATTTTTGTTGGAAAACCTATCAAAGATGTGCCGACGGCCAGGAAAAAGAGTACTGCGCCCATGTAATGTGTTTCGCTCCTTTCCCTTTCAAATGAGTTCACAAGTTTATGAAAATTGTCTTCCAACTCTTCCAGTTTCTTGATTCTGATTGGAAGATTCTTTCTTATTTTTTTCTTCATTTGGACATAGAAAGAAAGAAAGAAAATAAATATGCCGAATAGTATTGCCAAGACTCCGGTTAAAAAATCACCAAGAAAATATGCTATTGGTATTACTCCCAAGCCGGATAAGTGGGCCAGTTGCCTCTTTATCTCCATAAAATTCCATTTCATTCCTTGTCACCAATAACAGTAACTAAAATCCTTCTGTCTCTTGGCCTTATGTCGAACTCACAAAAAATTATACTCTGCCAGGTTCCCAATTGCATTTGTCCGTTCTCTATTGATATAACTTTTCCAGGGCCAAGCAGTCCTGCCTTCAGGTGCGAATGCGCATTTGATGGGTGCATGTGTTTTCCTGAAGTTATTTTTTCAAGAGTTTCTTTAAAGTCATTCAGTAACCGGGTTTCATATTCGTTGATGATAACAGAGCCAGTTGAACCGATATTAAAAACCAGGCAAAGCCCATCTTTTATGCCACTTTTTTCAACAATTTCTCCGACTTCAGGCGTTATGTCTATAAAGTCATCTGTCTTGGTGGACAATTTAATAATTTCCTGATACATGTGTATTATTTGATATTGGTGAAATAAAAAAATTTGAGCTCAACAGAAAACTATTTAAATAGGTAATTTATATTTTAAATGAGTGTGGGGCGTATGGTTAAGGACATTAAAATAGAAAATGTTGTGGCTTCTGCTACTTTAAATTGTAAGATAGCTCTTGATAAAATTGTTTCTAGAATTCCAGGGACAGAATACGAACCGGAGCAATTTCCAGGATTAGTTTACAGAATAAAGGACCCCAAGGTTGCTTCTTTGATATTCAGCTCTGGAAAAATAGTATGTACTGGTGCAAGAAGCCCTGAGCTTGCAAGGAAGGCCATAGGCATAATTATAGACAATATTAAAAAGAAAGCAAGAATAAAAATCAAGAAAAAGCCAATCATAAGAATTGAAAACATAGTTGCCAGCGCAAAAATAGCTGCTGTTTTGAAACTTAATGAAATAGCATTTGTGCTTCCGAATGCTGAATACGAACCGGAGCAATTTCCAGGATTAGTTTACAGAATAAAGGACCCCAAGGTTGCTTCTTTGATATTCAGCTCTGGAAAAATAGTATGTACTGGTGCAAGAAGCCCTGAGCTTGCAAGGAAGGCCATAGGCATAATTATAGACAATATTAAAAAGAAAGCAAGAATAAAAATCAAGAAAAAGCCAATCATAAGAATTGAAAACATAGTTGCCAGCGCAAAAATAGCTGCTGTTTTGAAACTTAATGAAATAGCTTTTGTGCTTCCGAATGCTGAATATGAACCGGAGCAATTTCCAGGATTAGTTTACAGAATAAAGGACCCCAAGGTCGCATTTCTTCTCTTTGGTTCTGGAAAGATAGTCTGCACCGGCGGAAGGAATGTCAAGGATGTGGGAAAGGCAATAAAAAAACTGGAAGATGAGCTTAAGGAAATAGGGGCCATTTAATTTTTTATATAAACACTGTCATATTTTAGATATGAAGGGAATTTCTAATTTAATTGTCGCTATTTTATTAGTTCTTATTGCAACGTCTTTGGCCATACTTTTCTTTGCCTGGGGAAATGAGGTAAACGAGATATTCAAAAGCACAACGGAAAACATAACCCAAGAAAAAATTTCCCAATCGCAGGCAAGTTTTTTTGTTGCAACAGTTGCAGAAAACAAGATTGCAATAAAAAACAATGGCGAGGTCCCCCTTGATGTTGGCGATTTTAATGTTTATTTGAATGATACTCTTACAACAGCTACCCCGGAAAACCCATCACAGACCAAGGTTAATCCAGGAGAGATGCTTTATCTGGTTGTCTCAGCCCCGGATGGAAATTACACAATAAGGGTATCCGGACCTTATGGAAAAATGGATGAGTTGTTTGATGAGATAGCGGAGGCATGGCTTTCTGGTTTTGACTATAGAAGAAATATAACAATAACAGAAAGTTCGGGCAACGATTTGACAAATTACCAGGTTAAGATTAGTGTGCCTTGCTACCCACATATGCAATCAGATTTTTCAGATTTAAGATTTACAGATTCCGACAAAACTTCACCTTTAAGCTATTGGATAGAAAGCTATACGCCTTCAACTTCTGCTATAGTCTGGGTAAAAATCCCATCACTTCCAGCATCTTCTTCCAAGGACATCTACATGTATTATGGGAATACAACACCCATCAGTTCTGAGAGTGATGGAACAAAAACATTTTTGTTCTTTGATGACTTTGAAAATCTTAATAATTGGGATAATCCACATCCGTCATACTTTACCGCGACTACCGCAGATGGTAAGAGTGTTTTAAGAATGACATACCCATCAGGTTCTACTTCTGGTCATCTAGCAGCAAAGACACCAATTCCCGATATGCTTAATAAAGAAATGATTTATTCTGCAAGATGGTGGGGAAGCAATTCAGATATGGATGATACAATAGGATACGGTCCATCTGGAACAGGAAAAACATTTTATGCTTACCAATCATTAGGGGATACAAGCACCACATACGGCAAGCATAGAGTGTTTTTAGAGGGAGGCTCTTATGTTAAAGGAACCACCAATGCCCAATCGACATGGAAGACAGCGAGATTATGGATAAATACAACAAGCGATGTTTGGGGATATTATAATGGAGAACTCCTGCATGGAACCGGTTCTTTAACACATAATGCAGGATATATTCATATGGACATAGACCCAGATTCTACTTCAAGAGGGATGTATTATGATTGGATATTTGTTAAGCAATACACTTCGTCAGAGCCAACTTATGCTATAAGCACAAATGAAGAAAGTTATTGATTCACGTGAAAATAGTTTTAAATAAATTGACGGTTAATTTATTATTCTTAGGAGAGGTGTGTTTTTGACTGACAATGTAGGCGCTTTTGAAGAGTTTTTTAAGAAGTTCT
>CAYNRH010000003.1:17794-28840 GCA_964399605.1 uncultured archaeon | reverse complement strand
GGTGTGTTTTTGACTGACAATGTAGGCGCTTTTGAAGAGTTTTTTAAGAAGTTCTATTATGACCAGTTGCTGAAGGCTGTCAGGGAAGGAGAGGATTCCATTGTCATAGACTTCAGGGATTTGGATAAATTTGACCCCATCCTTGCGGATATGCTTCTCAAAGAGCCAAAGAAAATTATTAGCGATGCCAAAGAGGCCATAAACAATATAGACCTTGGAGCGGAAAAACCGCTCAATATAAGATTTAGAGATATTCCTGATTCACAGAAGATTAGAATCAAAGATATAAGGAGTGAGCATATAGGCAAGATGATAAAGATAGAGGGGCTGGTGAGAAGAGCATCTGAGGTTAATCCTGAGGTTGAGATAGCAATATTTGAGTGTCCGGATTGTGGCTCAAAGATAGAGGTTCCACAATTTGAGACAATGCTCACCTATCCTACAAGTTGTGAATGCGGTAGGAAAAGGGGTTTCAGGCTGATTGGCAGAAAGCTTCATGATACAAGATACATTGTTGTTGAGGACCCATTTGAAATAACAGTTGGTGAAAAACCAGGTGAGCTCACAGTTTTCTTGAAAGATGATTTGACAACGCCAAGGATGCAGAGAATGACGGATCCCGGGGCAAGGCTTGAAATAACAGGTATTTTAAAAGAGCTTCCAAAGAGGATTGCAGGGAGGAGAACAAAGCAGCTTGAGAAATATCTGGAGTGTGTTTTTGTAAAGCCAATTGAACTTGAGTTGGAGGAGCTTGAGGTTTCCCCTGAAGATGAGAAAAGAATAAGAGAGCTTGCACAGGATGCAGACATTTACGATAAGCTGATAAGGTCAATAGCGCCATCCATGTATGGTCTGGATGAGGTTAAAGAGGCATTACTTCTCCAGTTGTTTGGTGGTGTTCCTCACACGCTTCCTGATGGCACTAACATAAGGGGCGATATCCACATTCTCATAGTCGGTGACCCTTCTGCAGGAAAAACACAATTACTTAAATTGGTGTCAAAACTTATTCCCCGTGGGAGATATGTCTCAGGAAAGGGGACAACAGCTGCTGGTTTGACTGCAACTGTTACAAGAGACGAGGAGTTTATGGGCGGTTGGGTATTGGAGGCAGGTGCTGTTGTTTTAGCAAACAAAAGCATAATATGTATAGACGAGTTTGACAAGATGAGCAAGGAAGACCAGATAAATCTCCACGAGGCCATGAGTACGCAAACCGTCAGCATTTCAAAGGCAACTATTCAGGCAACGCTTCCTGCGCAAACATCTGTTGTTGCCGGCTGTAATCCAAAACTGTCAAGATTTGATTCGTACAGGCCAATATCCGAGCAGATAGATATACCAGATACCCTTTTATCAAGATTTGATTTGAAGTTCATTTTAAGAGACCTTCCAAACAGGGAGAAGGATGAGAGGCTTGTAGACCATGTCATTAAAACACGATTTGAGGAGGAGGACATTAAGCCGGTGATAAATTCGGAACTGCTTAAAAAATATGTTGCCTATGCAAGGAAGAACATTAAGCCAAAGTTAACAAGAGAAGCTCTCAACATCTGTAAAAACTTTTTTGTTGAATTAAGAAGCAGATATGCAAGCGAGGAGGCGTCTGCAGTCCCATTGACTTTAAGGCAGTATGAAGCTTTATTGAGGTTGGCAGAGGCGTCAGCCAAAATAAGGATGAGCGATACAGTTGAGAAGAAAGATGCACAAAGGGCAATTAAGCTTATGAAGAAGAGTATTCAGCAGCTTGGTTACGACCCGGACACAGGAAAAATAGACATAGACAGAGTGGAGGGCGGGACAACATCTTCTCAAAGGAATAAAATAAGAATAGTCATGGATACGATTGATGACTTGGAAAAATCTATGGGCAAGAACATATCAATGTCTGATTTGATAAGTGCCCTTGCGGATGAGGGCATAGACGAGCATACAGCAGAGTCCATAATTCGTGAGATGAAGAACAAGGGACTTTTGTTCGAGCCAAGGTCTGGATTTATACAAAAGATATAAATGAATAAGTAAATAATCATACAGGGGTGGTTTAATGATAGATAAAAAAGAGAAGACAGTTAAGGTTAACATAGACAACGGAGGGCCTGCATTCTTTTCTGACAGCATAACTATTTTCCATAATTCAATGAAGTTTGTTCTGGATTTTCAGCAGATAACGCCAAGGTTTACAAGAATCGGTGGAGAGGAAGCAACTCAGAACATGTACGTAAGGCACAATACAATAATATTGGATCCTGTTGTGGCCAAAGACCTTCTCAACATACTGAAGGAGAATATTAAGAAATATGAAAAAAGCTTTAATAAGATAAAGACTCAGGAAAGAAAAAAATCAACTAAGGGAAAATCGCGGAAGAATATAAAAAAAGTTGACCATACGAAGAGTTATATAGGCTAAATTCTTGGTGAAATTATGGTAGAAAGAAAAAGGCTTACTGCAATAAAAACTGAAATAAAAGACATAGTTGACGGAAGGTATGTTAAAGCAGAAGGGTTTGAAAGCAATTATGTCATAACACCCAATGGTTTGAAAATATCCAGGGCAAGGATTCTTGGCACAGTTATGACAAAGTTCATCACGGAAGACGGTAACTATGGATTCATAGTTTTGGATGACGAGACTGACACTTTGAGGGTAAAGGCATTCAAGAACACAAAAATATTTGATAATATTGAGGTTGGAGACCTTGTTGATGTTATAGGAAAGATAAGGGAGTATGATGAGGAAATATATCTCTCTCCGGAAATAGTGAGAAAAATTGAAAACCCGAATTTCTTGATTTTAAGAAAGGCAGAACTCTTGAATCAAAAGAAAGAGTTTGAGGAAATAAAGAAGAAGGTCAAGGGGTTCATGAAGAGTACAACAGACCTTGATGAAATCAGAAAGCTTGCGGAAGCTGAGGGTATAGACCCCGGAATAGTTGAGGCTATTGCCGAGAGCGAGGAAAAAGAGCCGGAGAAAGAAGACAAGAAATCCTTGAAAGATTCAATACTTAAGATAATAGACAATTTGGATGAAGGGACAGGCGCTGAATACACAGCAATAATAACAGAGTCAAAACTGAGCGAGGTTGAGGTGGAGGAGGTAATAAACGACCTCCTGAGTGAGGGAACCTGCTACGAGCCAAGGCCAGGAAGAATAAAGAGGCTTTAATTGATTTTATACTCCTCAAATTCAGTAGTTAAGCTTTCCACTTTTCCTGTTCCATTTGAAAGAATTTTTGGAGTTCGTCCTGGTTCATCACTGCGGTTTTTATCTCTACGTGCAATCCTAATTTTTTAAGTGGCTCTTCAACACTTTCCATCAACATATCTTTTATTGGCACTCCTTGAAATGGAAAGGCCATGGTCATTGAAACGTTGTTCCCCTGAACAACAATATCCTTTATCATTCCCAGTTCCATCAAGCTTGCATCTATTTCAGGATGCATAACCTTTTCCAGAACTTCTCTTATGTCTTTTTCATCCATTTAATCACCTTCTTTACATGGTTCTGCTTCTTTCAATTTTCCATTTAGGTAGTCATTCAAAATGTCTTTTATTTTTCTTGGTTCAGTTGTTATGGGCCTTACATTCAATTTTTCAAACCAGTCAATTGCCTTCTGTCCCATTCCACCAGATATTATGACATCGGTCTTTTCTTCTGCTATGAATCTGGGGACAACGCCGGGTTCATGGTTGTCAAAAAAAGGGTTTTTCTTTGCTTCAATATTTTTTATCTCACCATTTTTTATGTCAACAAATATGTAGTATAGGCATCTGCCAAAGTGTTGGGCAAGACTGCTTTCCATTTCTTTACCATCGGATGCGAAGGCAATTCTTTCTATGTGTTCATAATTTTTTATTGCATTCTTCATTGAGTTTATGGCAATCTCACCACACTCATATTTTATCCTGGGTATACTTTTTTCACCCTCACGATAAAATTCAATTATGTCTTGTAACGAAAAATTTTTGACATCTTCTAATTTCTTCCCCTTTGCCATTTCTGTTACTGCAGAACCCGATGAGGCAGAGCCAACACAACCGGTGTAAACGAACTTTGCATCTTTTATTATATCATTTTCAATTTTAAGGTAGGTTATTATTGTGTCACCACACTTCCCCGTATAGGTTCCTTCTGCATCTGCGTTTTCTATTTTCCCATAATTCTTATTTTGAGTTAAATATTCTATGGCTTTGTTGGAGAATCCCATTTTTTTCAATAAGTCCTTATCAAACAATACAATCACCTCATAATTGATATTATTTTTTTGATAGATGGGTTGATTATTTTATAATAAACATTTTTTCCATCCCTTCTTGGTTCAACAATTCCCAGTCTTTCAAGCTTTGAGAGCTGTATGGATACAGTGGATTGTGTCCTTTTTGTATAAGGAATTATTTCACAAACACATTTTTCTCCTTCAAGCAATGACTCAACTATCTTCAATCTGGTCTCATCTGATAGTGCTTTAAAAATTTTAAGCTTTTCGTTCATATGAACTTATATTGATATTTGTCAATATATAAGCTTTTCCGTTTATGTTCAAGTGATTTTTCTTTTTATTTTTTTCACTACCGATAGACTTAAATATGGCTGTGACTAATATAATCACTATTGACAAAAATAATCACATTCGTGATTTTATGGATGAACTTGAAGAGATAAGAAAAAAGAAACTTGAGGAACTTAAGAGAAAGTTCATGTCAAATAAATTAAAGGTAGGTGATAAAGTGGAGATAGAAGTAAACGATGCTAATTTTCAGCAGGAAGTAATAGAAAAATCAAAGGAGGTTCCTGTTGTAGTGGACTTTTGGGCTGTTTGGTGCGGTCCGTGTGTAATGATAAGCCCAATTCTTGAAAAACTTGCCAAGGAATATGAAGGTAAGTTTATACTGGCGAAACTAAATGTTGATGAGAATCCAACCGTCAGCAGAAACTATGGAATAATGAGCATCCCATCAATAAAAATGTTTAAGAATGGGGAAGTTACAGACGAGTTCGTTGGTGCAATGCCTGAGCCAATTGTAAGGCAATGGCTTGAAAAAAATCTATAGAGGTGTTATCTTGGAAATCTATGATATGATAGTCTTGGGTGCAGGACCCGCTGGTTTGTCTGCGGCGCTATATGGTTCCAGGTACAATCTTAAAGTTGCAGTTATAGGAAAAGATATGGGTCCAATGACTGAAACAGATGAGATTGACAACTATTTGGGGTTTCCTTCCATAAGCGGACTCGAACTCTCAAAAAAATTTCAGGAGCATGTTGAGAAGTTTGGTATAAAAATATTCTGGGAAGAAGTTGTTGAGATAAGAAAAGAAGATGATTTTTTTGTTGTTAGGACAATTGACAACGAATACAAGGCAAAGACAGTGGTATATGCTCTTGGTGGAGTCAAAAGAAGACTTGGCCTTCCAGAGGAAGACAAGTTTAAGGGCAGGGGAATAAGCTACTGTGCAACGTGTGATGCCGCGTTTTTCAGGGATAAAACAGTCGCGGTTACAGGTGGTAGTGATGCTGCTGCTGGCTCTGCATTGCTGCTCTCCAAGTTTGCAAAGCAGGTTTACATAATCTACAGGAGAGATAAGCTGAGGGCGTTTCCTTACATAGTCAAACTGATAGATGAAAACGAGAAAATAAAGTGCATATTCAACAGCGTGATTAAAGAAGTTCGGGGAGAGAATGTTGTGGAGTCTGTCATAATAGAGAACACGAAAACAGGAGAGAAAGGCGAATTAAAACTTGACGGTATTTTTGTAGAGTTTGGCCATGACCCGAACAGTGAAATAGCAAAAAAATTAGGCGTTGATGTTTCTGACGGTGGAAGAATAAAAGTCAAAAACGATATGTCCACAAGCGTGGAGGGATTTTTTGCAGCAGGGGATATAACAACAGGAAGCAACCAGTTGGACCAGATAATAACTGCTGCGTCTGAAGGAGCAATAGCTGCAGATTCCGCATACAATTTTTTATCTAAGAGGTGAGATAAATGGTTTTTGAAAACATATCAAAAATTTTGAATAAAGTTTCAAAGGAAATTGGATTGAGCGAAACTGAGTTATCAGTTTTAACATCTTTCAAAAGAATAAAAAAAGTAGAGCTCAGTGTAAACGGAGAGAAATATTTGGCGTGGAGAATAGTTCATAATGATGCTTTAGGCCCGGGAAAGGGTGGTATAAGGTATCATCCAAATGTATCGGAGGACGAGGTCAAGTCTTTGGCATTTTGGATGAGCATGAAAAATTCGTTGGCAGGGCTTCCTTACGGTGGAGCAAAGGGCGGTGTTAGGATAAATCCGAAGAATATGACCAAGGAGGATTTGGAAAAGGTAAGCAGGGAATACATAAGGGCATTCCACGAAGTTGTTGGAGAGAACAAGGATGTGCCTGCACCGGATGTTTACACAAATTCTGAGACAATGGGATGGATGCTTGATGAGTATGAAAAAATAAAAGGTGGGCACGAGCCTGGTATGATAACAGGAAAGCCACTGGCCCTTCAGGGATGCAAGTTCAGGGCAACATCAACATCAAAGGGGGGTTACATAATATTCAAGGAGCTTTTATCAAAAATGGACAAAAAAGATGTAACAATAGCAGTGCAGGGATTTGGAAATGCTGGCTACAATTTTGCCAAGATGGCATACGATGATGGATTCAAGGTTGTTGCCGTGAGCGACAGCAAGGGTGGAATTTTTGATCCAAACGGACTGAACATAACAGAAGTCAAGAAAGTCAAAGATGATACCAGAAGTGTTGTAAACTACGATGCAAAGAAGTTATCAAATGAAGAGATAATAGAAATGGAAGTAGATTTCTTGGTGCTTGCTGCTCTGGAAAATCAAGTAACTTCAGAAAATGTTGAGAAGGTTAAAGCGTCTCATATCATAGAACTGGCTAATGGGCCAATAAGCAGCGAAGCAGATGATATGCTTTTCAAAAAAGGAATATTGGTTGTGCCAGACACACTTGCAAATTCTGGGGGGGTCATAGGGAGTTACTTTGAGTGGGTTCAAAACAAAACCGGAAACATATTTGAGGAGTCCTATCTTGAGGAAAGACTGGAGAAACTTATGGCGAAGAACTTTCACAAAGTTTACGACCTCCATAAAGAGAAAAATATAGACATGAGAACTGCTGCGTACATAATAGCCATAAGGAGAATACTTGATGCCGAGAGGGCAAGGGGAAAGTTATGAGATGGTGATGAATGAAATTGTTGCTTTTCACGTCATCAAAATGTTCTCATTGCCCTGATGCTGAGAGAGTGGTAAAGAAAGTTGCGCCAGACTATCATGACAAGGGATTGTATTTTTCAAAGCTTAGAATAAAGACAAACGAAGGCAAGGAAATGTCTTTTAAGTACAATATAATGGGCACACCAACCATATTGCTTTTAGATGACGAAGGCAACGAAATCAAAAGGATAGTCGGGACTCCCAGTGAGGGCAACCTGAGAAATTTAATCGAAAAGTCACTTGGCCTCAAAAAATCGCTTTTCGGCAAGTTTTTTTCATGATAATATGATGAACATAAAAGAATTTTTAAAAAAAGAGAACAAAATTGCAGTTGTTGGTGCATCTTCAAATCCGGATAAATGGGGATTCAAGGTATACAATACTTTGAAGAGATTAGGATTTGAAGTTTATCCAGTCAACCCAAGACATGAAAAAATAAATAATGATACTTGCTACCATGATTTGAAGTCCTTGCCGGAAAAACCAGATGTTGTGATAACTGTTGTTCCTTCAGGGATAACTGAGGAAGTGGTTAAAGAGTGTAGGGAAATTGGAATAAAAAAAGTTTGGATGCAGCCCGGTTCTGAGTCCCAAAAGGCAGTTGATTTTTGTAAGGGCAACGGAATAGAAGTTATTTACAACATATGTTTTGTTGCTGATGGCTTGAAGGAGAAATGGTGATTAAATGATTACCTTTGCATGCAGGACAATAAAAAAAGAGGATGTTGTGAAATGCTCATTGAACTTAAACAAGACTGAATACAACATTCTGAATTTCTTTTTTAAGAATTCTGGAAGTTATTCTCCCCTTCAGATTTCAAAGAAAATGAAGCTTGAGAGGACAACTGTACAGAAGGCTCTTAAGGGGCTTGTTAGAAAAAATCTTGTAATAAGAAAAAAGAAAAATCTTAAGCGCGGTGGATATGTTTTTTTATATGAGACAATAGATAAAGAAAAAATAAAGGAAAAAATAAAGAATATAATTTCAAAGTGGCACAAGGGCGCAATAGAAAAGATAGATGAGTTGTAGTGTTGTATATTTTTACATGCATTAAGCTTTAAATTTGAATAAATCTCTTATTTTCTAGTAGGTGAAATTATGGAGGATTATAAAAAATTGCTTAAAAGGGCAGAGGAAAAAATATCCAAAGAGCTGACCAATGAGAGCAGATTTAAGGTTCCAGAGGCAAAGATACTGGTTCAGGGAAACCATACCATAATCCAGAATTTTTCTGAGATAGCGTCTTATCTCAACAGGGATAAAAAACATTTTTTGAAATTTCTTTTGAAGGAGCTTGCAGCGCCAGGAGAGTTGAGTGACAACAGGGCGCAACTTCTCGGGAAGTTTCCAAAGGATAAGATAGATGATAAAATAAAGCTTTATGTGAAGGACTTTGTTGTGTGTTCCGTGTGTGGAAAACCTGACACAAAGTTAATAGAGGAAGATGGTCTGACAAAGATAAAGTGTGAGGCATGTGGCTCCAAGAGAGTTGTAAAAAAAGTGTGATTTATGTTCTGCTACAATTTTTTTAATGTTGGGAGCGATGTTTTACTTGCAGTATGTGACGAGAATCTCCTTGGAAAGGAAATCCATTTTGATGATTCAGTATTTGAAATCAAGAAGGATTTCTATGGAGAGAACAGATGCACTGTGGAAGAGATTAAAGAATTTTTAGAGAAAGCTACAGTAATCAATGCTGTTGGCAACAAGATTGTGGAACTTCTCATAAAAGAAGGTTATGTGGAGGATGGTAAAACTATTGAAATTGGTGGGGTCTTGCATGCTCAAGTGGTTACGATTGAATAAGAAAGCACAGTTCTTCATAATTTCAATGATTATCATAGTGGCAGTTCTCATAGGTATTCAGAGTCTATTCGCAGGATATTCTGAAGTCATCTTGTCAAAACCTTTTTCTTCACAGGAGGATTTCTGGTTCTGGAATATAAAGGACCAGGTAACAAGGTCTCTCCAAGAGAGGAGTTGCCCGGAGCTGGAGGCGGATTTCATAGAAATGAAAATGTCCACGGAAGATTATCTTGCCAGAAAGGGAATTGAATTTTATATAATGAACACAACACCAATATGCGACGGGGACCTGAACCCAGCTTCAACAAAAATATTCATGAACATGACGTCAGCAAACATAAATCTCCACGAGGAATTTACTGTCCCTTGATAATTTTTAAGTCTTCCTTTTCAAGCTTCAGCTCTTCTACAAGATTCTCTTTCCACTCCTTGTTTTTAAGAATTACCTTCATTAGCGGGAAATATTCCCTCATAATGATTCTTGAAGAGACATGGAGCTTTTCACCAATTCTTTGGCAAATTTCTTTGGTTTGCTTTCTTGAAGATTTGGTTCCACCATACATTAGGATTCTCTTTGGTGGTCTGTAGTGAGTGAATTTCCTATACATTTCCTTCTTTGCAATTGACACACCACACATTACATCTATCATATATTTTTTAAATCTCCAGTTTTGCCCGATTCTCACCCAGTTTCGGAACAAGTCTGCCTTACTTAGATACTCGTAGGCTTTTGCAATTTCACCTGGCTTTTCATATTCATTTGGTATATTTTCTTCAATCCACCAAAATATTTCATCGGGGTCTTTGTCCGAATCTCTTACCATTCCTATTGAGTTTTTTATGTTTCGGGTTTTAAATATCACTTTTAAGACTTCAAATATTTCCTGTTTTCTTTCCCTATATCCAAGAGATTTTAAGTTTTCATCTGTGATTTTTTTCTTTCCCCTGGCGATTGATTCCAAATCATTCATGGCTGACCTAAGGTCTCCCCCCGCGGTTCTTGCAATTTTTTTCAGGATTTCAGGTTCGCACTCTATTCCTTCATTTTCACATATTTCCTTCATTTTTGCAACCATGCTGTTGAGATGGACTCCAGTGAACTTTATCAATTCACAGTAATTTCTCAATGCTTTCAGCTTTGGATTATAAGCATCGTTTGCTGTGAGCACTATGGGAAACTTGCTTTCTTTTATTATTTTTGTCAAAGCGCCAACGCCACCCCTGTCTGATCTTCCAGAGATGCCGTCAACTTCGTCTATGAGAATTATTTTTCCCCTTTTGAAAAGGCTCTGCTGTTTCGTGGAGTGCCCTATAACATCTTCTATTCCCTTGGCATTCCTAACGTCGCTGGCATTTATTTCTATCAGCTCAAGATTTTTTTCTCTTGCAAGGGCATACACCATTGAAGTTTTTCCAGTTCCGGGGCCTCCATATACAAGCGCTGCCTTACTTCCAGGTTTCCACTCGTTGAACCATTTCTCAAAATCTTTAACTGTTCTCTGACCAACAACTTCCTCCAGTTTTCTGGGCTTATATTTTTCAGTCCATCTTTCATCCATAGAATAAGTTTAGGGGTTTTAAAATAAAAAGTCTTAAGGTTTCAAAAGTTCCTTTGACATTTTTTCTATTTCTTCAGGATCTGTTGAAACAACAATCACATTACTTTCAAATATTTTGTCTGTCTCAGGAAAACATATTTCTCTTCCAGCTATTCTTTCAATATCCTTTTTTATTTCTCTGTACCTTTTATGCGTTTCTTCCATATCTTTCATGTCCAGTTTTACATCATCAGAAAGGTATTTTAATACCAAATTTGGTATCGCAAAACTTCTTACACAAAGAGAAAGTGAAGCTTTGTAGCCTTCTAATGCAGTTTCATCTTCTCTTGATATTTTTCCTTTCAATTCTTCTTTTAGGGAATCTATTACATATTCTATCTCACTTTTGCAGGAAGAAGTGTATAACAAACTATGCCACCTGTCTTACTTCTTTTTCAAGGAAATCTT
>CAYNRH010000003.1:1886-17694 GCA_964399605.1 uncultured archaeon | reverse complement strand
CATATATACTATTTAGTAGTGACAACTATATAAATGTTACCTATGCTTCAATCTTCTTATAGTTCTGAAGAATCTGCTCATTCCAGGAAGTCTTTTTCTTAGTGTGTCTACAGATGCTTCTTTTCCTATACTTATATCCGATAAGTCATCGGTTATTGGAACAACATATGTTCCTAATTTTTTTACTTCACCGTCATAGATGTGCGCATTGGAAATTTTTATTGTAGTTGCATCCCCAAGATGTTCAATTCCATTATAATTCCCGAAAACAACAGGTCTTAGATTTTCATGTATCACAATTATTTCTCCCTTTTCCAGATTAGAAGAGAAATAGTCACCAAGTTCTTCAGTGCCCAATTCGAACTTATAACTATCACAGTCTTTCTTACACCAGTTTTTTTCTTTGCAGCCTTCACAAACTCTTGAGTCCGTTACCTTAATCGAAAAATCTCCATTCATATCATCACCTCATCAAAATATTGTAAGAGTTTGGATGCTAAGCTATTTAAACTTTATTAATTTCAGTTACCATATCTTCATTGGGTGGTTTTTTGATAATAAGAAATCCTGTTGCTGCAGGCGGTTTTTATCCAAGAAGCTCTTCTGAGTTAAGGGTCACAATAGAGAAGTTCATGCGAAGAGTCGGAGAGGTTGAGAAGAGAATGATTCTTGGTGCTGTTGCGCCTCATGCTGGTTACATATACTGTGGCGAGCCGCAGGCATATGTTTACAAATCCATTCTGGAGAATCCAACTTTTGTGATACTTGGACCCAACCATGCTGGATTGGGTGCAAGTGCATCTATAATGACGGAGGGAATGTGGAGAACACCGATGGGCTCATGCAGAATAGACTCCGAGGTTGCAAGAAACATTTTAGAAAACAGCGAGCATCTTGAGGAGGACTTGAGCGCTCATACACAGGAGCATTCCATAGAAGTCCAGTTGCCGTGGCTCCAATACAGATTCAGGGATGTGAAATTTGTTCCAATAGTTCTTGGAACCAGCGACCCAAAGGTTTTTCAGGATGTTGGTAATGCAATTAAAAAATCCATAGAAGGGACAAAAACAATAGTCATAGCATCTTCGGATTTTACCCACTACGGAGATGTGTATGGTTATGCTCCAGTTTCCGGGGGGCCGAGCAATGTTTTGAATTACATAGAGAAAGTGGATATGGAAGCTGCTAAGGCAATAACAGATTTGGCTCCTGAGAGGTTTTTGGAGGTTGTGGAAAAATACAATGCAACAATTTGCGGAAGGGGCGCCATAGCAACAATGCTTTATGCTTTAAAAGATAATGCACTAAAGGGCACCCTTTTGAAGTATTCAACATCTTATGACGTTTCCAGGGATTCAAACGCGGTTGTAGGCTACTGCGGAATTATAATAGAATAAACCTGTGCAAATATTTCTTCAGGTTAATTTTCTTCTCAAAGACAATTCCGTCTTTTTTCAAAAGCTCAATTTTCTTTTTTCTTCCGAGTTTGTATCCGCCAATAGAGCCGTCAGAGCGGACAACTCTATAGCACTTTGTGCCTTCTAGGTCCTCGTTCTGGGAAAGAATCCTGCCAACAACTCTCGGATGTATCCTTAGGGCTTTTCCAATTTCCCCGTATGTTGTAACCTTTCCTTTAGGAATTTTTTTGACAAGAGAAAAAACTTTATTCATTTCTATCCCCTAAGAAAAAAATATGAGGCGAATACACCAATCAAGACGATTATACTGTTGGCAATAAACAATGGCTTTATTCCAAAGTAAGTTACAAAAAATCCGCTCAGTATGAAGCTAAGGAACGCTCCTATCTTGGCTATTGAGACATAAGACGTTACAATTTCGCCTTCTTCTTTAGCGCTCTCACCTATTCTTGACATTAAATTCCAGGCGGAAACATTCCACATACTGTTTCCAGTTCCCATAAAAAGCAAAGCTGCTGCAAGCAAAAGGAAGCTGTGGGTGAAGGGCAGAAGCGCCATTCCAGAGGCAGAGATGATGCACCCCATTAAAAGAACTTTCCATGCGCCATATCTGTCAGAGAGTTTTCCAAACTTGAACTGCAAAAGGTGCATAATACCCATAAAGAAATATGCATATCCAACATAGCTTATGTTGAGGCCAAGCTCTTCTATTATAAACAAGGGAAGGAAAACCTGCATTGCCGGGCTGGTGGCGTGCATGACTATTCCAAGTATTCCCATACCCCTTAGCTTTTTAAAGGAGAGAAAATCTTTTATGTCCTTAACTGGGTTTAGGGATTTCTTGATGAGCCTTTTTCTATCTTTCTCCTTTTGAAGCACATATAAAAAAAGTATGAAAAGAATTCCCAATGAGATAAAGAATGGCGCCCTGATGAAAAACATGCTGGCGACAACTGCTCCAACAACAGGGCCTATAAGATTTCCAAGGTATCTTGCACTCAGGCTCCAGCCGGTGTATTTTCCTCTTTCCCTGTCGTCAAGAGAGTCCTCTATTTTTGCAAGTGTTATCAAGGTAACTGTTGTTATCCCAATCGCATCAAGAATTTTGGCAGTTCCTATCATTATCCAGGAGCTTCCATAGATGTACAGGAGCACTGCAATTATCTCAAGAAAAATTCCAAGGAGTATGACTTTTTTTCTTCCTATGGAGTCTGACAAGGAGCCGACGATTGGAGAGAATATTATTATTGATATTGGAAGAAGCGAAAAAATCAGGGAAATTTGCAGGTCAGAAAAGCCAAGGCTCTTGATGTATGGTGATAGGATTGGATTGAATAGGTACACTGAGAAAATAAAAAACACAGATATTTCTGTGAACCTGAGATATTCATTGAAGTGCATGTTTTAAAGTAAGAGAAATTGGTATAAATTTCTATTTTATTATCTTTTTTGTAAAGCTTAAATCCTTTTCGGTGCATATTATTGGATAGGTGATAGGATGGGTTACAGTGAAGCAATGGAAAGGGCTGGTTTAAAAGAAATCATAAGAGTTGAAGACATGAATGGAGAGCCTCCAGTTAAATTTGATGAAAATGGTATTGTGGTAGACGATAAAAAAATAGAAGAAGGTGTTGCATATATATGCAATATTAAAAAGCGAGATACTATACGAAGAGGAAACAAAGAAATCACAATAGAGGAAAGTGATGTTTATTGCGTAGCAAGAGTCGATGGCTCAACTTATGTTCTGAGAGTGCCCATGGAACATCCTGATATTAGCGCCATAGAAAAGAGAATCATGAGAGGAGGTTATCATTCGGGATTTTAAGCGATGTCAATTTTTTCTAATATAAATACTTTTTTGATAATAAGTTATTTTGGTGTTTGATGTGAATAAGTCTTCGGGGAAAATAGTTAAGGTGTCAATTTATAGTGATGACGAAAAGAAACTTGAGAAACTTGAAGAAGCCGGATATGAAAAGAAAGATATTCTTTTGCATGGCATAAATGATTTATTGGAAAGTCCGGGTTATGCAACGCATGAAAGATTTAAACTTCCGGGTACGTTGACAGAGATTCAAATAGAAATTGATGAGGAAACAAGAAAAAAACTAGATGAATTGTATGAAAGAGGCATGGACGATGTTGACATTTTTTATCATGGCTATCGTGATTTATACCTTTTTAAAAGGGTTACAAAAAATAAAGAGGAATCTGCAACTTCTAACAATTAGTCAATTAGAAGCTCATGACATCTCAATTAGTATACTTTTTTATTTTAACCTATCAAATTATTTCTTATGAAAGAGCTAGAGGAAAGAATTTTTGAGCTGGCGCTGAGGAACTCATTGATACACCAAGGGAAAGCTAATCCGGGTTCTGTTTTAGGTAGCTTGATTTCCCAAAATCCTGAGATTAAAGAGAAGATAAAAGAAATAAAACCAAAAATTGATGAAATTGTCGGTAAAGTCAACAGGATGAGCATAGAAGAGCAAAAGGAAGAAGCAGAGAAAAGAGGAGTCTCACTGGAAGTGGAATCAAAAGAGGAAGTGGATTTGCCGCCGTTGCCAAATGCTGAGAAAGGCAAGGTTGTCATGAGGCTGGCGCCATTCCCTTCAGGACCATTGCACATAGGCAACGCAAGGACCTACATAATAAATGATGAGTATGCCAGAAGATACAACGGAAAACTTTACCTTGTTATAGATGATACAATTGGTTCTGAAAAAAAACTTATAATCAAGGATGCTTATGACCTGATACCGGAGGGATTCAAGTGGTTGGGAATAAACTATGAGAAAGTTTTTTACAAGTCAGACCGCATGGAGATTTATTACAAATATGCAGAGGAAATAATAAAGAAAGGAAAGGCATATGTATGTGAATGCAAGTCCGACGAGATGAGAAAAAACAGAGCCGAAGGAATAGAATGCACCCATAGGAACCAATCTATAGAGGAGAATCTTGAAAAATGGAAAAAAATGCTTGACCCGAAAGAATACAAGGAAGGAGAAGCTGTGGTTAGGTTAAAGACAGACATGAAAAATCCAAACCCTGCTTTTAGGGACAGGGTATTGTTAAGGATTTGTGAGAGAGAACACCCGAGAGTTGGAAAAAAATATAGGGTTTGGCCCCTTCTTGAATTCTCATGGGCAGTTGATGATTATCTTCTTGGTATAACACACATTCTCAGAGGCAAAGACCTGATGATGGAGAGTGAAATGGAGAGATACATATGGGATATTTTTGGATGGAAGCATGCAGAGTTTCTTTACACCGGACTCGCTAGAATAAAGGGAGTGAGACTCAGCAAGTCAAAAGCGCAGAAGGAAGTTCAGTCAGGGGAATATTCAGGATGGGATGATCCCAGGACGTGGTCTTTGCAGTCTTTAAGGAAAAGGGGCATAATGCCAGAGGCCGTAAGGGCGTTTTGCGTGCATCTTGGTATGAGCCTCAGCGATGTGACGGTTCCAGTGGAAAAACTTTATTCGGAAAACAGGAAAATAATTGATTCAATTGCCAACAGATATTTTTTTGTTTCAGAGCCGGTTGAAATCTCATTGGACAAGAAGTTCAATGATGCAAGGGCGCCTCTTCACCCACAAGACCAAAAGAGAGGTTTCAGGAATATTCCAGTGGGAGAAAAAATCTACATTGATAAAAAAGATTTTGAAAAACTCAAAGGAAAGGAAGTTCGTCTTCTCCACCTATGCAATGTTATTTTGGGCAAAAAATCCAAGGTCACGTCTACTGATATCAAAGATGTCCCAAAGATACACTGGGTTTCCGACAAGAATATTAAGACAAAGATTGTTATGCCAGATGCTTCAGAAATTGAAGGCCTTGCAGAACCAGATTTTGCAAAGGAAACCCCCAATAATATAATTCAATTTGAGCGCTTCGGTTTTTGTCGCATAGATTCAAAAGGAGTCTGCTATTTCACACATAAATAAACCTTTATAAATCACCTCAACCTAAATTTACTTATGTGTTTAGATTTTAACTTGTGGAAAGATGCGCTGGTGAAACCAGCAGAGACATTTAGTAAAGAAGAGAAAAAAGCTGATTTTGGAAAGGGAATAAAGCACATAGGAATAGCAGGAATAATAGCAGGAGTTATACTGGGAATAGCAGCAATGGCAGGCTTGACGTTAACAGGAAGCGTGTTTGGACTTGGTAGCTTAGGGGCAGGAGCAGGAATAGGAACATTTCTTTTGCTATTAGTGATAACGCCAATATACTTTGTGATATCATGGCTAATTGGGTCAGGAATAATCTACATATTTGCAATGATATTCGGCGGAAAAGGTGACTATGAAACACAGAGTTATTTGATAGCAATTTATGCAGCGCCACTATCTATAATCTCAGCGATATTAATACTTGTACCAGTAGCAGGACCAATAGTAAACTTCCTAATAGGATTATATGCTCTATATCTTCTAACATTGGCACTGAAACAGGCACATAAAGTAACCACAGGAAAAGCAGTTTTAATTTGGATTATACCAGTGGCGATAGTAGCAATAGCAATGGGAGCCTGGGCATGGACAGCAGCTTCAACACTTCCTGGATTGCCAACATATCCAGGATATCCGTAAATGTCTCTTTTTCTTCTTTTTTTTATTTATCTTTCTAAATAGAATTCTTTCTTGTATTCATGCTTTTTAGAAGGAATAACATCTATAATCATTTCCTGTGATATTCTCTTTCTGACTATCATTGGTTCCATGTTTTCCAAGAGTTTTATTGCGTAGCTGAGCCTTTTCTCACTCTCAGCATAAAGCTTAATTAACACATCACCTTTCTTTACCGACTCTCCCCTCAGCTTATGCAAATAAATTCCTGCTCCCTTATATTTTGGGGAGCCAAGTGCCCTTGCTATCTTTATCAGCTGGTCGTTTCTAACCCAAAATAATGTTCCGCTATATTTTGACTTAAAATCAAAAGTTTTGTCGCCGACAGAAATATCCCTTGGCATAATTTTTGGGTTGCCGTTTTGTTCTCCTATGATTTGCCTGAATTTTTTCTCAGCCTTGCCTGATTTTAAAATATTTTCAGCAAATTCTTTCGGGTTTCTTTTTCCTGCCATTTCAAAAATAACAGATGCCAGTCCAACTGCCTTTTCTTTAAGTGAGCGGGGACCTTTTCCCATGAGGGTTTGTAAAGCTTCTCTTGCTTCCAGAGCAGGTCCTATTGCACGCCCGATTGGCTCTTCTCCATGAGTTATGGCACACCGGACATCCATATTCAGCCTTTTCCCAAGCTCTATGAAATCATTTGCCAGTTTATGTGCCTCCATGAAATTTTTTATCTTGGCCCCTCTTCCTGTTGGTATATCTATGACAACATTGGTCGCTCCAACTGCTTTTTTCTTGCTCATAACCGATGAAAGAAATAGAGGGTCTATCCTCAACGGATATTCTATTTCCACAAAAATATCATCTGCAGGCGCCAAATCTACAGCCCCACCCCATACCATACATCCGTTAGTTTTGTTCACGATTTTCTTTATTTCACTAAGGCTAAATTCAACATCGGCTATGGTTTCAACAATATCTGCAGTTCCTGCTGGAGAGCTTATAGCCCTGCTTGATGTTTTTGGTATCTTAAGCCCGGCTGCGGCGACTATTGGAACTATGAGAAGTGTTTCCTTTTTTCCTGGTATACCGCCGATTGAATGTTTATCAAATACGTGTTTTTCTTTTAGCTTCAATCTATTACCAGTTTTTACCATTGCCCTTGTAATATACTCGGCTTCATCAAGGCTCATTCCATTTATTTCTAGCCCCGTGACAAATGAGGCAAGCTCTTCCTGGGTTAAGTTTCTGTCGATGGAGTCTTTTATTATTTCTTCTATTTCTTCATAACTCAATGATTCGCCACGAATCTTCTTTTTTATGAAGCCAATACTTCTTGGCTGCAACTGAGGTTCTATCTTAACTTCCTCACCATCCCTCAGTTTTAATTCATCAGAAACATCTTCGTAAGTGCCTATTTCGTCTTCCCCGACTATTTTATTACCAACATTTACTATGCAGGTTAATCTTCTTTTTCCCTTTATTACATCTATTCTATCCAAAGGATGCAACGCATTCTTTTTCATAGTTTCATAATTTAGAACAACTATATAGAGCTTTCCAGCGTCCATATCAAGCCTTTTTACCTTAAGCATAAACACCATCTTTATTAACTTATTTACACTATTTATTTATAAAGCTGTGGGAGACAGATGGAAAATTTGTTTTGTGAAATATTTGATAGGATGGATGAATTTATTCTTGAGCGCGGCTATGATGGATACAGGCATCTCTATTCTCTTGCTATGTTTGGCGCTTTTCCGGGAATTTTAAATGTTTTGGGATTTGAGCTAAACAAAGAAGGCTATAATGAGGCAGAAGATTTCTTATTCAAATACAAACCAAAAGTAGTTGAGGATGCAACCAAACCCAATTTTAGTGCCATAGTAGCTTATGAAGAAAAGCGCATAGAAATTGCCAGGATATCTGCTTTATCCATAGAAAATCACCTAAGGGATTTACTAACCAATTCTTTAAAGAAAGAGGGAAAAGGCAAGTTCTTGGTATAGTAAAAATTATTTATTTAAGATAATACTAATCTTTTTGATAAGAATGAATCTTGATCCCCTGACACTTGGAGATGCTTTGACATCTGTTATTTTAATTTTATCAGCTGTAATAAACTGGAAAATCTTCATGATGCATTACAGGGGAGGATTGAAGCCAAAAGGAAGATATTATTTTGTCATCGGTCTGTTGCTCTTTGCTTTCTTTAATCAGGGAGTTGAAATCTTTTACGGATTAAGCGGTTATGGCATCCAGATAGTAGTGAGCAGTCAATTGGTATATATGCTATATGTGGCTCTAAAATCAATAGGCCCAATTGTTATATTCTTTGCCAGCATGGTAATGTACAAAGAAGCCAAAAGGTATATTAAGATTTAACACCACTTCTTTAAGGCTTCCCTTAGCTCTTGGTGGTTCTTCGCATAACTTTTCAGTGAAATTCCTTTTAGCGATGCGTCAACAGCCTGCCTCATGGCGGTAGCTCCTGCTTCAGTTCCCCCTGGATGCCCATGGATGCCCCCGCCTGCCTGTATTATGATGTTTTTGCCCATGATTTTTATTAGTTTTTGGACTAATCCTGGGTGCAGCCCGCCCGAGCAAACTGCGAAAACAGGTTTTATGTTGCTCCAGTCTTCTTCCAAATAATGACCTTTCTCTTTGATGAATCTTTTTTCAATCTCATCTTCTATATGATAAACTTCTTCTTTTCCTCCTTCCATCTTTCCTACCACAGTTCCGATATGAATCTGGTCAACTCCTATCAGCCTTGCTATGTCGGCAATAACCAGCATTGATATGCCATGTTTTTTATTCCTAGTAAAAGCGGCATGTCCGGCTCTGTGGGCATGCAAAACCAGGTTCAATCCTTCGTCTCTAAGCGTCTGCAACCCCGACCATCCTGCGGTTAAAATATCAACCATGACATACTCCCCGCCTTGTTTTTTCACAAACTTAGCTCTCTTAACCATCTCTTTTGTTTCAGCAGTCACGTTAGGCATATACATCTTCCTTTCTCCGGTTTTGTTTTCAGCCCTATCTCTCATTTTCAATGTCTCTTTAACTCTTTTCTCAAAGTTGTTGAAGCTTTGGCTGGTCAGATTTTCATCATCCTTGACTATATCGCAGCCACCAATCCATGCCTGGTAAGCAACTTTGGCGTGTTCCCTTTCATTCAATCCTATCTTTGGCTTTACTATTGTCCCGACCAGTGGCCTGTCCTTTACATGAAGCAATTTTCTTACACCATATATTCCGAACTTGGGTCCCTTAAAGCTTTTCTTTATTTTTTCTGGCCATTCAACATCTTCCAATCTAAGGTTCTTCGCGGCTCTCATTCCGAAAATATTGCCGCCAATAGAACTCATTATTTCAGGCATGTTGCCTGATTCAAAAAGAACAGAGGGATATGCGATTTTTACCCAGTTGCCTTTTATTTCAAAGACCCTTGCCGCCATTTTCCTAATCCTTGGCTTCATTGTTTTGACATTAGTCCATGTTCCCACAGAGCTTTCAGCAGCCACTGCTTCTGCAACCTTTTTAACACTTAACCCTTTTGCAGGTTCAACCCTGAAAGAACAAATCAAATCATTCTTTGACGGCTTGTATTTCAAATCAATGTAAGACATATTTTATTTTTGTATTTCTGAATTTAAAAGCTTTTTACTTTTTTTCTTATATAAGAAAATATCAAACCAATCAATGAAAATCTAATTAATTCATAGCTCCATATGCCCACAAGATAGAAATAAATTAAATTTGGATTAGTATTTGAATAATGTATTATAAAATTTATAATAACGAAAATAACACCCAGTAATATGCCGAATAGAACGGAACTTTTCATTTCTGATTTAATTTTTATTTTTTTAAAAAAGAAATAAAAACCCGTTCCAAAAATGAGTCCATATATTATACTGTAAATAAATATGTATGTTAATCCTTTAATAAGCGCGTTCTGAACATATACGAAATTGGATAATGAGGATATTATGGCAATGAAGAGGTTGTAGTTTTGAATCAAGAAAAGTATGATGTTTATTAATAATGCTGAAATTACTCCTGTAATTAAATAATTGTATATTTTTTTCATTTTTTTCCTCTCTTCATTTTTTTCTTTTGATGTATTTAAAAGTAATTCATATACTATTCCGTCTTCAATTGCATCGTGTGTCGTCTCCAAGGCATCTTACGACATGATTTGTTTTATCAACAGAGTTTTAAAAGCTTTTTATATTTGCATTAATATTTTTATAATATGTCATCAGTAAGCTGGATGGTTCCAATACTTTTGTTTATTCTTACAGCAGGTCTCTTTATTCTGAATTCAACATGGTCCATAATCTTTGGAATAATGTTCTTTATATCCCTTTTCGGTATAAGGGTAATTTATGAGTATGAAGCCGGAGTCAGATTCAGGCTTGGAAAATATGTAGGCATTCTAAAGCCGGGATTGAATTATTTTATACCAATTTTTGAAAGTATCATGAAAGTTGATATGAGAATATTGACTGTGGACATACCTGTCCAGGAAGTTATGACAAAAGACAATGTGCCCATGAAAATAGATGCTGTGGTTTATTTCAAGGTTGTGAGAATAGAAGATGCAATTCTGAAAATAAGGGATTACTTCAATGCTACAAGGCAGTATGCTCAGACAGCGCTAAGGGATGTCATAGGCGACTCTGAACTGGATAGGGTTTTGATGGACAGGGAGAAAATTGCCAAAGAAATTAAGGAAATAGTTGACAAGGAGACAGATGGTTGGGGAGTAGATATAGTTTCAATAAAACTTCAGCACATTGAACTCCCGGAAAACATGAAAAGGACAATGGCAAAGCAGGCAGAAGCAGAAAGGGAAAAAAGAGCTGTCATAATTAAGGCAGAAGGTGAGGTTATTGCATCAAGTAACTTATCCAAGGCAGCGCGTGTTTTGGCGAGCAGCCCCGGAGCTTTGCATCTGAGAACTTTAAACACAATCAATGATATGAGCTCTGACCAAAGCAACACTGTTGTTTTTGCAATACCATTGGAAATACTGGAAGCCTTTGAGGCAGGAAGGGATTTTATAAAAGATATAACACCAAAATCACCAAAAACAACAGCAAAGAAAAAGAAATAATTTTTTGTCGATACGATTCTGAAAATAACTGATTATTTCAATGCTACAAGTGATGTCATGTGTGAGTCTGAACTAGATGATGCAAACCCACACTCTTCCTAATCTGGTAACATCCATTCATCGCTCAAAGGAAGATAATCTACATTAGAAGAACAGTTTACTCCAGGCTCGCACCACGTATCGTTATAAACATCATAAACCTGGTCGCAAAATCCATTGTTGTCTGTATCAGGGCATGTATCAGAGTATCCGTTATCTGTGGAATTCGTCCAATAATTCCCGCCAATGTAGTTTCCAGAAGAATATATTCTTGTTCCTGTTTGCTTTGTCGTGTTCCAATAGTTTGGATTAGGTATGATAGAGTCTATTCTTACATTTCCATATGTTCCAGAGTTATTAAAAAGGCAATTGTAAATTTTATTATATTCGGGGTCTCCAAAATTTGAGTCTAGAAATATTCCTCCATTGGTGTTATTTTCTGCAACAGAATTTTTAATTATGTTGTAATCACTATCATCACTAAATTCGAAACCATAACTATTTGAATTCGCTGTTGAATTTAAAATTATATTTGAATCTGAACCAATATCGGCTCCCCAAAAGAAAAAACCAGCTGAATAGGATAAACCATCATTGAAATTCGCTGTGCAGTTTATAAAAGTATTATTATGACTACCACCACCCATTGTGCCCATCACAAAACCGCCATATCCTGTATTTGAATTTGCAATGCAGTTTCTTAATGTATTATTATTTGCATCGTCAGCGAAATAGAATCCACGATTATTTGAATTTGCAGTAGAATTTGTAATTTCGTTGAGGTCGGCCGAATATCCCAGATAGAATCCATAATCCCCATTATTGTTTGTGGTTATGTTGGTTATTGTATTATGTTTAGATCTTGCTATTGCAAATCCATCATCCGTACATGAACTTATCCATATGTTTTCAATTTTATTCTCATCTGCATGATATATATATACCCCCCGGGTGTCCCAATCGGTTAATGTACAGTTTTTTACAGTTGTCCCACTGGCCTTGTAAATTCTTATGCCAGTGTCTGCTGTATCATCCCCGTCTATAGTATGTCCTTGGCAATCAAATGTTATATCATTTGCCGTTATGTTTATACAATTGGATGTAGAAGAGTCTGTTATATCCGATGTTAAATAATAAGATACTCCCGACTGGTTCAATTCTGCGCAATCAGAAATAAGAACCTTTCGGATTATGCCACCCGTAATTTTATATTCATATTTTTTTCCCGGAGTTCTCGAACTTGTGACCTCTATTTTGGTAATATTTCCTGGAATACAGTCTACTTCAAGAGATTTGGTATATCCAATCTCTATAGAATCCGGATTTGGAGTAAAGGTAAAAGCCCCCGACTCATTGTAAACAATCACTCTTAGATTGTCTAAATCTTTATCACCAACGTTAGAAACTGGTATTTTTATAGTCTGTCCTATGCTCACTTTATCACTTTCTATTTCCAGCCTTGCCCCGGAGTAATCAACAATTCCCCCGGTTTCTATTCCACTTTTTGTTTTTTCTGTATAGCCCATGATGAACTGCGAAGCAATCCAGCCCAATGATATTATGAAAGCAACCATTATGACTGTAGCAATGAGGGGACTGATTCCTTTGGTCATGATAATATTCTCTTTTTTTTATTTAACTTTTTTCTTCAAAATTTCATATAATCCAATTACAACCAATATTATTCCTACAACCAGAATTATTACTCCAATCCAGTTTATTCCAGGTCCAGTGTATTGCACTACACCTGTTGCATCACCAGTACCTTTTGATATTGAAAGCGGTGCTGCTTCCCCGGCAAATGATCTCACTTCCCCAGCAAAAGAATAAAACCCTCCAATAACCATCATCAAGAAACCAAGTGACAATATCAATATGAACTGAACAGGAGTTTTTGGCTGGACAAGATTTTTCCCTTTTTCTGTAATTTCATAATAAATCCATTTGTGCCCTGTGTCTTTTCTTCTTATCAATTCGGACTCTTCTAATTTTTTTAAGTGCTCATTAACGGTTGATGGCGCAAGTTCCAAATCCTTTGCTATGTCAGCGGCAATTCTTCTTCTCCTTGCCAGAATTTTTAAAATCTCCAGGCGCGTATCAGATGCCAGCGCCTTTATGGTTTTCTTCGTAATTTCCATAATTCAATAATGGCAACAAAAATATAAAAATCAATTGTTAGGCAGAAACCGAACAAAATCGACAAGTATTTATATTTATTATTCATACAATAAATGATGTGATAAAATGAAAAATAAAATAAATCATGGTCTCATCGGAATAATAGTTATGTTAGTAGTTCTAGTATTGATAATATCATTCTATAAAGTTCAGCCCACTAATTATGAAGATGTACAAGATATGACTCAAGAAGAGGTAATGAATTATCTATCACATTCACATAAAGTGGAGGAAGCATTGAGCGAGTGTGGACTTACGACAGATAGCTTGAATTGGGAAAATGTGACAATAAAGTACATTCAACCATCGGATTTATGGGAAATAGAAATTCCTGTTGCTAAGTGGCCAGACGGTGTAACTGCAAAAGACGTATCAATACATATGGATGATAACAGTCGGATATTGAGTGCTGAATGTATGAGTTACAAATAATAAAAATCACACCAATATTATATATAGCGATATTATGAACCTGAAAGTTTTCTTAAAACCTAATTGGAGGAAGATTCTATTGATGATTGTTATTTTAATACTAACTAGTTTTCTTCCTGGACCGACTTTACATTATCTTTTGAATCATGGAGCGGTGAATTTGACAAATGGGCCATGGGGTGTATTTGGTTTTCCACTTTCTTTCATAATAAAACACCACTTTGCTTACGTTCCACTTTCACATATGACCTTTGGTTCCATCGCTTTAATTATTGACATCATATTTTGGTATCTAGTTTCATGCATGATTTTCTATGCTTACAATAAATTCGGAGGTGCTGAAAAATGAACATGTTTAGTCTCAAGCCGAATAAAAACGTTATATTTAAATAAATAAACCCAACAATTTAAATCATGATAAATAAAAATCTCTTTTCGGCTGTGTTGGTTTCAATATTTGTTTTGTCTGTTTTTTCTTTTTTGTCTGGGAATGCTTTGGCAGAGGAAACCTGTGGTAATGGAGTATGCGATATAGGAGAGGAAACTACATATAATTGTCCCGCGGATTGCTTATTACCGGGAGATGATTTTCACGAGGATTACACAATAAATACAAGTCAACCCGCAATTATAAACACTTTCGATGGCACAGAGTATGAGATAAAAGTTGAATATAACGGTTGCGGTCCCAACGGCAATATAAACTTAATTATTGATGGAAAGAGATATGAGAATCTAGTTTTGGGTTCAAGGGCATGGGTTAATAATTGGACATCGGTAGAAATTACAGGAATACCCTGTGCTGTAGACCAAATTGCACTCAGATTTTGGGAAACATCAGAGGAGGAACCAACTTGCACTGATTCCGATGGTGGAAAAAATTATTATGAGAAAGGAATTTTATCTGGTACTGCTGTAGGAAAAACAGATATTATAGAAAGTTGTTATTTATTAAATTCGGATGGAAGTGGAAGTCCAGTTGATAGTTGTGATTCAAGTGACCCGAGATGTAAAATTTATGAACATTGGTGTGAAAATGGAGAAGTTCTTGCACAAGGATATCATTGTCCAAACGGATGTAAAGATGGGGCATGTATTAAAGAAAAACCAACTTGCACAGATTCCGACGGCGGTAAGGATTACTATGAGAATGGAAAGATAACATATGACAATGGAAACTCTGAAACATACGACCTATGTGTTAATGATAAAACATTAAAGGAGGGTTATTGCGTTAATGGAAAATACAACTATGAATATTATAATTGTCCTTATGGATGTATAGTCGGAAAATGCTTAAAGAGTTATGAAACTGGAAAGAAGTACCATTTAGACCTTGAAAAAAAGAAAATTTTTGAGATAACTTTCAATGGAGTTGATTACACTATAGATACTACGCAACTTTCATGTTTTTACTCAACGGCACATAAATTAATAATTAGTTATGATGATAAAACATTCATCTCTGATAGGATAGGACCTTACGAAAAATTCAATTTGGAAAATGGGGATTATTTAATTAATTCGGGGTGTCCTACTGGTGCACCGGTAATCAATTTAGCTTTTATAGGAAAGAAAAGGACAACAACTACCACAACCATACCATCAGAAACAGGGTACGACGTATGCAACAATGGCAAGGGCTGGTCAGAGCCTTCAAGTTCTGCACAGAAGTGCGGGTGGCCCTCGGGTTCAAAGGGCAATATGAAAGATTGCTGTTGCTGCTATTTGACCACTCACGTTCATGACTTGGGAAAGATTTTTAATGAAGGCTCGTCAATAGAGATAGAATACAAACCAGGGTGGGCACAGGGCTGCACATCCCCGATGTTTGTTTATTATTCCGAGGATGGAAAGGAATGGAATTTATTTTACAACGCAACAGTTACCCAGGAGACATGGCATCCTAAAACTATATACAAAAAAACTCTAACAGTTCCTGGAGATTTCAGATACATCAAGATTTACATACCCAAATGCTACAATGACTACTCTTCAGCGAAGGTTATAGCTACAGGAGGAGGTGGCGGAGAAGG
>CAYNRH010000003.1:0-1786 GCA_964399605.1 uncultured archaeon | reverse complement strand
GAGCAACCAAGCCAGTCAACAGAGGTTTCTGTGCAAATTCCGGAAACAACTACCACAACAGTTGTTCAAGAAGATGTAGAGAAAACCTGCAGTGGATGCTGGTATAAATATAAATGTGTTCAATACGGTGTAAGGATAACAGAAAACGGAGTGCCATCTTACTGTGATTTTGACGGAGCTTTCAAAGTTCAAAAAGAAAACGGGGAAGATTGCTTGAACAACTACGAGTGCAAAAGCAATTTCTGCTCTGACGGAGAATGCTACAATATCAAAGGGGAACTGAAGGAAACAAAAGGTCTTTTAGAAAGCATAATGAGCTTTTTAAGAAGTTTGTTTGGATTTGGAAAGAAATAAAATTATATCTTAAATTCCTCATCCAGCAATATTCTTATTTCTCTCTCCCCAAGCAGTCCTGATTCTGTTATTACAGCTGTTATCAGTTTCCATGGCGTTACATCAAAGGCAGGGTTTTCTATTTCACCCCCAGTTTTTTCAAGTTCTTTCAGATTTCCAATTTCCCTGTCTGGCCTGTCCTCTATAACGGAGACGCAGTCATAATCCAGCTTGTCCTTGGATGCAGCCACGTAAAAAGGAACACCAACTTCCCTTGCTGCCAGAGCCAGGGGATAAGTTCCTATCTTGTTTAAAACACCCTCGGATCTCACTGCATCAGAGCCAACTAAAACCAGATTACACACTGACATGAAAAACGGCCCGGCAGAATCAACTATATAATATATTGGCACTCCCATTTTTACCAGTTCTTTGGCGGTTTTCAACCCCTGCATCTTTGGCCTTGTCTCGGTAACTATAACCTTGAAATTTTTATGCTCTTCCATCTTTGCCTTTCTTAATATGTTCAAAACTGTGGAGGAGTGGCAGTGTAACATTATAATATCCCCATTTTTTATTATTTTTGAGCCGTTGTAGGCAATCCATTCCTGGGCTTTCTGCAAATATTTCAGGACAGAATCAATATTCTTCAGTGTGCGATGTCTTTTAACATATCCTATGCAGTTGTAGGCGGAAACACCGGTGGGCCTTGCCTTTATTATCTTGTCAGCAGCTTTGGTGAATTCAGCGCCAAATCCCCTTTCCCTGGCAAACTCTTTTAAAACTTTCAAGCCCTCTATTGTTATTTCCTGGGCGCCCTGAATTTCCAGGCTTTTGATTTTTTTCACGACTTCATTGACTTTTCTTTCCACACTAACCAAAGAACCACCATACAATATTAATATATATATAATATAAGAAAATTTCTAAGGTATGATAGAAAGATTGGTTTTCATTTTTTTGATGTGCCTTGGAATAAGAGCAATAGGCACAGTTCAGAAAATTAATGAGATAGCAGGGCATAAGAGAATAGCAGCCTTTTTGATAGGTGTAGATACAATACTGTTCCTCCTTGTTTTCAAGAATTTAATTACAGGGGAGCTTACCCTTCCAGTGGTTTTCTCAATGGCTCTGGGTTATATTGGTGGATATTTTCTGGGAACGTTCATTGAAGAAAAGATGGCCTTGGGGAAAGTCCTTGTTACAATAAAAATTTCTAAGAGATATTCCAAGGACCTCTTTAAGGTTTTGAATGACAACGGCTTTGTCTTTGTCAGGACCAAGAGAGTATATACCCACAAGAACAAGCCCAAAAAAATATATCAGGGAATAATTTACAGAAAGGAGTTGCCAAAGCTCAAGGACATACTCAAAGATTTTAAAATACTTGCCTACGTGGAGCCGATAAAAACGACATTCGGGCAGAACATAATAAGCTCAAAGGAATACCTTC
>CAYNRH010000002.1:0-39571 GCA_964399605.1 uncultured archaeon | reverse complement strand
TATTACGAAAGCTACTAGGATTACAGATGCTATTAATGGACTAATACCTTTTTTTGTCATTAATTCTCACCAATTAACCTATTAATTTCCATTTTGTACATCCTGTAGCACCCCAAGTAGAACAATTTGCTTGGCTGTCTACTCCAGGGCAATCCGTTGTAGTCAATTTTATGTAGTAAGCAAATGCCGGATCAACATTTGAAAAAGCACTACCATTCTCAATCTTTTTTGAAGTAGACTTAGACAATGTTGACGGAGATGCTGGCACTGTGTCTATTGAACTTGCATTGTCAAAAACGACTATTTTTATGTTTGATATGTCCTCCTCACCTACATTACTGGCTATAAAGTTTAAACCTGAAGCTGCTGTATTTATAGTATCCGGATCTATTTCCATCCTTGTTACACTACAATCTATCAAAGTTCCACCCTTTGTCTCTACTGTTACCTTCTGTTTTTCTGTGAACCCTGTGAAGAAGTTTCCTGCTATTGCTGCAACTGCTATTACGAAAGCTACTAGGATTACAGATGCTATTAATGGACTAATACCTTTTTTTCCAATCATGCTTTCACCGGGGGTGTAATCTATTTAACTTTTGTAAGTGTTATATATAAAGTTATTGTTGTTATTTTTAAGGTGAGCATTTGAAAGAAAAGGAAATACTGGAACTTGTATCAAAAGAGTCAAGCTGGGAAGAAGTTATAGAATATATTATAACAGAAGAAGGTATGAAGCCATGGGATATAGACATTGTGGAACTTGCGGACGTGTTTGCAGAGTATGTTGCAAAAATGAATGACTTGGATTTTAAGATACCTGCCAGAATAATAATTATAGCGGCGATTTTTCTTAGGATGAAAGTTGAGATATTAATGTTTGAGGAGAAAGAAGAAGAAAAGAAAGATGAAAAAATCGAGGAAAAGATTGACCTTTCAAAAGTGCCGGAACTTGAAACACCAATAATGAGAATACCAAGAAGGAAGGTTACTCTGGACGAGCTTGTTGTTGCACTTAAGAAGGCATTCCGGACAAAAGAAATCAGGGAAGAAAAAAAATTCAGGGCCAAAAAAAGAGTTGAAGAAATATTAGAAGAGGATAATGTGGATATTGAGGAAAGGATAAACGACCTTTATGAGAGCATAACCGGAGTGCTAAACAAACTGAAGAAGGGTGAACTGAGGTTCAGGGATATTGTCCCAAAATGGGAGAGAAAAGAAATTGTTGACAGATTTTTGCCACTTCTGCATCTTTCCCAGGATGGTAAAATCAGTTGCGAGCAGAAAGAGATTTTTAAAGATATCTACATAAGATTAAAGGGAGATGTGGATGGGTGAAATAGATGGATGAAAAAAAACCAAAAATTGAAATTTTTTATTTTTTCATGGGTGAAATAGATGGATGAAAAAAAGGCTCTCTTGGAAGCTGCGCTGTTTATTTCAGATAAGCCACTTCATATAAAAGAGCTGTGCAAAATAACGGAAATGAAAGAGAATGTTGTCAAAAAACTTCTTGAAGAAATGGAAAAAGAACTGGAAAAAGAGCACCGGGGATTGAAACTTTTAGCTATGGAAAACAACTATCACCTAAAAGTTAAGGAAAAATACCTGGAAAAGGTTTCCCATCTCACGCCTTATGCAGACCTTTCAAGGGCGATGCTCAAAGTCCTCTCACTGGCGGTTTATAAAAAAGGCATTACACAGAGCGAAGTTGTAAAGACTATAGGAAACCGCGCTTATGATTACATAAAAGACTTGAAGTCCAGGGGACTCATCAAAACTGAGAAAGAGGGAAGAACCAAAAGGCTTGAACTCACTGAAGAATTTATGAAATATTTTGGAATAAGCAGCAGGCAGGAACTTCTGGATAGGTTTAAAATGAAAACCGGAAAAAAAGAGCTGAAGGACATTTACCTCTCGGATTTTGCCTCATTCTTTGAAAGACTTGAAAAGAAAAGGCGGGAGTGATGATTTCTAAAGAGCTAAGCAAAAAAAATTTTTTGGAGTTTTTGGAGGATTTGAATGAGCCCTTTATCTACGTGAGCAAGGATGATTTCCCGGACTATAGCGAAAGATTTTCAGAGGGCATTCAGGAAATTGCATATAAAATCGGGAAGAATCATGTCGGGGCAATAATACTTCCTGAAAGCAAGAAAATAATTGTGCCTCCCATACCAATTGAAAAAACCTTTGAAGGAGACAAGGGATTTTTGTTAAAGATGATTGAAAACGAATACACAATTGGCGTAATTCTTTTAAGGCTTGGCGAATACTCACTTGGTGTCTTTGCTGGAAAAGAACTAAAAACGCACAAGACTGGAACTCAGTTTGTAAGCGGAAGAATAAGGGCCGGAGGACAGAGCGCAGCCAGATTTCAAAGAGTTAGAGAAGGGCAGATTAACGATTTCTTCAAGAGAGTCTGCTCGCAGGTAAGGGAGAAATTTGCCCCTTTCAATGAAAAAATAGATTTCATCTTCTTTGGTGGAGATTCCATAGTTGCAAAAGAATTCGTAAAATTCTGTGATTATCTGAAAAAAAGTGAAGAGGAAGGGAAAATAATGCAAAGAACTCTCAATGCAAGGCACATGAAACTAAAAACACTTGAGAACATTTTAAGGGAAGTTTGGAAATTTAGGGTTTACTGGTTATAGAAGTTCATCTTTAGATTTATACGGAACTTGCCTTGATGCTCCTCTTTTTTTGTCAAAGCATGGCCACTTTTCTCTACATCCGTCTTTCAAGCATCCTGGAACTGCATCATCAAATATTTGAGGAAGAATTCTTCTCATTTTATTATACAATGGTATAGCAAAATAATTTCTTATTGGTTCTTGAGCATTTTTACACAATCTTTTCTCAAGAATATAAGTTATTTCTGTAGCATTCGTAGTTATGTAAGAATCCATTTTTATTCCATTCGGAAGTATGTAATATGCTTCCTTGACTCCATGCTCTTTTAATATATCAAACGCTTCTTTTATCTTCTCCATATGTTCTTCATATTCCTTCTTAAATCCAAATTTTTCTATGCTGGGGTGCATATCATATTCAAATTTTTGACCTGCAACATCCAATGGTGTATAACTATCAATGATATGCCTGTGTCTGGTCTTTTGATGATTTAAAGATTTTTTGCTTCTGTCCTCAATCAGATACATATCGTGTTCTGCAACTGAGGTATGCCCCGAACTCATTACTGTACCAAGAACCAATTTTATTTTCTCCAGAGAAATTTCTCCATTTTCATATGCTTTCAACAACCCCAAAAAGTTTCTTTCATCGCGAGTTGTCATTGCAGCCAATCCAGATATTAAGCCTGGTTCTTCCGGGGTAATTGGTACATCCACATAACCTATTTCTATATCAGATTCACTTACTGAATGAGTGATATCCTTCAATATTTCTTCGATTTCTTGATTTGAATATTCCAGAGAAGTGAGATTTTTCTTTACAGGAAATTTCTTTAAAATATTCATGTCTTCATCAAAAATATTTGGAGCCAATTTCCTGAGAATATTGTATTTCCACTCGCCAATGAGCCTTATTTCAAGTGGTTTGTCTCTTGATGTGGAGGACCTTATCATCTGTAATTCGTCAAAGGTATTTCTATTGCTAACTATGCTTGTCATTGCTGAAAGACTTAAAACATCCCTTGCATCCTCTTTATTCACGCCTTCGACATTGTCAGGGGTTTCCATTTTATAGTATAAATCAAATCCTGCTTGGACAACAGGCTTAAAAACTTCTTCAAACAATTCATCGTTAACCCCATAGGGTACATGACTCTTGGGGGCTGCGGTAGAATATCTTTGTGATTTCTGTGTATAACTTTTATGGTCAGAAACTTCATGCATAGTGGCAATTCTTGTTCCATCAATCATAAAATTTAACCAAGTATGTTCTAATTGGTGAAAATCTTCCTCAACTATGTAATCTATTATTCTTTCGGTTTGATTCTCAGAAAGAGAATTGAAAATATTTTTAAGTTTTCTCTTAGGAGATAATTGAGCTAAGTAAATTGCAGCTTGTACTTTCTCAAAATCATCATGATTACCAGTAATCGTGCTACAGCCAATTAACTTGACGTCTGTAGGAGAATTTACAAATTCTATTCCACCCATTTCCACACCATTTAATAGTTATCTGAAAAAGGATAAATATAATTAAATTATGATAGGAAAGTAGCTACTTTAAGAAATGATATTTAAAATTTTATGAACACTAATATTTTATGTTGAAAAAAATTCCGTCTTATATAGTCGTAGAAGGTCCAGATGGCTCTGGTAAAGATACCATCATAGAATATTTAAAAGAGCATGAAGAACTAAATGCTGATTTTTATCAAGAACCAAGCCCTGAAAATCCCATAGGTCGTATTATAAGGCATGATATTTTAAGTGGAGAGAGTTATTCGGACTATCAAATAGAAGGACTACTTTTTACTGCTGACAGATACCTTACTCAGAGAACAGAAATGAAAAAATCATGGAATTCTGGTAGAAATATAATATCAAATCGATCATTTATAAGCAGTTTAGCATATCAGTTAAAAGATGATATTTTATTCAATAAAGTTTTGATTGAATTACAAAAAAGAGTTATTGCACCGGATATGGTACTTTTTACGGCCATCGATTCAGACACAATAATAGAAAGAAATATGGCGAAGGACAAAAAAGAAATTTTTGAAAATGAGAAATTTTTAAGAGAACTTCCGATTAGATATTTAAGAGCTCTTTATATTGCACAATATATTTTTCCTACGATAGAAATAAACTATGTTGACTGTAAACAACCCAAAAAAGATATGAAAGAAGAATCCTTGAAAAAAGTTATTGATTTTATGGAAGGAAACTACAAAACTTCCGAGAAATTAAATATTCCTTTATGGCGCAAAGGAGAGTTATTCCACCAGTTACATGAAGCTAGAATGTATCTGAAAGAAAGGTTAAAAGGAAAAATTGAAAATAAAGACCTTTTCTTTGAAGGTATAGAATCTGCATTCCTCAGGCGTGCCGTGAGAGATTTTATTTATGGAAAGGGTGATTTATTCAAAGAAGACCAAGATGAAACTATCTCTTCATTGGACGAATTTCTGTGGAATTACGTGGGATATGAAGACATAATTGATATAAACTCAAAAGAAGTTAGAAAATTGTGTGAGGAATTTTTTGAAAAACATGAAATCTAAATTTTCAAATATTTTTTAACTGTTGAGAAAATTTCATCCGATATTTCATCTATTGACTTCTCTCCGTCAACAACAATCCACTTTCTTGCAAAAACATTCCTTTTTGCCAAGTCATCATATTTCTTGGAAATTTTTCTCTGAAAATCCTTGTTTTCCTCATACCTGTCCAGCTCGTTTTTCTCTTTTTTCTTTCTTTTCAATGACGTGTCTGCAGAGATTTTTAAATAAAAAACTAAATCTGGCTTGATTATGTTGAACAGCTTGGAAAACTTCAGAGCTTTATCCTCTGAAAACCCCTGAAGACATTGGTATGCTAAAGTTGTTGTGAAATACCTGTCAGCAAGTATCACCCTATTCTTTGCCTGGGCACTTCTTATATCATCCATATCCTTTAACATGTTTATGGAGTATAAGAGAAATTGAATCTCTGGGCTTATGTAAAATTTTTTGTGGAGAAACTCGTGTATGCTGGCGCCTATTGGATCATTGTAATCTGGATACCTCAAGTGAAGCACAGGCTGGGAAAACAATGCATTAATTCTCTCCTTAAGGATTTCTGTCTGTGTGCCACATCCTGCACCATCAATCCCCTCAAAGACAATAAACTTTCCTTTCATCAATTAAGTTTTATACGCTTTTGTTTTAATATTTATGTATATGCGAGTAGATAATCTGGACTTTCCGGAAAGGGTGAAGAAAAAATTCCTTGAGAAGGGAATAGAAAAGCTCAATCCCCCGCAGGAAGAGTCTGTTAAGAAAGGTGTCTTAAATTTCAAGAGTGCAATAATTGCATCTCCAACAGCATCCGGCAAAACGTTCATAGCTGAGATGGCTTTCCTAAAAACCATTATTGAGAAGGGAATGAAGTCGCTTTATATAGTTCCGCTTCGTGCGCTGGGCTACGAGAAATATCAGGATTTCAAGAGATATGAGGATATAGGAATTAAAGTGGCTCTGTCTTTGGGTGACTATGATTCGTCTGACAGTTGGCTGGCAAACTACGATTTGATTATAGTTACCGTGGAAAAGCTGGACTCCCTCATGAGGCATAGTCCCATGTGGCTAAGGGAAGTTGGGTTGATAATCGCAGACGAGATACATCTTCTCAACGACCCCGGAAGGGGACCTACCCTTGAAGTTGTTTTAACAAAAATCAAGATGGACATAAATCCGCAAATACTTGGACTCTCTGCAACCATATCAAATGCCAATGAACTTTCCCAGTGGCTTGATGCAGAGTTGGTTTTTTCTGACTACAGGCCGGTAAAACTTTATGAAGGTGTGTATGACGGCGAAGAGCTGAAATTCTTAGAGAAAGGGAACATAAGCTTTGAGAAAAAAATTCCGGATGGCGAGACAATTCTGGTGGTTGACACAATAAAACATGGGAAGCAGGTTATCGTATTTCTATCAAGCCGCAGGAACGCCGAGTCAGTGGCTGAAAAAACAGGAGAATTTGCGAAGAAACTGTTGTCAAAGGAAGAGAAGAGGGAGCTGGAAGAGCTAAGCAAAAAAATTCTTTCCGTGCTTTCACACCCAACAAAACAATGCAAAAAGCTTGCAAGATGCATAAAAAATGGTGTTGCCTTCCACCACGCAGGGCTTGCACACGAACAAAGAGTTATGGTGGAAGACGCTTTCAGGAAAAACATTGTAAAAGCAATCTGTGCAACGCCAACACTTGCCGCCGGTGTTGACCTGCCGGCATTTCGGGTGCTGATTCGAGATGCCAAGAGATACTACCCCGCACACGGATATGTTTACATTCCTGTCCTGGAGTATCAGCAGATGTCTGGAAGGGCAGGGAGACCAAGATATGATGACTATGGTGAAGCCATACTTATTGCCAAAAGCGAAAGGGAAGCAGAAGAACTTGAAAATATATTCATAATGGGGGAACCAGAGGAAATTTACTCAAAACTCTCCATGGAGCCTGTACTGAGGACTCATGTCCTTTCACTCATAAACACCACGGTAAGGAACGAAAAGGAATTGAAAGGATTTTTCTCTGAAACGTTGTTTGCATACCAGTATGGAGACACATCAAGAATAGAGGAAATTTTAGAAAGAATAATTGAAAGGCTTGACGAGCAGAAATTCATTGAAAGGACAGGAGAAACCCTTGAAATAACAAGAGTTGGAAAGCGCGTATCAGAACTTTATCTGGACCCTGAAACCGCCTACAAAATGATAAAAGGCATGAAATTCATAAAAAATTACTTTGACCTCCTGATGCTTATATCTTCAACAGCAGAGATTTATCCATCAAGGGTTAGAAAAGGAGAAATAGAGGAAATAGAAAATAAGCTTGCAAAAAAGAGGGATGAAATAAACTTTGAAATCCCTGACCAATGGGACCTTGAATATGATGATTTCTTGAGTGCATTCAAAACTGCGCTGATACTTGAAGAGTGGATAAGCGAAAGGGGAGAAGACTACCTTATGGACAGGTACAAAATAACACCAGGAGAGCTGAATTCAAAAAGGGAAATATCTGACTGGCTGCTTTACTCGTGCCAAGAGCTTGGTCTTTTACTTGGACTGAGAGAAGAATTGAAATTAACCAGAAAACTAAGAGCCAGAATAAAATATGGAATAAAGGAAGAGCTTTTAAACTTGGTCAAACTCAAGGGAATAGGAAGAGTAAAAGCCCGGACGCTTTACGATGCAGGCTTCAAGAAAATATCTGACTTGAAGAAAGCACCAAAGGAAAGGCTTGGTGACCTTATAGGGACAAAAACTGCTGAGAATATGATGGAACAAATCCTGGGAGAAGAAAAACAGAAGGAATTGTAGTTACTTTTTTCTTTTTGTTGGCCTTCTTAATTTTTCCTCATATTCCCTGAACTTATCAAAGATATAAACAACAAGACATGCTATCATATACCAATAAAACATATCAAACCCTAAAGCCAGAAAGTTCCACTGTACTGCAAGTTCGTGTGTTACGCGCAAAAAATCAACTGGGTTGCCAACAAAGAACTTTACTGTAATTGAAGGTGGTCGAAACGACATTAAACCAAAAAACACAAGCAATATAACAAACAAGATTTTTTTTCTTAAATCCGGTTTTAAGAACCTTTTCCAAAACATACAGTTCAGTTTAGGGCTCATTTATTTAAAAACTTTCGTTTCTTTTTGGACTGGATTTCTTTTAAGTATTCCGGGGTTTCTGCAGCAAAGAAGACATAAAAAAAACCAAGGAATATTAAAGTCATTGTTACGGCACCACCAACAAATGTGTTAATCATATCGTTAAGGAAAAATATCACAAAGAAGATTATTCCTATGGCAATCAAACCCAATCCAAGATAAGCCCTTGATTTTATCATACCTACGATTAAAACTTTTTGAAATAAATAGATTTTGTTTGGAAAAGATGGAGCCTTCGGAGGGAACTTCATCATTCCCATTAGAAAACACGGAGTGTTTTCAAGTTTTTGGGAATACAAACACTTTTTTCGGAAACCAAAGATTTCCTTAATTCCGAAAAAGACGAAATTTCAATTTCGGAATTTCTGAAAAAGGGTTTGTTTTTGAACCCCCAACCTGCTGCTTTCACGGTAGCCATACAAGGTTCGGCCAAGAGCGCCAGAGCACTTTCATCAGCCGCTCTACCGTTGAGCTACGAAGGCATTATTCACATATGTCATTTATTTAAACTTTATTTTTATTTAAAGAAATTTAAATATTTTTATATGAAGGGTCAGGCTGCTGTTGAGTATATGATTATAATAGGCATAGCCATGGCAATACTTGTTCCACTATTTGTCATATTGAACTCCTACACCTACGAAACTAGGAGCGACCTTAAAATAAGAGCTCTTGAGGATAGCATGGACTCCATTGCAGAATCATCAAATATGGTATATTTTCAGGGCTATCCGGCAAAAATGTCTGTTAACCTTTACGTTCCAGAGGGAGTTGTTATGACAAATGTTTCTGACAACCTTTTTAGAGTAAGAGTTAGGTACGGAAATGGATACACAGATATTGTAAGTATGACAGATGCCATAGTAAACGGAAGCCTGCCGACAAAAGCCGGGATATATAAAATAACCATAAAAGCTGTGGAAGATGGTTGGGTGAATGTCTCATACTAAAGCTCAGGTCAGTATGGAATTTATTGTATTAATAAGCTTTGTTTTGCTAATATTTGCTGTATTCACCCCATTCCTCTGGAAGCAGCAGAACGAAATATTGAGTGAAAGAAAGACCTTAACCGCAGAAAAAATTGCGCTGATAATTAAAAAAGAAGTAGACATGGCTGTTATGTTTGGCTCAGGATACGAAAGAAACTTCACTATTCCCAATGATATTCTCGGCTCTAATTATACAATAAGTATTCATGGAAAAATATTGGCGCTTAACTGGAATTCTGGAGAAACACAGGGAATTTTAATAACCAACAAAACTTCTGGAACACCTTCTCCAGGAAAAAATAAAATATCAAATGAGGATGATGTGATTGTCTTCAAATAAAGGTCAGCTGTTCACTCCAGACTTCATTATGGCTACTGTAATTTTTTTATTTATATTGATAACATTGCAGGTAAACAACTATGCAATAAGAGAAAAAATATCAAACGAAGAGGATATGCTTTATTACGATTCTCTCATATCTAAAACTGATATACTTGTATTATATCCTGGATATCCAAAGTATTGGAATGGAAGCAACGTAGAGATTATTGGATTTGCAGAAAAGCCAAATGTGCTTAACAAAACAAAAATAGAAGCTTTTGTCTCTATGAGCGATAGCAATATAAAGAAACTCTTGAATATAGAGGACAAATCATTTTACTTTATAATTAGAGATTCCAACGACAATATACTTTACGAAAAAGGATCAACTTCATGGCAAAATTCAGAAAAAATATTCGTTGTTAAGAGGAATGTTATTATAGACGAAAAAGGTGCAGAAATGAGGTTTATTGTATATGGTGATTAATTGAAGGGATTTGTGTTTTCATTGGATGCAATATTGGCATTGGGTATAACACTGGCAGTAATAGGAATACTGGGAATATACTACACCATAGAGCCACAGCTTAAGTATACCACTATGCATTCAGAAGCAGAAGATAGCATGCAGATCCTGTCCAACAAGGTTAATGCAACTGAACTAAATCTTTCAGAGAATTTTGACGGCGAATCCGCACTGGAAGTAATAGGAACGCTCTGGCTTGAAGGAAACAAAACCGATGCGGAGAACTTAACAGCGAAACTTCTTAAAAACTTTACTAACAGATGTTTTGAATTAGCTTTTGGCGATGATATTATTTACAAAAGCTGTCCAACAGAAGGAAATAGCATAGCTGTGAGCAACAGGATGGTATCAGGGTACAGAACAGGAGAAAAACCATCTGGCTATGTAGCGAGAATATTTTTAAACAAATTGAGAAATGTTAAATCTAAGTTTTTATATTTTGGAGGATATGTTGGAGATGGAAATATAACAAAGGTATTCAATATTACCCATATGGACAGTGTCTTAAGCGCTGATATGGAAGTTGTCCCAGGCTCTGATTTTGAACTTTATATAAACAACAACTATGCTGGAAGATACAACTCCTCAGAAGCTTTTATGCGGTCAAACATTTACACAATATGCAACTCAACACGAAATCCTTCCTATTGTGAATATTTTCAGGATACTAATAACAGTATAGAATTCAGGTTCCTCGAAAATGAAAGCTACATCGGAGGAGGGCATATTAAGATAAAATACAATACAACAGAATTCTCAACTGAAGAAGATTATGGGATATATCAGTTCCCTGGAATAAGAGGGATAATAAACCTTTATGACTCTTTTTACATACCGGGAACCTTGAATTCAATGAATATATATTTACATTACAACAGTACATATCCTCTCTTTTTAAGAATCGGTAATGCCACTGTATTTGACAACGAATCCTATGGTGAAGGAATAACAAATATAACAAATAATGAGATTGAAAACAACCTCACAGCAAGCGGTTTGAACTTTTCCTTTATTAGCAACAAAACTGTTCCGATAAGGTTTGGATTTAGGAATGTGTCATATGTAGAATATCAAACAGGACAGGAGGCAGACGTATTTTCTGTGACGGACTTGTCTGGCAGTATGGGAAAGGACCATGGAGGATGTGATGTTCCATTCAATTGCAGCGATCCAAGAATATGTAGTGGAGAGAAATACTACTGTGAAAATTACTCTATACCAAGCTGTAGCGGACCTCATTGTGAGGGTGCTGACTGCTCCCAATGGTGTTGCAACCAGGGTGGAGCGTTTGGAGACTGCTGTGATTCTAGTTATAGTAATTGTAATGCATGCGGAGGTACATGGTCTTGTATTCTTGGTATTTTCTGCTGGTGCAGTGGTGGAAGCTGCACAAACCACCAGGATTGCTGCAACACTGATTGTTGTGACAACGGTGAATCAGATTGTGAGGACTGTGACGGAACTTGGGTCAGCCAGGATGCTTGTGATGATCCAGAAACCTACTGTAACTCATCACAGTCTCTATGTGAAGAGTGGTGCAACGGAACATGGTCCCCACACTCCTGCAACATAGAAAGAATAGAAATGGCAAAGGATGCAAATAAAATATTTATAGATGATGTTTTGAACAGGACAGGCAATAAGATAGGTCTTGTTGGATATGAAACCGATGTAAACAATGACAATTGCCATGACTTGTCTGACAATAAAACTTCACTTAAAAGCAAGGTAGATGAATGGGGTGCCGATGGGTGGACATGCATTTGTTGTGGCATAAATGAAGCTGTTGACAGACTTTTGGCACAATCAAGCGACGATAGATTCAAATCCATTGTCGTTATGAGTGATGGGGAAGCCAATGTAGAATGCACGCCATATAATATATGCAATGGAGATGAAGCGTGTATAGAAAGAGCAAAACAGGATGCCATAGATGCTGCCTGTGATGCTTATCAAAATCATAATATAACAGTATATACAATTGGGTTTGGTTCTGACGCTGAGAATCAAACTCTACAGGACATAGCCAATTGTGGTGGTGGCGAATATTATTTCTCCAATGTATCTGAACTTGCTGACATCTACAAACAAATTGCAGAGAAAATATTGAATGCCTCATATGTTGCACAGACTGTAAAAGTATACGGAGGAATGGGGGATTTCACAGAGCTTTATCCAGACTCCTACATAAAATTCAACTATACCCCACAGGTTTATCCTCCGGAATATGGAGAAATAAGTTTTGATATAGAGACTCCAAGATTTGGTGGTGATGTAGAGAGCCCAAAAAACAGTTCTTTTATAATACCGCCAGAAGGAAGAGTTTTAGATGCAAAAGTAACATCCTATTCTTCACAATACTGGACTGACAGGGGGCTGATTTACAACGGAACATCATGGAATTACTTCTTTAAGCTTTGGGACTATGGAAATGACTATCAAAAACTCGGAGACCCACACATAATACACATACCAGTTAGAGAACTGCATACAGGTATAAACAATGTCAGTATAGACACCGGAACAATATCAAACACAACTGGAGGAAGTCCAGACGACAGTGTGATTTATACAATAGCTATAAGGGGATTCACAGACTATGGCGGTGTATTTGAAAAATATGAGGGATGCACCAGAGAAATATTTTATGATTTAGATCAAGACGGCATAGTAGATGGCTCAGAAACAATAGCAATCGGGAACGGAAGTGACATCTTTGATCCTCAGAATGATGCCCTAGACGACGCCTTCTCAAAACTTTTAGATAATCTTAATTTTATAAATGACAGCGGAGACGATGACGGAAGCCAAACTAATCCAATAGACGCCCTTCCCACGGAATTTGAATTTGATTCCGTAGCAAGCGGTGGAATACCCTGGACATGGGGACCAAGTATATTTACATTGAAGGTGTGGTAATATGAAAGGACTATTCTACTCTGTTTTGGTTGTCATGATACTTGCGCCAATGATTGCACTGACGCTAACACATAGCGAGTCAATGAAAGGATATGGAGAGGAAATCGGCTCCCTCGTTAGAATAAAAAGCGGTTTTTATTTTTTGAATTCTGTAGACCAGGACGTTGACAGGAGTGTTGATATGATTGGAAAAAGATGTATTCTGGAATGCATAAACCATGTATCAGATGAAGGAGTTGGACTCACTTCCTCTGAGGACGCCATAAAGGAGCTTTTCGAAAATAAAACGCTTAATGGTGAAAGCGCAGAGCTGGTAGACTATTCAATATACGACTGGATAAACAGAAGTAAAGAAATTGCAAAGAAGAGAGGATTTGAACTTGAAATCGACGTAAGCGACTTGAACATATCAATGCGTGACAGTTTTCATATTTTGTTCTCATTTAATTTCACAATCAACCTCAAGGATAAAAACAATGTTTTTTGCTTTGAAAAGAATGAAATTAAAAATGTTTCAGTTTCCGTGGAAAACATGGAAGACCCGCTTTACCTATTGAGAACCAACGGCAAGATAACAAACAAAGTGGAAAAATCCACAGGAGACTTCACGAGATTAATTTCCGGTGGAAATGGCGGAAACGGATGGGGATCAGGAATGAGCATAATAACAAACAATCCCTCTGGTGTTACTGGCAGAAGCGAAAAAGTTTTGGTAATAGAAAATGCAGACATTCCCATCGTAAATGACTTTGCAGGAGTTGTTGCGCGGGAAAACACAACTATAATCACTGTCCCTTACATCATAGTCCCAGAGCTTAATTTGACAAACAACAGCATGGTAGTTGTTGATGGAGACAACAAAAAGGTGTGGGACATAAATGTGTTGTATCAATCGAGAGAGGAAAGCCTTTACACTTCTGGAGATGGACCAAGCTTCCTGGACAGATTGGAAAACAAACTGACAAATTCCTATCCTGGAAAAGGCATGCAGTCCTTGGTTAACAAGGGAGAGCTTGAAGAAAACGGCATGGAAGTAAACGACAGGAGCAATGTGGATTACATTTATTTTAATACAAATTCACCAAATATTTATAAGGTAAAGGGTATGGGTGAATCTTTCAGAATAGATGAAAATAATCTTGACAGTTATGGAGTTAATAATGACCTAAAATATGTGTGATTTTATGGAAAAGTTGAAAAGAATACTTATAGAAACTGATGTAGACAAGCTTCTTGAAATCATAGACAAGAGAAAGGAAATAAGCGTAGAAGAAGCGAGCAATATTCTTGGAATTCCAGAAAATATAATAGAAGAATGGGCAGATACATTATCCAAAAATAAAATGATTAAAATAAAGTACGAAATCAAGGGAACAATTTTAAGGTCTCTCGAATTCTCGGAAAGTCGGCAAAAAAAGAATCTGAAAAGAATGGAAAAGGAAAACGAAAAACTTGCAAAAGAAAGCAAAAAATTGAAAATCTATATGGAAAAAATTGAGAAGGATATAAAAGATACAGAAGATTTTATCAAAACTTTTGAAAAAAACACCAAAAACAGCATAAAAGAACTTGAGAAATACTCTGCAAAAATGAAAGACGGAAAGAAGAAAAAGCTTGTAAGAGAAACCAGAGAAATTGAAGAAGATAAAAAGAATATTGAGAGTGGCATCAGGAGAGCAGAGAAAAAATTCAAGGAAATTGAAAAGAAACTTGCATACATAAAAGACCAGCCAAAGAAAAATATTGAAAACATTGAAAAGAATATAAAGAATATTGAAAAGAATATTGAAAATTTTGAGAGAAAAGGGATAGAACTTGAAAAGGAAATAAAAATACTTGAGAGAAAATCAGAAAAGCCATATGAAGTAAATATTATAAAAGAAAGGCTACTTAATTTAATTAAAGATATTAAAAACCTGGAAAAAAAGAAATCCCATGTCGAGAAAAATGTTAAAAAGATTAAGAAAAAAACAGGCGAAGCTCGTGAAAACAAAAGAAAAAAGATATGAAATTCATGCAGATAATGTTAAAGCAGAGGTTATAATATATCACAAAAAGGACGACTATGTTCCGACATACGAACTGATATATCCGAAAATAAAAGAGGCAACTGCTGCTATACTTAATTCCATAAGAGAAGATTTAATAAGGTTAATTGGAATAGGTGGAAGAGAAATACTTGATCCTAAAGTTATGGAAGATGTAAGAAAAAAATCTTTGGAAGAGGCGAAAAAACTTATAGACGAGCATATGCCACATACACCAAAGGAAAGAAGAGACACTCTTGCGGGACAGCTCGTTCATGAAATGTTTGGTCTTGGAAAGATAGAGCTTCTTCTAAGAGACGATGACCTTGAAGAAATAGTTATAAACGATTCTTCAGAGCCGATATGGGTCTACCACAAAGAATTTGGATGGCTGAAAACAAACTTGAAGCCAAAAAGCGAAGAAGAAATATACAATTATGCGTCAATGATCGGAAGAAGAATAGGAAGACAAATAACCAATCTGGATCCGTTGATGGATGCTCATCTTATAAGCGGTGATAGGGTAAACGCTACTCTGTTTCCAATATCCACGCAGGGAAACACAATAACAATAAGGAAGTTTGCGAGAAATCCCTGGACAATAATAAATTTTATAGACCCAGAAATTAATACACTTTCAAAAGAGCCTGCAGCACTTTTATGGCTTTCAATAGAATACGAGCTGAATGTAATAATTGCTGGCGGTACTGCTTCCGGTAAAACATCTCTCCTGAATGCTCTAACCCCATTTATGCCACCGACGCAGAGAATAATTTCAATAGAAGACACCAGAGAGCTACAACTCCCGGAATTCCTCCACTGGGTTCCAATGACAACAAGAGAGCCCAATCCAGAAGGAAAAGGGAAAGTAAGTATGCTGGAACTCATGGTAAATTCTTTGAGAATGAGACCAGATAGAATAATAGTCGGTGAAATTAGGAGACAGAGACAGGCAGAAGTTCTGTTTGAAGCAATGCACACAGGACATTCTGTTTATTCTACACTGCACGCAAACACAGCAGAAGAAGTAAGAAGAAGAATGATAAATCCGCCCATATCACTTCCGGAGAGCATGTTAGAAGCTTTGCACCTTACATGCGTCCAATTCAGGCACAGAAGACTTGGAATAAGAAGAACATTTGAAATAGCAGAATTCGTCCCATCAATGATGCCTGGAGGGAAATCGAAGATTGACGTAAATGTTCTTTACGCTTGGAATCCTAGAAAAGATGTCATAGAAAAGGTCAGGCCAAACGCAAAACTTAGAGACATAAGTATGAGACTCGTTGATGAGATACAGATGCATACTGGAATGTCGGATAAGGAATTTGAAGACAACTTAAAAGAAAAAGGTAAGATACTCGAATGGATGCTTAAGCAAAACATAAAAACCGTTAACACTGTTGGAAAAGTTTTAGCAGATTATTATAGAGATAAGGATTATGTTTTGGAATTAGTGAGAAAAAATAAAAAGCCACAGGATATTTTTGACAAAGCTCTTCTGGATGAGATGAGAGCAAGAAAACTAATAAAATGAGAAGATTATCATGAATAGGATACCGCTGATTCCTGTTCCTTTAGAAAAAGCTAAGAATATATCCAAGAAATTAAGATGGATTAGCAAATCTTTAGTAAATCTTATACCGGGACTGAACAGGGATTTATACCAAAGTGAATTGGACTTAAAACCAATAGAATACATGGGAATTGTTTTTTTCTCATCTGTGTTCTACTCAGTCTTAGTTGGAGGGCTGACAACTTTTTTGGGAATTATGCTGAAGGGATACTTTGACCCGATAGGAATTTTGATTGGAGTATTTTTCTTTTTTGTGACATTTTATTTCTTAAGCTTCTATCCAAGAATAATACTTAAGAAGAGAATCAAAGAACTGGAGTCAAACCTGCTTTTCGCTTTCAGGCACATATTAATAGAGGTCCGGAGTGGTGTCCCCCTATTTAATGCATTGGTTGGCGTAAGTTCTGGATATGGAGAAATTTCTAAGGAGTTTGAGAAAGTTATTAAAGATGTGATGGGTGGGATGGACCAGATAACAGCATTAAACAAAATAGCTGAAAGAAATCCTTCGCTTTACTTTAGAAGAACGTTGTGGCAGATTATCAATGCACTCAAGGCAGGGAGCGATATAGGAGATACACTTGAAGCAATAACAGACGATTTCTCTCAAAAACAAATCACAGAAATAAAGAACTATGGACAGCAGTTAAACCCATGGACAATGCTGTATATGATAGTAGCCGTGATAATACCAAGTCTTGGATTAACTTTTTTAATGATTCTCTCGTCATTCTCTGGAATTACAGTACCAAAAATTATATTCCCACTAATTTTCATTGGACTGTTGTTTTTCCAGGTGTTTTTCATAGGGTTTGTCAAAAATAAAAGACCTTCAGTGGTGATTTAAATTAGAAGAGTGTATAGAGTATTTGGACAATTCGCGCCATATACAAACAGCATCAGAAAAGTATTGAAATACGCTGGTATGGAAGATGTATCATCCATGGAATTCTCCGGATTCATGTTGCTTTATTCATCAGTCCTTGGATTGATGAGTTTCCTTTTGTCGTTGCTTTTCTTTAATTTACTAATATCAGTTATCTTTGGGTTGTCTGCTTTCTTTGGGTTCCAGCTGATTATATACATAATACTATCGCTTGTTGTAGACAGCAGAGCAAGACAGATTGAAGAAATTTTGCCAGATGCTCTTCAACTTATGTCTGCAAACATAAGAGCTGGTATGACCCTTGACAGGGCAATATGGCTATCTGCAAGACCTGAATTTGGGCCCCTTGAAGACGAAATAAAAAGATTTGGAAGGGAAGTATTCGGAGGTGTCTCAATGAGCGATTCTCTTAGCAAAATGAAAGAAAGAGTTAAATCAAAAATACTTGAGAGAACTGTGAAACTAATTCAAGAAGGAATAGAATCAGGTGGTGAGATGGCTCACTTGCTTGATGAAACAGCATCAGATATAAGAAACATAAAAGTTATGAAAGAAGAGGTTAAGAGTAATGTTATGATGTATTCCATGTTTATAATATTTGCATCTGTGCTTGGCTCGCCTCTATTATTCTCCATTTCTGTCTATTTTATAGAGATGATGAGTGGATTATGGAGTGCACAGATGGCTGATATTGGTGATATGCCATATCAACAGAGTGGCTTGATAAAAATGACTGGTTCACAAGTCTCACCTTCGGAGATGTTTATATTTGCCATAGCTACAATAATCATGACAACTGTATTCGGCTCCCTGATAATCGGTTTGATACAGGGAGGAAAAGAAAAGAGGGGATTGAAGTATATACCATTCCTCACTGGCGGGGCTTTGCTCGTATTCTTCGTTATAAGATTTCTAATTACGACCATGTTTAGCAGCCTTTTGGGGCTTTAATATAAAAAACTTTATAAATAACCATTTTATAATATTCTTAGGTGAAAAAATGTTCGGAAGAAAAGGACAATCAGCCCTAGAGTACTTGATGACCTATGGATGGGCAATATTGATAATAATAGTGGTCGGAGGAGTACTGTATTACTATGGCGTGTTTTCTCCAGGAAAAATTGTTGGAGAAAGCAAAGTAGGTTTCAGCAAAGTACAAATAGATACATGGGGAGTAGATGCAGCAAATGATGATTTAAAAGTAATATTCGAGAATAGAGTCGGAAAAGACATAACAATAACAAACGTTACAGTAGATACTGTAGCAAACGATGGACTTGCAATATCTTTGGATGCAGGAGAAAAGAGCCCGAGTTTTGTGACACTAAACTCTCCAGCAGTAGATACAGGAGACAGCTACAAATGGGATGTTACAATAACATACTACATTGATGAATATGGATCTTCAGATACATTCACAAGCACAGGAATGCTATCAGGAACTGCCTAAGTAAAACTATTTTTTTCTCTTTTTTTTATTTTAACCCCCAATTATTTGTTGGTACAGCTACGGCTCAAAAAGAGTTGAAAAAATATGATGGGTATATGCCAGTCCTGCAGAAAAGTTAGGGAACTTCACAACTGCCCAGCCTGCGGCGCCTTGGTTTGCTCTGACTGCCTATTGACCACAGGCTGCAAGCTATGCCATGGAAGAAAAATGATAAAATAAAGAAAAAGAATCAGGCATTCTTTTCGTATATACCTATTTTTTCTTTGTCTGTCAATTCAAATTGTGTTCCATCTAGCCCTTTATAAAGTTTACCTAAACCACTGCCATATGTTATTTCTTCCAATGCCTTCACTTTTTCACCTGGTCCTAAAGAACTACTTCTTAAAACAGCATCAACCTCTCTACTCATCTTAACACCTCCTTAAAGTATTACTAATATGTAGTTAATAGTATATAAAGTTAACTATTTAGTTTTATTGGGCTCAAAGTATATGTAAGGTGTTGTTTTATGAGGTTTGGAGCGCTTGAAATTCTTACGAATGAAGGGGTTTATGAGCCAAGGGAAGATAGTTTTTTGCTTGCTGAAGTTCTGGAAGGGATGAAAAACCTTGGTGATGTTTTGGATGTTGGCACTGGCTCAGGGATTCAGGCGCTTGTGGCATCAAAAAATGCAAAAAATGTTTTAGGTGTGGATATAAACCCTGAAGCTGTGAAACTAGCGAGAAAAAACGCCAAAAACAATGGAATAAAAAACATTGCCTTCAGAGAAAGCAACCTTTTTGAAAATGTCAACGAAAAATTTGACCTGATAGTTTTTAATCCGCCATATATTCCGGTTGACGATAAAATAAAAGGAGCAGAACAATGGTCTGCTGGAGAGAATTTAGAACTGATAAAAAGATTTGTTAAAAATGTAAAAAACCATCTTAAAGAAAATGGGAAAATTCTTTTTTTGATATCATCTGTGACTGGTTTAAAAGAAATAGAAGAATTTTTTAAAAAACAAGGATTTAGTATTGAAGTTATAAAGAAAAAGAAGATACCATGGGAAATGCTGTATGTCTTAGAAATAAAAACCTGAAAAACAATTTATTATTATGCCAGCTAATTTGCCCGCTGAATGGTATGTAGCAAAAGAAGAATATGACAAAGCAGATGAAAAGGACAAAATAAAGAAACTTAAAAAACTTTTATCAGTCACTCCTACTCATAAAGGCGCTGAAAAACTTAAGGCACAACTGAAGAAAAAGCTGGCGGAACTGAAAAAAGATGAAAGGAAGAAAACAAAAAAAAGAAAATCGCTATCTGTGCCAAAAGAAGGTTGCGCCCGCATATCATTGATAGGCTTACCAAATTCTGGAAAATCAACATTTTTGAAAAAAGTAACCGGTGCTGAGCCAAAAATAGCTGATTACCCTTATACAACAACAAAACCAGAGGCAGGCATGCTTGATTTTAATGGAGTCCAAATACAAATAATAGAAATACCATCAACGTTCACGAGAGAGGTATTATCAATAGCACATTCGTCAGAGCTGGTGCTGTTTCTACTGGGGGAAAAACTGAATAAAGATGAGCAGATGAAACAGTTAAACAAGCTCAAAGAAAGAGAAAAATTTGAAAATTTCATTTTTGTTAAGAGCAACATTACCAAAGAAGAGCTGTTTAAAAGGATTTGGAAAAGGCTTGGATTGATAAGAGTTTACACAAAAGAACCAGGAAAGAAAAAAATCGACAGGCCAATAATACTTGACAAGAATTCCAGAGTTGAGGACGCATGCAAAAGTGTCCATAAAGATTTTTTCAGGTATTTTAAATTCGCCAAAATATCTGGTCCTTCAGCCAAATTTGACTGGGAGCGAGTTGGCCTTGAGCATAAACTTAAGGATGGGGATATTGTTGAAATCCATATGAAGAAATGAATTACACCTCGCTCTTGCTGAAAAAATAGCTTCCAAGAAACATTGTTATTATTGAGACAAAAACAAGAACAGCAATATCTATGTAAATCGGAAAGTAAGAATAACCTATCAAAGATGCCCTCAATCCATCAACTCCATAAGTTATTGGATTTAAAAACGCGGCAAACCTTAACCACGATGGGAGCGAATCCAAGGTTGAAAAGGGCGATGATAAAAACAAAAGCGGGAAAATAAATAAAGAAATTATGAACTGAAATCCCTCAATATTTCTCATCTTGGATGCTATTATTAGTCCAATCCCTATCGCCACAAATGATATCAAAATCATAAAAACAAAGGACAATAGAAAAACTGCGGAAAAATGTATATTAACCCCGAGGAAAATTGCTATGAACAATACTACCAATCCCTGAATTATTGCAGTGGTGGACCCTCCAAGGGTTCTTCCTATGATTATTGAAAGCCTGCTTACAGGTGCAACCATAACCTCCTGTAAAAAACCGAAGCGTCTATCCCAAAGAACAGAAAGTCCCACAAAAACAGAGGGAAAAAGAATTGACATTGTAATTATACCAGGTGTTAATATATCTATGTAGTTTATTCCTGCAGGCAAACCTGGTATGCTACTGGCCTTGAAACTAAAACCCAAAACAGCTAAAAACAAAAACGGTTGAACAAAGTTGGAGACAATTCTGCTCTTTGCTCTGACAAACCTCTTCATCTGCCTGAGCCACATAACATATATTGCCTGGTAGTTGAACATACTTATCTCCTCATCACAAATCTTTTTTTAAATGTTTTCAACCCACTTGATTCCTCATCCCTTATCTTCCTTCCGGTATAATATAAGAAAACATCTTCCAAAGTTGGCTTCCTCGTACCTAAAGAATTTATTTTTATTTTGTTCTTCTCAACAAGCTTTATTATAGTTGGAAGCTTTTTTTCACTGTCCATCATTCCAAGAATCACATTCGAGTCATGCACCTTCACACTGTCTATCCACTTTTTCTTTTCAAATATTTTTGCACACTCCCTGGGTTTTAAACAATTTATTGTTATGACATCTTTTCCTATTTTGTTTTTTAATTTCTTCGGCTCGTCTGTCACTAATATTTTTCCGTGGTCTATTATTGCAATTCTGTCGCACAAATAATCTGCTTCCTCCATGTAGTGTGTAGTTAGAAATACTGTAATGCCTTCCTTCTTGTTCAGCTCCTTTATGTAACTCCATATTGACCTTCTTGTTTGAGGGTCCAAGCCGAGAGTGGGCTCGTCAAGAAATAAAATTCTTGGATAATGCATAAGGCCTCTTGCGATTTCCAACCTTCTCTTCATACCACCAGAATAATACTTTACCAATACATCTTTCTTATCTTCCAAATCAACTTTCTTCAAAACTTCTTTGATTCTCTTATCTCTGTCTTTCCCCGCCATTCCATACATTCTGGCATGAAAATCCAGGTTTTCCCTTCCTGTTAATTCATCATCAAGCGCCGGCTCCTGAAAGACAACGCCTATACTCTTTCTAACACCATATGAATTTTTGTTTATGTCGAAACCGTTAACCAAGGCTGTTCCATCGGTTGGTTTAAGAAGGGTTACGAGCATCTTTATTGTGGTTGTCTTGCCTGCACCATTTGGACCAAGAAAACCAAAAATTTCTCCTTTCTTTACTTCAAAACTTATTCCATCAACTGCCTTTAAACCATTATAATACTTCTTCAATCCCTTAACAGATATTATTGACATAAACCACACCAAGGTTTTATTATTGATTGTTATATAATAAATAAATTTTCCAAAAATCGGTTTATCTAGAAAAAATTTATAAAACAATATCATGAGATGGGGAGATAATAATATTAAAATAATTTAGTATGTGGTGCTGATTTTCATCTTTAGATAAAACCTGAAGAACCATACATTCTTGGATGGTGCCTGGGGTGGGTCAACCAGAATAGATATACCAACTTAGACGTAGTCTAAGTTTGTGCATCCAATTTCATTTGAACCCACGACCTCTAGATATCCCACTATCATAATCCTTTCGGATTCAGCACTCATAAACCAACTCAACTGAAGTGTTATGAGTCTAGCGCTCTTTCTTGAACATCTCTTATGAAGAGAAGTTTACCACTGAGCTACCCAGGCATAGCAACTAGACTTAGACTTTGTCTAAGTCCATGTTTTGAATGAAAATCTTGATTTTCATGATGGTGGACCCGGGGAGATATATCCAAGGTGAAGTTTGTCAACTTAGACGTAGTCTAAGTTTGTGCATTCAACTTCTTTCGAACTCCCGACCTCTACGTTATCAGCGTAGCGCTCTAATTGCCCATGCTTTCCTTTTTCTCACAAACTTGACTGAAGTTTCTTTTCCCACAGTCTTTTCTTTGTGAAAGAAAAGCTGTTCCAAGCTGAGCTACGAGTCCTTACAAAAGATGCATACAGGTGTATACATCAGCTGCCTAATGCTATAATTTCTATTTAAATTATAAAAAGATTTTTGGTGGACTTGTCGGGACTCTCTCGAACCCGCAGGGGGCAAGCCCCCTTCAGTTTTACGGTATTCCTGATTCCCCCAACAATTGGCAAAACTGAAAGTTTTGCAAATTTTTCTTTTGGAGTTCACAAGAACCTTTTCTTTTTCTTAAAAAGAAAAGCGGTCTGTTTTGAACCCGAGACCTCTGCCGTGCGAGGGCAGCGCTCTTCCAACTGAGCTACAAGCCCATGACTAATTTCCTGTCAATAATAGTTTTCTTTCGTACAACTCTTTCTTTTTCTAAAAGAAAGGTTGTTGGTGGGCCCGCCGAGATCTCCACGATGACGTGCATGGAATGCACGTCAAGCTATCTTTGAATTCCCGTTCCCCTTCAAGGGGTCTCTCGGGTCGCCAGCACCCCAAGCTGAAATGCTAGACCATTGTAGAGTCTTCAGTGATAATGCTTAGCTACACCACGGGCCCATTACCCTATTATTTTTGTTTCTTTTCAAATAAATTGTATATAGAAACATTTTTAAATCAGCTTTCACCTAATTCTAATTAGGTGAAAAAAATGGGAATGGAAGCTTTAACATCAATAATAGCAAACCTTTGGTATTCATTCCTAGGCTTTGTACCAAATCTAGTAGGAGCATTAATCCTACTAATAATAGGATACATAGTAGGAAAAGTGTCTGGCATAATAGTCAGAGAAATTCTAGTAAGAGTTGGTGTAGACAAATATCTTAAAAAAGAGGAACACCTGAAATTCAAGGCAAGTTCAGTATTCGACGTAATAACAAGATGGCTATTGTACATAATATTCATAAAGGCAGCAACAGACATACTTGGAATAACGTCATTGTCAGAAATAATGAGAGAGCTTATATACTTCATACCAGGAGCAGTAGGGGCAGCAATAATAATAATAGTAGCATATGGAGTAGGGTTGTACATAAAAGACGAAATACTTTCAAAAAAAACTGTATATTCGGAAGTAGTAGGAAAAACCATATTCTTCTTGATTTTGTATCTAGGAATTGCAGTAGCATTGCCTTTGGTTGGAATTAATCCAACAATAATAAACAACTTGTTGCTAGTAATAGTCGGTGCATTAGGTTTAGGAATAGCAATAGCAATTGGTCTTGGGCTAAAGGATGTTGTAAGAGATATAGCCAAGGACTATGCAAAAGATTTCCAGATGAAAAGAAAAAGAATGCAAAAGAAAAGGAAATAAACACCCCCTCTTTTTTTTCTTTTTTGTTTTTAACCGTTTAGGATTAAATTTATATAAATTCATTTCTCTTAAAGATATTAACACTCATGATGTTGATAATAATGTTATCCAAAAAATATAATCCAAAAGAAGTTGAAGAAAAATGGGTAAAGAAATGGGAAGATATGGGCATCTTCAAATTCAACCCTGACATAAAAAAACCTGTTTTTAGCATAGACACCCCGCCAAGATATGCTTCAGGATATCTTCATATGGGTCACGCTAAGAACTACATAGAATTTGAAATAATTGCAAGATTCATGAGAATGATTGGTTATAACGTATTTCTACCCAATGGTTATGATGACAACGGACTACCCACAGAAAAGTATGTTGAAGAAAAGCTTGGAATAAAAAAAACGGATGTGGATAGAAAAACCTTTATAGAAAAATGCAAGGAAGCGGCAGAAAAATTGGAAGAACATATGACTGAAACATTTAAGAGAATCGGATTCTCCTGTGACTGGTCAACATTATATAGAACCATCAGTGACGAGTCAATAAGAGCTGCCCAACTTTCGTTCCTGGAACTTTACAAAAAGGGTGAAATATACAGGAAGGAAGAACCAACACTTTGGTGTCCTCACCACCAGACAGCGCTTGCCCAGGCAGAAGTTGTCGATATAGAAAGAAACACCAAACTGAACTACATATATTTTGAGCTTGAAGACGGAAGCAAAATAGAAATAGCAACCAGCAGACCAGAACTCTTGCCGTCATGTGTTGGTGTGTTTGTTCATCCTGATGACGATAGGTATAAAAACTTAGTCGGAAAGAAAGCAATAGTCCCGATATTTGGACAAAAAGTCCCCATAATGGCTGATGATAAAGTTGACAAGGAATTTGGATCCGGAATAGTTATGATATGCACATTCGGCGACACAACAGATATAGAGTGGTGGAGAGAACACAATCTCCCGATGAAAATATCAATAAACAAAGATGGAACAATGAACGAGCTTGCAGGAAAATATAGTGGAATGAAAATAGAAGACGCCAAGAAAAAAATTACTGAAGACCTTAAAGATAGTGGCGTGTTATTCAAACAGGAAGAACTTAAGCAAAATGTAGGATGCTGCTGGAGATGCGACACACCAATAGAATTTATACCAACGAAACAATGGTTCATAAAAACCTTGAATTATAAGGATAAAATGATTGACCTTGGGAAAGAGATAGCATGGCATCCAGAATACTATAGAAAAAGATACGAAGACTGGGTTAAAAACCTCAAGTGGGACTGGTGTATATCAAGACAGAGATATTTTGGTGTTCCATTCCCCGTTTGGTATGACAAATCAGGTGAGGTTATCTTAGCAAAAGAGGAAGACCTTCCAATAGACCCAAGAATAGATAAATGTCCTTACTCTGATTCTGCTGTTCCTGAAGAAGATGTTATGGACACGTGGATGACGTCATCACTTACCCCGGAAATAACAACAAAGTGGAAGAAAGATGAGAAGTTCTTCAAAAATATGTTTCCAATGAGCCTGAGGCCACAAGCACATGACATAATAAGAACCTGGGCATTTTATACGATATTAAAATCATACTTGCACAACAATTCAATCCCATGGAAGGACATAATGATATCTGGCTACGTTTATGTCAAAAAGGGGCTGGCGATGAGCAGCAGCAAAGATATTGGCGACAAGCCAGAGAAAATAATAGAAAATGAAGGAGCAGACGTTTTGAGATATTGGTCAACCGAGGCAGGGCTCGGAGAAGACCTTATATACAGAGAGAAAGACATAATCAGGGGAAAGAAAATCCTTATAAAATTATGGAATGCTTCCAGATTCGTGGAAATGCATCTTGAAAATTACAGACCCAAAAAAATAGAACTAAGGACAATAGACAAATGGATTTTATCAGAGCTTGGAGAAGTTGCTGAAAAAAGCAAAGAAGCATTTAAAAGTTATAATCCAAACAAGGCAAGAAGGCTAATAGAGAACTTCTTCAAGAACGTGTTTTGTGACTTTTATTTAGAGATAGTCAAGCACAGGCTTTATGATAATGTGGAGAAAGAATCTGCCCAATATGCCCTATACAAAACCCTGCTTGGAATACTAAAGATGTATGCGCCAATAATACCATTCATGACAGAAGAAATTTACCAGGAGCTGTTTCAAAAAACTGAAGGCGATAAATCAATTCATATCTCAGAATGGCCTGAAATAAAAACAGATGCCGAATCCCTAAAAATTGGGAGATTGGGAATAGAAATAATATCATCTTTAAGGCAATACAAGACACAAAAGAATCTGTCCTTGAAGGAAGAGTTAAAAAGAGTTGTAATAGACTGTGATGAGGAAACAAAGAAAAAAATAAAAATGATAGAAGATGACATAAAATGGACTATGAACGTCAAGGAAATAGACTTCGGAAAAGTTGAAAATGGCATCGGTGTGGACTCCCTTAAAATAGAGGTTAAAGAATGAAATTTAATGTAACTTTTAACATGTTCTTCAAGTGACAATCTTTTTATTTATGCAGATTTCCTTTTAGTTCAAGGTGTTTTCATTGACATCAGAAGCAAAATATAAACTTAAAAAAGTTGTTGAGGAATTGAAAGAGAAGAAAGGCAGACATACCGAATTGATTAGCGTTTACGTTCCTCAGGGATTCAATCTGAACGAGATAGGAAATCTCATAGCACAGGAAATATCCCTGACTCAAAATGTCAAGAGTAAAACGGTTAGAAAAAATGTTATTTCTGCACTGACAAAAATACAGCAGTATCTGAAACTTTACAAAAAAACTCCCCCCAACGGCCTGGCAATTTTCTGTGGAAACATATCAGAAAATGAAGGCGAAAGCGATATAAAAATATGGGCAATAGAACCGCCCGACCCAATAAAGATGAAGCTTTATTGGTGCGACCAAAAATTCGAGACAGAACCGCTTGAAGAGATGATGAAAGAAAAAGATGTTTACGGACTTGTCGTGCTGGACAAGAGTGAAGCCAACTTTGGCATCCTCAGAGGTAAAAAAATAAACGTCATTCAGAACCTAAGCTCAATTGTCCCTGGAAAAACAAGGGCAGGGGGGCAGAGCTCAGCAAGATTTCAGCGAGTAAGGGAAGGTATGTTGAACGATTTTCTCAAAAAAGTAGGCGAATACTTCAAAAAAATATTTTCAGAAGAAGACATAAAAGGCATCATTGTAGGTGGTCCTGGGCCAATAAAGGAAAAGTTCGTTGAAGAGGGGTATATTTCAGAAGAATTGAAGAAGAGGATAATTGGCATAAAAGATACCGGATATACAGGAGAATATGGACTTGAAGAGCTTCTGAACAGGTCGCAGGATTTACTTCAGGAAGCTGAAATTGCAAAAGAAAAACAATTATGCAAAAGATTCTTTGACGAACTTAGAAAAGACACTGGCAAAGCTGCTTATGGCATAGAAGAAGTTAAAAAAGCACTGGAAATGGGTGCAGTTGAAATTGTTCTTATATCTGAAAATCTTGAGTGGGAAGAAGTTGAATACCTTTGTGAATGCGGATATGGGGAAAAGAAATTTGTCAAAAAGAAAGAGAAATTCAATCAGAAATGCCCTAAATGCGGAAAAAAGATGAACATTGTTGCAGATATGGATATAATAGAAGCATTTGAAGAAATGGCAAAGGAAACGGGAGCAAAAATAGAAATAATATCAAGGGACAGCTCTGAAGGTGAGCAATTGTACCTGCTGGGTGGAATAGGCGCAATACTAAGATTCTCACTTGAGTAATTTAAAATATGATACTTTAGAAAATTATACATCGTGACTGTACATATTAAATATAAATACTTTTCTGTTGATATTATTCAGTAGTGATAAATATGGACAGTATATTAAATATGAATGCAAATGATCTTCTTGAGCTTGTAGATGATGGTAAATATCAGGCTCTTCATCCAAGGGATAAGATGAGCCTCGGTATTCAGGAAAGAATCAAAGAATTGAGGGACAAAGGAACAGACGATGATGAAATTGCTAGTCGTATCTTTCCAAATACAATTGCAGATGAGAAAACCTTAGAGGATGTTACAGCTGCATTGGTTTCAGGTAAGAATCTACTTCTTTTTGGTCCCCCAGGAACTGGTAAAACTCTTCTAGCAAAAGATATAGAAATGATATTTCCTAAAATCGACTATGCGATTCTAGGCTGTCCTGTTCAGGATAATCCCATAAGCTTAGTTGATGAAGATGCGTACAGAAAAATGAAACCATGCCCGTTATGCGTACAAAAATATGGTGGTGTTGACTTTGGTTTCTTGGAAGATTTTAGACCAAGTGAGGTAGATCCAAGCAAGATTCCAGTCAGAAAAATTAGATTTGGTAGAGGAAAGGGTATGACAAGAATAGACGGAAATGAAGATGTGACAGCAGACACATTGATTGGAACAATAAACATATCAAAACTAGATGAAGTTTCAGATCCCCTGTCCCCAGAAATTTTCGTGCCAGGATTACTGACTCAAGCCAACAATGGATTTGCACTCATAGATGAAATTGGCAAGATAAGGGGAAGCGCTACACCACCTCTTCTTCAATGTTTGGAAGAGGACCATGTGCAATCAACATATTCTCGTCTGGCATTTCCAGCAAGAGTTTTTATGGTATCCACTTCAAATACGGAGGATCTTTCAAATATTTCCCAACCACTAAATGACAGACTAGAAAACATTTTATTCACCTATTGCGAAGATCATAAAAAAAATGTGGAGATAGCAAAAAGAATGTGGAATAAAAATCCCAAAAAAAACGTAGAGATTGGAATAAGATATCCCGTCAACAACCATATAGATGAAATATTCCTTCCGGGAATCCTGTTGGAAGTGTCCGCTTTAATAATAGAAAAATATAGAGAATCCCCAATCTCGGAAAGAGAACCAGAAGGTGGAAGCAACAGATCTATGGGAACAATACCACTCAAGGCTGCGGGTTATGCCCTCTTATACAATAAGAGAATAATAGACGATGAAATACTGAAAAGAGGAATAAAAAGTACATTGGAAGGAAGATCGAGAGCCAGAAGCTTAGGAGAACAAAAAGAATATGAAAGAAATGTCGATGAGTTTTTAGAAAACAATTTACCAGAAATATATAGAGAAACACTTAAAAAATATTGGTGTAAGTTCTATCAGACTGTAAAAGAAAATTACAGTGATGAAGAAGTTATTGATATGGTAAGAGAAGCGGATGAAATTTTAGATATGGAAAGCGGAAAAGAAGAAGAATCTAAAAAAATGATTGAAGAAAATGAACTTCATAAAAAATTCTTTGATTATATAACAAAAGATGATGGTAGTGAAACAGATAAAATAGAATATTATCTTTTGATGTCTTCTTTAATAAGAAAATACACCAGATTTGAATGCCATGAATCGCCGGAAATTCCTGAAGAAAATCCGGTTGAATATTGGGATGAATAATATGGGATATGAGGAAGAATATAAACTTCCAGAATGTGAAGAAGACAATGTCAAACCAAAACTAACTTCTGAAGACATTAATGATCTTATGAAAGAACTCTATAATAATGAACTCACTGAGGAAAACTTAGAGGAGTTTGTGAAAAAAAAATTAAACGAAGAAGATTCAGACATTCATAAAAATTTCAAAGAGTTACTTGAAAGGGAGAGAGCAAAAACAGAAGAGAATATAGAAAAGACATATACTCAAAAGAAAATGCAAATGGAAGAAGAGCTTGGAAATGTTGAGGATCAATTGCAAAAAATTGAAAACGAAAAAAATGAAAAAATAGAAGAGATGAAAGAACAAGAAAATTCATACATATTAAAAAATCTTATGAATTCTGTATCAATTTTTTATAAGAAAATAGAAGATTTTGCTGAAAAAATAGGAAAAGAATATAATGAAGAAACACTTGACTATATGAAAGAAAAATTAAAAGAGTCATATGAACAAAATAAAGACTTTAGAAAAAAAATAAATAAAAAGATGGGTTATTCATCAAAGTTTAAGAGTCTCTTCAGTAAAGAATCTAAGGAAAAAGCGAGAGATGATGCAATAAAAAAATATCTGGAAGAGGAGAAGGAGAAAACTGAGAGAGAATATCTGAAAAAAATGGAAAATTTAGAAGAGATGTACGAAAATGAGATGGAAAAGGAAAAGAGGAAAAAAGAGGAAATTGAAGAAATGAAAGATAATTTAGAATACGAAAAAGAAGAAATAAAAAATCAAGAAAAGGCAGAGAAAGTAGAAGAACTTAAAAATGAAGTTTTGAAAGAATTAAAAAACGATTTAGAGGAAGCTGGATATATAAAAACGAATGAATATGGGGAAATTGAAGAAACCGAAGATTTAATGGATGTTGTTTCAAAGAAAATTTTTGAAGAAGTCTTTAAAGAAGCTTTTGGAACATCTTATAATTCATCTAGGTATGGCATAATAGGAAAAGAGTATGATGGAACAGGTGAAATAAAAGATGATGAAGAAATTGCAAGATTGCATCCAGTAAAAACTCTCCTTAAAGCTAGAATGAGACACCCTGATAGCAAAAAACTGGAAAGAGAAGACATAGTTGTTAAAAAATATAGAAACAAATCAACTCCTTATGTAGTATTAACTATAGATGTCAGTGGAAGTATGGAAGGATGTAAACTAGACGCAGCCAAAAAAACAGCATTTGCAATAAATGGTGCATTAAAGGAAGTGGATCCAAACGGCGAAATCAGTTATATAGTTTATGGCCGTAATACCATGGTTCTAGATAACCTAAAAGAATTAAAGAGAATCTCCGCGCTTGGTGGAACCGACATTGGATACGCATTAGAAAAAAGTAGAGAAGCTGTAGAAAAGTCTGGCAAAGACTCTGGTATAATATATCTGATTACAGATGGATATCCAGAATCCTCAAACAGAGAAAACCTTGGCCCATATGAATACGCATACGAGGAAGGGGAAAAAATTGGAAATAATGAAATAAAATTAAGAACTGTTCTGATTGACTATTCACCTGAATCTGAGGACTTTTGCAAGAATCTCACAAAGGTTTCAAAAGGAAAATTTATAGTGGCTGACCCACAAAATCTGGCCAAGTCTTTAATAGGAGACTTCTGGAGAGAAGTTGCATAATTAATTCATAAAGTTTCCACTACATCTGCAGAATTTTTCAGCGCCGTTGAAAATCCTGGATTTGTTCCTATTATTATGACTTTCTTCCCATACTCCTTTGCCTTCAAAGCAACAGGCATAAAGTCAGCATCTCTTGTTGCTATTGCAATTATATCAACATTGGGATTAAATACTCCCTCCATTACTGATGCCCCCATTGACGCATCCACATCACTCTTCTGCTCATTCTTTTCTCCGCCCATTTCTATTATCGGCTCAAATCCCTGGCTTGCAACAGCCTCTATGAGCTTTTCAGAAGCAAACTGATTCAGGAAAACCTTTGCTACAATAAGCCTCCCGTACTTTTCCAGTTTTCTCCTCATTTTCTCCATATCTATATTGAACTCCTTCCTAAGCAGGTTTGGTCCATCCACATACAGCGCTATGTTTTCCTGTGGCTTTTTTGAAACTTTGTTCTTAACAATACCTAACACTAAAACACCTCTTATCATTATAAGAATTTGTATAATTTATAAGTTTACTGGCAAATTAAAAAAATTCACAGCATTTCTTCCGCATATTTTCCAAACTTCTTCGTAATTTATCTTCTTTATCTCAGCAATCTTCTCTGCAACTTTTTTTATGGACAGGGGCGTGTTTCTTCCACCATTTGGAGAAAGCCAGGGGGAATCCGTCTCCAGCATTATCCTGTCCAGTGGCATATCCCTTATTATCTTCTTGTGGTTCTTGCTTTTCAGGAGGATTGTATTCATGGATATGAACCACTGGTTGCTTAGAACTCTTTCCAAAAGCTTCCTTCCGCCAAACATGTGAAGGTCAACTCGTTCTGCCTCTTCTTCCTCAAGTATCCCAATACAATCCTCATAAGAATCTCTTGCGTGTATAACCAATGGTTTTTCAATCTCTATGGCTAAGTGTATCATCTCTCGGAAAAGCTCTCTTTGCTTTTCTCTCCAATTTTCCTCCTTAACCCAATAATAATCTAAGCCGGTTTCGCCTATTGCAACTATATTGTTCTTATTTTTCCTCAGCAAATTAAAATAACTCTCCTTTTCCACTTTAGATATCTCCTTTATGTATATGGGATGTATAGAAAAAGAACCAAAAACAAAGTTTCTGTATTTTTTTATTAAATTCATTGTCAATTCAAAATCTCTTGGGTTGGCGCAGGACGTTATAACTGCCCTAAGTTCTTTTTTGCATTTTGATATGACTTCATCTCTGTCCTTGTTATAATCCTCGTTTTCCAGATGGCAGTGAACATCAATCATGCTGTTTCTCCTTTATCTTGATTACATCGCCTATTGTGAGAGACTCTTCTTTTGACGATTTATTTTTGTAATTGTCTTCATACTCCAGAATAAGCTTTATTTTAAAGAAATTTTCAAGTTTTCTTGCAAAATCAAGTGTGGGCAAAAGTTCCCCTCTCTCTATTTTAGATATAACGCTCTCCCTCTCGTTAAGTTTTTTAGCAACTTCCTCTCTAGTCAAACCAAGCTTCTCGCGGGCATTAGATATAATTTTTGGAAAGTCTGAATCTATGTAGAGGGATGATTCCGGAATTTCCTGCACCTTCCTTTTTGGCTTTAGGGAAACCCGGGATGATATAACTTCCCCAAGTTTAGCGCATTCATCACAGACGTCAAGAACTATACCATCTATTTTTGCCTTCTTGGTTGCTTGTTTTCCACAAATTTCACATTCAGTCATAGGGACACTCTTTTGGATTGTAATATAATATTGACAAAAATAAATTTAAATATGTTGCTAAAAACAATGCTTATTTAGTCTTTCCCTAAAATTTAAATAAAAAGGAAATTAAACTAAAAGAGTGTTAACATGTATAATCCTCAGGAAGTAGAAAAAGAAGTGCTGGAATTTTGGAAAAAAAATAAAATTCAGGAAAAAGCACTTAGCCTTAGAAACAGCTCTGAAAAAGAATTCCTGTTTTTGGAAGGTCCGCCCAGCGTAAATGCAATGATGCACGTGGGCCATGCCAGAGGCAGAACCATAAAGGATGCCATACTCAGATTCAAGACAATGAACGGGTTTTTCGTTTCAAGACAAGCAGGATGGGATATGCAGGGATTGCCAATAGAAATAGAGGCAGAAAAAAATCTTGGAGTAAAAAACAAGAAAGATATAGAAGAAAGAGTTGGTGTGGATCAGTTTGTAGAAAAATGCAGGGAACTGGCGCTCAAATATAAGAAACATTGGGAAGAAGTTTCAAACAGAATTGGAATGTGGATGGACTGGAAAAACCCATACCAAACAATGGATAACGAACACATAGAGTTCTCTTGGGGAGTGATAAAAAAAGCTCATGAGGAAGGATTATTGTTTAAGGGACTTGGTGTAAATCCAACATGCCCAAGATGCGAAACTGCATTGGCCCAGCATGAGGTTGACCAAGGATATAAAGACAGGACAGACTACTCAATTTATGTTAAATTCCCAATAATAGGAAGAAAGAACGAATATTTTCTTATATGGACAACTACACCATGGACCCTACCGGCAAATGTTGCCGTTGCATTGGGGAAGAAATTTGATTACGCTAAAGTTAAAGTAAAGTACAAAGGCAAAGAGGAATACTGGATATTTGCAAATGAGCTTGTTGACAAAGTTATGAAAACTGTTGAGATAGACGAATATGAAATAGTTGAAGTTAAAAAAGGCTCCGAACTCAAAGGGTTGAAATATGAGCATTGCCTCAAAGATGAAGTTAAAAAGCAAAGCGAGCTTGAGGGAGAGTACTTAAGGTCTGTCATATTTACTGATTTTGTGACGCTTGAAGACGGCACTGGAATAGTCCATATAGCACCTGGACATGGACCAGAAGATTATGAAGCTGGTGTCGAATATAACCTTCCAATATTTTCTCCAGTGAAAGAAAACGGAACATTTACTGAAGATGCTGGAAAATATAAAGGAATGTACGTTTTTGATGCAAACGAAAAAATAATGAGTGACCTTAAAGAAAAGGGATTTCTTGTTAAGATAGAAAAAATAACACACTCATATCCACATTGTTGGAGATGCAACACGCCACTAATATACATAGCAAGCGAACAATGGTACATAAAAACCCCTGAAATAAGGGACAAGCTGATATCTGAAAACAATAAAGTCCAGTGGATACCTGATTATGTTGGCTCCAAAAGATTTGGCGAATGGTTAAACAATCTTAGAAACAATTGTATATCGAGGCAGAAGTATTGGGGAGCAACACTTCCAATATGGGTTTGTGAAAAATGTGGAAACATCAAGATATTTGATTCTAAGGAAGAGCTGGAAAATGAATGGGGAAACAAAATAAAAGACCTTCACAAACCATTTATAGATGAGGTTATTCTGGAGTGTGATAAATGCAAGGGAAAGATGAAAAGGGTCCCGGATGTAATGGATGTCTGGATAGAATCAGGCGTCGCCCCGGACGCTACATCAAAATACCTCAATAGAGAATACAAACCGTTTGACTTCATAACAGAAGCTATAGACCAGACAAGGGGATGGTTTTACTCACTTCTATTCACAAATGTCATAAAGCACAATTCGGTACCATACAAAACCGTCTTAACACAGGAACATGTCCTTGATGACGAAGGAAACAAGATGTCAAAATCAAAAGGAAATGTAATTTGGGCAAAAGACGCCATAGAAAGATACGGGGCAGATACAACAAGATTTTACTTATTATCAAAGGCAAGAGTTTGTGAAAGAATGAACTTTGTGCCAAAAGATGTGGAACATCTGAAAGGCCAGTTTTTAAATATTCTCTGGAACTCCTATCTCTTCCTTGAAAAATATTCCAAAGGAGAGAAAGCAGAAAAAGGCGAACTTAATATAGAGGACAAGTGGATAATATCAAAAATAAACTCCTTGATAAAGGAAGTTACAGAAAAATACAACAATTACGAATTGTACTCTGCCGCAAAAAAACTTGAAGACTTTCTAATAAACGACCTCTCAAGAACTTACATAAAGATTATAAGAGACAGAACATGGCCGTCATACAATGGAGAAGACAAAAAATCAGCATTATACACGCTCAGGTATGTTTTGAAAAGGTTCATAAAAATTTTGTCTCCAATGTGTCCATTTATAACAGAAAAAATTCATCAGGGGCTTGATGGCGAAGAAAGCATACACCTAACAGATTGGCCAAAACCAGATGAGGAACTAATTGAAAAAAACATAGAAAATATGTTTGAGATTATAGAAAAAATATCTGAAATATCAAATTCTATAAGACAGGAAAGGGGTGTAGGGCTTAGATATCCACTTAAAAGCATGACCATATCTGGAGACGAAAAAATCAAGGATGCGTCTTTATCTCTTATGAGTGTACTCAAGAAGTTGACAAATGTCAAAGAAGTGATTTTTGGAAATATGAAACTGAAATATAACATAAAGCTAAATTATTCAAAGGTTGGACCGAAATATGGTAAAAACATTAGAGAATTGGAAAAAGTCCTGAAGGAAAAAAATGCTGGAGAACTAATTGAAACTCTGGGAAAAAATGGTTTCATTGACATTCTCGGAAAAAATCTAGAGAAAGAGGATTTGATAATAGAATCCACATCTGATGAAGGAAAAGAATTCAAAATAAACGACTCAAGCGGTGTAATTTCCCTTGACATGGAAGAAACTCCAGAGATATTTGAAGAGCGCCTGGTCAGAGAGCTTATGAGAAATGTTCAGCAGATGAGAAAAGACAAAGAGCTTGTGGTTGAACAAAGGATAAAACTTAATTTGGATACAGACGAGGAAACTCAGAAAATAATAAAAAAATGGACTGAAGAAATAAAAAGAGAAGTTGGTGCAAAGGAAATTGCATTTTGCAAAGTTGAAGGGGGAAAAACATCAAAATATAAGGATAAAAACATAAAGTTTGAAATGGAAGTGGTTGAATGAATGTAAAATTGAATGACTTGATAAAAATTGCTGAAGAAATTAAAGACAGGAGTTTAAGGGAAAAAACAATTGAACTTTTAAAAGATCCAAAGCTTTCAAGTGGCTGGAATTACAAGGCATCTGACATTGAAAAAATTCCAGCATGGATTGGTGCACATCACGATTATGAAGGGGGATTAATAGAACACACTTTATCCGTAACCGAACTGTCCAAAATGGTTTCAGAATATTTAAAAAACAGGTACAAAAAGGATATAAATATAGACTTTGTGATAGCCGGGGCACTTCTCCATGACATAGGAAAATTGTTTGAAATAAAGGAAGTGAAGAACGGCTTCGAATTCAATGAATTTATAGTTGACCACAACAGAGTTGGTGGAGCAGAGATGTACGCGCGTGGATTTCCTGAAGAAGTTGTGCACATAGTTTTTGCACACGCCGGCGGGAATGTTCCAAGAACAATGGAAGCAAAAATAGTTGACTTCATCGACAACTTAGATTCAACCATAGAAAGTTTTGGCAACGAAAACCAACAGCTAATCTATCTGTTAGGAGATAAATTAAATGTTTAATCCCGATACTCTTAAAAAAGTTATAAAGTTTATTTCGTCATTAAAGGATTATTCACTGGTATATCACAAGGACTCGGATGGCGTCTGCTCGGCGGCGTTAATTTCAAAAATCCTAAACAAGCCAAAAATTGTTTCGCCAAATGACCAACCTGGAGTAAGAGTATCAGAAGAGTTGATAGGCAGGGTAAATGAATTTCCGAATGCTATTTTTACAGACCTGCCGGTGGACCAGATCTCATACGAGAAAATCACATCAAAAACTTTAATCATAGACCACCACATACCAAAGAGAAATCTCAACGAAATCCTTCCTGGAAGATTCATACATGTAAATCCAAGATTCACGAAACCGGACGCATACCTTCCAGCATCATATCTTGTCTACAAAATTTTAGAGAGAGTTGATAAAAATATCAGAAAATACTCCTGGATTGCAGGAATAGGTGTTGTGGGAGACCGTGGATCAGATAGTTGCAGAGACTTAATGGACAATGTAGAAGAAGATTATCCAGAACTTGTCATAAAGGATAAATACAATCCAAAAAAAATGTGGGACAGTGAACTTGGTTTCTTTTCGAAATTAATTGAGTCCAGCAAAGGCGTTAAAGGAATAAATGGTATAATAAAATCTTATGAAATATTCTCAAATGCTGAATCACCGGAAGATGTAAAAAATACAGAGCTTATTGAATATTATCATAAATTTCAAAAGGAACTTGACAAACTTATTACCGACTTCAGGTATCATTCAGAATTTTTTTCTGGGACAAACGCCTATATCTATAGGATAGAGAGTAGATACAACGTAGAGTCTGCACTGTCAACAACTCTATCCGAAAAAGATCCAGATGCAGCAATATTCGTTTATAGAATAAGCCACGATGGACTTCATATGAGCGCAAGATGCCAAACAGGGAGGATAAATGTAGCCGAGATATTGAAAAAACTTTCTGAAGGAATAGGATCAGGGGGAGGACACCCTCAGGCAGCCGCAGCAAGTATAAAAAAAGGTTTTAAAGACAGGTTCCTTGAGAGAATAAGAAACTTTCTGGAAGGAATTTAAAGGCTGGCTAGAATAAACGCATGGTCTTTCTCATATGGATCGAGCTTCACCCAATCAAGTATTTTGAATCCTGATTTTTTTAATTTCTTTATCTCCTCCTTATATATTCTCTCTGGAGGCTTTGTAACGTCAACACTTCTTGACTTGATTGAAAGCATCAGATAACCGCCCCTCTTTAAAAATTTTTCACAGTTTCTGATTGCAATTTCAGTTGCATCCGGCTGGGCTATATCACAATATACCAAATCAACTTTTTCAACGAGGTCTTCATATTCCTTTGTTTTTCTAGCATCTGCCAGGACAGGAACAAGATTTTTTCTCTGGCTGCATAATTTTAAAAAATCCCTCATCATCCTTTCTGAGAATTCGACAGAAAATATTACACCTTCCTCTCCAACTATATCACTTATGTGGGATGGTGTTGTACCCGTTGCAGAACCAAGGTAAAGTATTTTTGACCCCTTCTTAATTGGAACATTCTTCAACCCTTTTTTAATTGCGGCCGAAAGCTTAGAGCGTGATGGAATCCATTCCCTATACTCCTTATTTCCAACAGAAATTAGTTTTTCACCGTATACTCTTTGCCCAGGCCTAGTATTCAACGTAAATAATTTTCCAGTTTTTTCATCAAAAAAGATGCCTGAAAAAATTTCATTCATGCTTGCACCTAATTGTTGTTTCTTTTCAAAGCAGAAATATAACCAGCTATTTTATTCCTTGCCTTCTTAGATTCTATTATGCTCCTGAGAAATTCCTTGTTCTTGTTAAAATCCCTTCCAAGTTTATCTGGATACATCTTCAATAATTCTTCGCTTAAATTTTTTATTGGTGATGTTCTAATCCTACCCATCTTTTTATCACTCTCCTGTTTTATTGGTGGTAAAAAATGGAACGTCAGTTCCATGCATTTTATCACACTTCTCCAATTTTGGTGGTAAAAAATGGAACGCAAGTTCCATGCATTTTATCACACTTCTCCAATTTTGGTGGTAAAAAATGGAACGCAAGTTCCATGCATTTTATCACTCTCCTTAATAAGACTATAATTAATCTCTTAAGTTTTTAAGGTATAAATAACTTAGGTATTCATTAATGAAAAATATGACACTTTCACAATAATACTATAGAATTTTAGAAGGAGAGAAGAAATTATCACTAATGGAATTCATGGCAAAATCTTGGAAATTTTAAAATAATCTTTTTATACATCTAATAGC
>CAYNRH010000001.1:0-43544 GCA_964399605.1 uncultured archaeon | reverse complement strand
CCAGGATGTGAGAGTATAGATATTTCTGCCCAAGAATTTGTTACAGCAAAACCGGGTGAGGAAAATACAATTGAGTTAACTTTGGAAAACACCAATCCAGATATTTACTCGGTAAATGTTTTTGTTGACAACAAGCTTGACTATAAAGACTGGGATTATTCATTTGAGAATGTGAACTGTGATAACTTAGATGAATGGACTAACATCATGAGTGGAATGACATTTAAAGATGCAAAAAATGTTCAAATACCTGTTGGAGGAAGTTGTAAAATAAAATTCAAATTCACGCCACCAGAAGAAATTGCAAGGGGAACCATGCACACGGTTGATATTAGAATAAGTAATTGTGCACCTGTTTAAATTTTTACAGGAACCCTATCAAAAAGTTTCCTAACAAAAGCACTAAGAAGAATGCACTTATAATTCTTGTTAAAACCCTTTTATATTTAGGAGCAAATCTCTCGGCAAGCGTTTCTATCATAAGCCCACCATCCAACGGCTTTATAGGCAACATATTAACTATTCCAACTCCGATGTTAAGTATGCATATCCATGCCAATATCCCTGTTAGGAAGTTGATTAATTCTGGATTGGTGACATCATTTTTTAAAATTTTAACGTCTGAAAAATGTGAAATGCCAATAACAGGTCTTCCACCAATGTCAGCAGTTTTGATTTCGTAGTCTTTGAATTCTGTGTTTTTCATAATTATTTTGTCTATAACAGGGGCAAGCAAACTTCCTTTAACTGTTTTTATGTGCAAAGTTTCTCCCGGCTTGGTTTTATTCATCACCAAGGCAAGGTCCTGCACTGATTGAATCCTCTCCCCGTTTATAGAATATAACGCTCCTGTAAGGTTGTTTAACTGGGCTGGAAGTTCTGTTCCATTCTCCAAAACAGTGTAACCGCTAAAGCCGACAGTATCCTGATAGAATGCAGGCAGATAGACAGTATTTAAAATTATCAAAAATGCCAAGCCGATCAAAATGTTGGCATAACTCCCGGCTGCAAAAATTCTCAATTTTGCTTTCCAGTTTGCTTTTTTCACTTGTTTTTCATCCGGCTCAACAAATGCTCCCGGAATGAAGGCAAGTAGAAACAACCCCAGAGTTTTTATTCTTATTCCTTCTAATCTTGCCATTATCCCGTGCATTCCTTCGTGGAAGAAAATTAAAATGGCTATGGGTATTATCCAGTACCAGAACGGAACTCCTAAAAAACCAGGGACGAATGCTATGTTTTCAAATGGTATTGGTATTACAAGGCTCACACTTGGGACAAAGAGTTCTGGCCTTGTTAAATAAATTATGTAAGAGTTTGAGATGTATAAAATTGCAAAGAGCATGCCACAAAAACCCACGAAAACACCAATGGAGCCAAAAATTCTCCAGAATTTTGGATTCCACTTTGCAATCCTGTCAATTAATTTCTTACCCTTTTCGGTGTCATACCTGTAAAAGATGTAGTATTTTTGCGTGATTTTCTTTCTGTTTTTATAAATGAGAATAGCAACAATTCCAATAAAAACAAAAAATGAAATTAAGTACCAATCCATGCCAAAGATTTATTAATTCTCATTTAAATAGTTAAAGTATGTCTGTATATTGGGCTGATACTCTGGCAAAAGATATAGTAAATAGAAAAAAATTTAACTATGTAGATAAAGAAGTGCCACAAGTAAGCAAATATTTCATAAAGAGTTCTACTTCCATATCGGGGGTTCCACATATAGGCAACGCATCCGATGTTATAAGACATGACGCATTATTCAGGGCCTTAAAGGATATGGGAAAGGAAGTTGTTCTTTACTGGGTTGCCGAGAACATGGATGCCCTGAGGAAAGTTCCGGTGGGAATACCAAAAGAATTTAAAAAATATCTTGGAATGCCAGTAGCAGATATACCGTGCCCTGAAAACTGCTGTGGAAGTTATACCGAGCATTTCTCAAATCTTTTTGTGAAAAGCCTCAAGGAAAATTTTGGGGTGGACTTAATATTCAAGAGTACTGACAAGGCTTATCGTTCTGGGGAATTTAATCCTTATATTAAAAAAATTATGAAGAATCTTGATTTGGTGAGAGAGATATGGAATAAATCCAGAGAAACACCACTTCCAGAAAAGTGGACGCCATGGAAGCCTGTCTGTGAAAATTGTGGGAGAATAATGACGACTGTTGTTAAGGATTATGATGAGAATGGAGTGAGGTACGTTTGTCAGGACTACGAGTTTAAGGAGTATGGAAAAGATGCCTATACAAAGGTTCCAGGCTGCGGATATGAAGGAGAAAGCAAGTTCAAGGATGGAAACGGCAAACTTTTATGGAGGGCAGAGTGGGCAGTGGAATGGGCTGCATGGAAAATATCTTTTGAAGGTGCAGGAAAAGAGCATTTTATGCCCACCGGTTCATTCTGGACAGCTGGAGAAATTGCCGAAAAAATTCTAGGGTGGCCCGAGCCGCATCCATCTGAAAATCCTTTGCAACCATACGAGTACCTGACAATAGACGGAAAAAAGATGTCTGCTTCAGTTGGAAATGTTGTCTCGACTTGGGACTGGCCAAAATTCGCGCCTCCGCAGATTCTCAGGCTAATATTTTTAAAGAAGCTCAGGAAAGTGAGGGACTTTTCTTATCAGAAAATACCCGATTATGTGGATGAGTACGACAAATTACAGCGGATTTATTTTGGTGCGGAAAAAGTGGAAAATGAAAAAGAGAAAGCTCATTTAAAAAGACTTTATGAGATGGTTGAGATAGGGAAAATTCCGGAGAAACTTCCGGTGCAGCTGCCATTTTCATTTGCAGTTTTTTTGAGTCAGATATACAATTTAGACAAATCTATGGAAAAAATAATTGACTTGTTAAAAAACACGGGGCACATAAAGAATGGCATATCAAAGGAGGATGAGGAAAGAATAAGAGGCAGGCTTTTGACGGCAAAGGAATGGGTAAAGAGGTATGCGCAGGATAATATGAAAATTCAAATCCAAAATAAATTACCCAAAGAAATAAAGCAAAAGATTCCAGAAGAACAAAGGGAAGCATTCTTAAAGTTGTCTAAAGAGCTCAAGAAGGATTGGACATATGAGGAGCTTCAAAACAAAATTTATGATATAGCCAAAGCATCTGGTGATGTAAGAAAGTTTTTTGAATACTTTTACAGGATATTAATAGGAAAGGGGAGCGGTCCAAGGGCAGCACAATTTATTCTGGCAGTGGGAAAGGAAAGGGTTAGAGAGATACTGGAACAGTTAGAATAAGTCTTTATTCATGACCACTGGTTTTTTTATTCCCATTATTTTTAAAATGGTTGGCGCTATGTTAAACAAAGAACCTTCTTTTAATTTTTTGCTTTTGTATCTCCCGTCCACAAGAATGAATGGAACTTTGTTAAGTGTGTGTGCTGTCTTTGATTTCCCTATCATGTCCTCGCAGTTCCCATGGTCAGCTGTTATGATTATTGTATAATCTTTGGCTGCGCTGTAAATTTTTCCCAGGCACTCATCTACATCTTCCACACCTTTTATGGTCGCCTTTAAATTTCCTGTGTGCCCCACCATGTCGCCGTTTGCGAAGTTTAAAAGAATGAAGTCGTATCTGAGGTTTTTCAACAATTCTTTTGTTATTTTGTAGGCGCTCATCTCAGGCTTTAAGTCATAAGTGGCAACTTTTGGAGATGGTATTATTATTCTTTTTTCTCCAGGAAATGGCTTTTCCCTTTCACCGCTGAAGAAATAGGTCACATGGGGACCCTTTTCACTTTCTGCTATCCTCAACTGTTTCAAACCTTTTTTGCTTATCACTTCACCCAGCGAGTCTTTTACAATTTCTTCCTTGAACAGATATACTGCTTTTAACGTTTTGGAATAATTGACCATTGTAAGCACATTGCTGTTTACCTTTATGAGAAGGGATGTCAGCTGTTTCATCCTGTCTGAACGGAAGTTGAAAAGAATAAGGGAATCTTTTTTGTTTAATCCATTGTAATTTTCAATTACAATAGGCTTTACAAACTCGTCTGCTTCTCCTCTTTTGTATGATTTTTTTAAGGCTTCCTCCGGATTTTTTGCTCTTGGACCTTTTCCAAGTATAGCGTTAAATGCTTTTTTTGTTCTGTCCCATCTCTTGTCCCTGTCCATTGCATAATACCTGCCTGATATGGTTGCTATTTCTCCAACGCCGATTTTTTTAATTTCTTTTTTTAGGAGATTCAGATATATCTTGGCACTTTTTGGTGGGGTGTCTCTCCCATCTAAGAAGCAATGAATTTTAACTTGGTTTTTTTTCAGCCCGTATTTTTTTGCTGCCTTTAAAAGAGCAAAGAGATGGTTTATGTGTGAATGGACGCCAGCGTCTGAGAGAAGTCCCATCAAGTGAAGAGACGATTTCTCTTTTTTGCACCTTAAAATGCTTTTTCTTAGTTTTTCCTTTTTGAAAAAACTTCCATCACATATGCTTTCATTTATCCTTGTCAGCATCTGCTTTACTATTCTTCCTGCGCCTATGTGCAGGTGCCCAACTTCGCTTCCACCAAGTGTTTTTTTTGGCAGGCCGACAGATTCTCCCGATGCGTTTAATTTTGTGTGTGGATAATTTTTCCAGAAATAATCAAAGTTTGGCGTCTTTGCAAGTTTGACGGCATTTCCTTTCTTGCAATTTCTTAATCCCCAGCCATCTAAAACTATAAGGAGAACTTTTTTCATGAAAAAATTATGTAAAAAGCCAAATAAATAAACTAAAGCCTTGGTAAATAATTTTTTATTTCAAATGGGCTTACGCTTTTGTCATATTTTTGACCTACTTCCCTTCTGTAAATTTTTGTTTCTAATTTTTTGTTTTCTACAAATTTTTGGAAAATATGTTCACCCAAAGTTTTTCTTACCAAACTCCCAAGGAAAAACCTTAAAAGTATTTGGGTCTGGCCTTGCCACTAAATCGCTTTCTTCAATCCTTACAAGGCCGTTTATGGAAGAGCCATCAAACCCCTTTCCATCCTTGAATGCAGACTCCACCTCAGAAGAAGGTATTGAAAATCCCCTTAATTCACCAATAATATCAGGGAAAAGAATGTTGACAAATTTTATGTTTTTTTCTTCGTTTTCTAAAAAATGCAGGACATCAGTTTCTGGCATAGAATATATAAAAAAAACAAAGCTATAAAAAGACTATTATGAAAAAATTAAGAGCATATAGTCTATTTAAATAGGAAGCAAAACTTTTAAATAGGTTGCAAATATATATACAAATTAATTCATACTTTAAGAGGTGAAAAATATGGAAATATCCGATGAACTCAACAACAAAATTTTGGAAGCAGTGGAGACCGCAAGAGCAACAGGATATGTTAGAAAGGGAACAAATGAAACCACAAAAGCAATAGAGAAGGGCGACGCAGAATTAGTTGTCATAGCAAAAGATGTTGACCCGCCTGAAGTTGTTATGCACCTTCCCCCTCTTTGTGAAGAAAAAAACATACCATATGTTTACACAAAGAACAAAGATGAGCTTGGAAGGGCAGCAGGCATAGATGTAAGATGCGCTTCTGTTGCTATTGTTAAATCCGGAGATGCTAAGAAAATATTGGATGAAATACTTGGAAAAGGAAAAGAAGAGAAAAAGAAAGCTGAGGAAAAGGTAGAGAAAAAAGAACCCGAAAAAGAAGAGAAAAGGGAAGAGAAGGAGAAAGAGGCAAAAGAGGAAACCAAAAAGGAAGAGGATGTAGAGAAACCAAAAAAAGTGGCCAAGAAAACAGAACCAAAAGAAAAATCCAAGAAGGAATCAAAGGAAGCATCCAAGAAAGAGTCTTCTGAATCCAAAAAATAAATGGGTGTAGTTTATGCCAAAGGAAACTGAAAAAGCTAGTGATGCCGTTCCAGCAGAAATCGTCAAGATTTTGGGCAGAAGCGGGGTAAAGGGAGTATCCGTAGTCAGATGTAGAGTTCTTGATGGAAGGGATAAAGGAAAAATTCTTCAAAGGAATGTCATGGGTCCCGTGAGGGAAGGTGATGTTCTAATGTTAAGAGAGACTGAAATGGAAAGCTCTGGAAAATTCGGCAGGTAATAAATATGAAATGTTCTTATTGTGGTGGGGATATTTTAGAAGGAAGGGCAAGGCTTTTCGTTAAGAAAGATGGAACGATATACAGCTTTTGCTCTTCAAAATGCGAAAAAAATTTCATGATGAAGAGAGACCCAAGAAAGAGAAAGTGGACAAGGGTGAGCAGAAAGTTGAGAGGTAAGGAAGAATGAGGTTAGTGTTTTTGGGTCCGCCTGGTTCTGGAAAGGGTACTTATGCTTCAAGAGTTGCACCAAAGCTCGGGATACCTCACATAGGAACCGGGGATATAATAAGAAAAGCCATAGCAGAGAAAACTCCAGTGGGAATAGAGGCAGAAAAATATTACAATGAAGGAAAACCAATACCAAATGAAATTTCCACAAAAGCCATAATAGAGAGAATTTCCCAACCAGACTGTAAAGATGGGTTTGTACTTGATTCGCCGTACAACAGGGAGCAGGCAGAGGCAATTGACAAAATTGCTAAAATAGATATCGCCATCAATCTTTCTGTTTCAGAGGACATAATTATTGAGAGGCTGTCAACAAGAAGGGTTTGCAAAAAGTGTGGGGCAATATACAACATAAGAACTCTAAAACCAAAGGTTGATGGAATATGCGACAAATGTGGCGGAGAGCTGTATCAGAGAGAAGACGACAAGCCAGAAACAATTAAAAAAAGATTTGAAGAATATGAAAAGAGAGTAGGGCCTTTAATAGATTACTACAAAAACAGAGGTATTCTAATTGAAATAGGATTCACTAAGGATGAGATACCCGAAGGTTATATAGATATGCCATTAGAGATTATGCTTTCAAAAATAATGGAAGCAATAAAAAACTTTGAAAACAAGTAAACTTTTTTTATAAGTAGAATTATAATATTATTAGATGATTATAGAAAGCCAGTTGTTAAGTGTTATAGAAACAAGCTTTTGGTTTATTGTTTTTGCTACTGTCTTCTTTACTACAGGATTTTTAATAGGGTTTTTGCTGGGATGGGCCAAATATTTCATGAAGCATTGGAAAGTTGTGAGAATTCTGGAAGATGAGGTTTATAAGGAGGGTAAGAAACAATGAATCCATTTTATTTTGCTTTTGTATATATTTTGAAAACATTGTCAGATTTTTTCAGTTTCTTGCATAATTTTGTAACAGGAAACCAGCTTTTAATAATAGTATCCGTTGTGTGTTTTTTCATTGGAATATTTGCCGGCTTTCTCGTTGCATGGTTCAGATACTTCTGGAAGCATTTTTTGTATAGGGGATAGTCATTCAATTTTTAAATAATATATGAACCAATTCTATTAGAGGTGTTTTTATGATTCGCCAGCCGATAATATCTGTTTTGGGGCATGTGGACCACGGCAAGACCACGATACTGGATAGCATAAGAAAGAGTACAGTGGCTGCAGGTGAAGCCGGGGGCATAACCCAGCACATAGGGGCCACCGAAGTTTCAGGGGATGTTATAAAAAAAATATGCGGTTCTTTGATTAAGGAAGAGAAAATAAAAATTCCCGGCCTGCTTTTCATAGATACTCCCGGCCACGCTGCTTTTACAACTCTTAGAAAAAGGGGCGGAAGTATAGCTGATTTGGCTATTTTGGTTGTTGATATAAACGAAAATTTTCAGCCACAGACCGATGAAAGCCTAACGTTTCTTAAAGAATTTAAGACGCCATTTGTTGTTGCAGCAAACAAGATAGATAGAATAAATGGCTGGGCAAGGCAAGAGACAAAATCCTTTATGGAATCTTTTAAAAAACAAAACGAGAGTGTAAAAAGAGAGCTGGACACGAAAATATACGAGATGGTTGGCGCTTTGGGTGAGAGGGGATACAACTCGGAAAGGTTTGACAGGGTAACTGATTTTAAGAATACAGTGGCCATAGTTCCAGTTTCCGGAATAACCGGCGAGGGCATAGGGGAACTCCTCATGGTTTTGATTGGGCTTTCACAGCAGTTTTTAAGTGAAAAGTTGGAGATAAAAGAGAAAAATGGTTTTGGCACTGTTTTAGAAGTCAAGGAAGTCAAAGGAATGGGCACAACCATAGATGCAATTCTTTATGACGGAAGCGTAAGTAAGGGAGATTATTTGATAATAGGCGGAGAAACCCCAATAGTTACAAATGTCAGGTCCATACTGAAACCAAGAGAATTGGGCGACATAAGGGTTGAAAAGAAGTTCTCTACTGTTGATGAAGTTTCCGCTGCAGCCGGGATAAAAATATCTGCTCCAAATCTGGAAGATGTTGTAGCGGGCTCGCCTTTCAGGACGTGCAGGAAACAGGAAGATGTGGAAAAGCTTAAGAAGGAACTGAAAAAGGAAGTGGAGTCAGTGGAAATTGATAAGGATGCGGAGGGAGTTATGATAAAGGCAGATACACTTGGCTCCCTTGAAGGAATGATAAAGATTCTTCAAGACAACAACATCCCAATAAAAAAAGCAAAGATAGGAAATGTCACAAGAGCAGATGTCATGGAAATGAGCTGCATATCCGACACATTGAAAAGGGTTGTTTTTGCTTTCAATGTACAGGTTCTCCCAGAAGCGCTTGAGATAAAAGATGTCAAAATATTTCAGAGCCCAGTTATTTACAAGCTTATAGAGGACTATGAAAAATGGAAAGAAGAGGAAGAAAACAACATAAAAAGAGAAAAATTGGATGAAGTTATAAGGCCAGGCAAGATGAAAATTCTTCCTGGATATGTTTTCAGGGCATCCCATCCTGCAATTGTTGGCGTTGAAGTTACAGGAGGAGTTGTAAAGCCCGGATACTCTCTTGTCAAAGGGGATAAGATCATAGGAAAGATAGAGCAAATTCAGAAGGAAGGTTCCAATGTCTCAGAAGCAAAGTATGGTGATAAGCTTGCTGTTTCCATTTCCGGGGCAACAGTGGGGCGCCAGATAAAGGAGGGCGACGAGCTGTTCACGGCAATGGGCAAGGAAAATATAAGAAAGCTTGAGGAAATGAGAGATTTGCTGTCAAAGAGCGAAATAGATACATTGGAAGAGATAAAAGATATAATAAAAAAGAAAAAGATGGAAGTTTAAAATCTTGGATATATGCTAGATTCTTTCATTATGTCGGTTATTTCCCTTTCACTAAGTTCTTCTCTTAAAACGCTATTTCCAATTCCTATTCTCCTTATTTTTTCGTTGTTTGCGTATTCTTCAAGCCTGATTTTGTATTCATCTCCTTTTCTCATTTCATCTGGATGCGGAAAAATATCAAATCCATCTATGTTTGCTCTAGCGTTCAGATACCCACTCTCATTCAATTCAATACTGTAAATGTCTCCATATTTTTTCACTGGTTTTACAATTCCTCTCTTGCCGGCTTCTTTTTCTATATTACTAGCAATTTCTGAATCGTGTGTTTCTATTGTTATTTTCATCTGACTTTTTCTGGCTCTCCATTTAGCAATTGCTCTGCACATATCATCACAACTCTATAATAATAAATCAAAACAAATATATAAACTTTGTGTTTTTAAGCATCAAGAAGCTGTTTTTAGAAGGTTTAATAAAAAAAAGAAAAGTGGGGGAAATTAGTCTTGAGATGGACTCAATGGATTTATACCAAATCTGTCAAAAATGTCTTTTGGTAGTTCCAAACCATTTCTATATACATCATTTGTATTTATTTTTCCTGTTGGATATATTTCTCCCATAAGTTGTCACCTTTTAATAGTAAATATATTGGTTAAACTATTATATAAAGTTAATTGTTATCTAAAGGTAGTCATATATGAATAACGTAATATGAAGAAAGATTCAGGCAGGAAAACAATTTCAACCTTTGATTTGAGATAAGGTTTTAGAATAAAATCTTTAAATATATATTTTTATTAATTAAATGAATAACCTAGATAAATTGGTGGATTGGATGTTCAAGATAGTTATATCAGATAAAAACGGAAAAGCCTATCAGATAGAAAAAGATGTGCCAACATTCATAGGTATGCGTATTGGCCAGGATTTTGACGGCTCATTAGTAGGACTAACTGGTTATAAGCTTCAGTTGACTGGTGGCAGCGACAAGGAAGGGTTTCCAATGAGAAGAGACCTTGACGGAATGATAAGAAGAAAAGCTCTCTTGACAGGCGGTGTTGGATACAAATCCAAGAAAAAAGGAGTTAAGAAAAGGAAAACCGTGCGGGGCAACAGAATAGGCGAAGACATAGTTCAGGTTAACGTTAAAGTTGTTGAAAAGAAGAAAGATGCAAAGAAGATAGAGGATATACTTGGCGTGAAAAAAGAGGAAGAAGCGAAGGAAGAAACAAAAAAAGAACCAGAAAAAGTAGAACCAAAGAACGAGAGTGTTGAGAAGGAGAAGAAGGAAGAGCCTAAAAAAGAAGAGAAAAAACAAGAAGAAAAGGTTGAGGAAGCGAAAAAAGCTGAGGAAAAAGAAGAAGAAAAGGGAGATAAAAAGGAAGAGCCTAAAGAAGAGAAAAAGCCAAAGGAAGATGAGAAAACAAAGGAAAAGACAGGAAAGGAATAATTTTTAATTCTTTTAAATATTAAAAAAATTTATTAAATAAAGTGATAGTTATGCCTAAATCTAAGAAAACTACAAAAGAGCTGGAAGGGGTTAATATAGGATTATTTGGGCATGTGGACCACGGCAAGACCACTATAGTTGAGGCACTGACCGGAAAGTGGGCCGATGTTCACAGCGAAGAAATGAAAAGGGGCATAACAATAAGGCTTGGTTATGCTGACATAACTGTTTATAAATGCCCAAAATGTAAGAAGCCGAACTGCTACTCAACAAGTTCAAAGTGCCCAACATGTTTTGGTGATACAGAACCACAAAGAATAATATCATTTGTGGATGCTCCAGGACACAACGCTTTGATGGCTACCGTGCTTTCTGGTGCTGCACTTATAGACGGGGCATTGCTTATAATATCAGCAAATGAGGAATGTCCACAACCCCAAACCGCAGAGCATCTCATGGCGCTGAACATAGTGGGAATAAAAAACATAATTATAGTCCAGAACAAGATAGATTTGGTTACGGAAGAAGAAGTTCTGGAAAACTACAAACAAATAAAAGAGTTTGTCAAGGGAACTGTTGCCGAAAATGCGCCGATAATACCAATATCTGCCATACAGAGGGTGAATATAGATGCTCTCATAGAGGCGATTGAGGAAAACATACCGACTCCAAAAAGGGATTTAAAAGCAGAGCCAAAAATGTTTGTGGCAAGAAGTTTTGATGTCAATAAACCGGGTACGCCCATAGATAAAATTGTTGGGGGAGTGGTTGGCGGCTCTCTTGTAAAGGGAGAATTTAAGGTTGGAGACAAGATTGAACTAAGGCCCGGAATTTCAATAAAGGGAGAATTTAAACCACTTATAACCGAGATAACCACGCTTCATAAGTTTGGAAAAAGTGTTAAAAAAGCTGGCCCTGGTGGATTAATTGGTGTTGGCACAAGGTTGGATCCCTCCTTGACAAAAAGCGATTTTTTGACAGGAAACCTAGCCGGGCTGGAGGGAAAAGTTCCCCCTGTCTGGGAAAAACTGCTTTTGGATGTGAATTTGTTTGAAAATGTTATAGGGGAAAAGGAGAAATATGAAGTTTCAGGAATAAACACGAATGAAGCCCTAATGATAACGTCTGGGACAGGGAGAACCGTTGGTTTGGTGACATCCGGAAGAACCAAAGAAATAGAGATAAAGTTAAAAACACCTATTTGCGCTGAAATTGGTGATAAAGTAGCATTATTCCGCCAGATTGGTGGTAGATGGAGATTAATTGGATATGGTATTATTAAATCACTCTAAAATTTCTATATCGTCTACTTTTCCATCTCCGTCTTTATCCAAACCCCTTATAATTTTGTAAAAATCCTTGTTTTTATTATAGTCTTTCAATATTTTTTCGTAGTGCTGCGTTAGAGCCAAAATACACGTTTTTGTACCTTCTGCATGTGCCCCTGCAAATATAACTATTTTCTTTGTCTCATCCCACGGGTTTGTTATTTTTGCTATGACGCCGTCGAGTTCCCCTATATATTCGTTTTCTCCTGAGCTTATTATCCACGACCTGTTCCACTTGAAATTTACCTTTAATCTTTCGTTCAATTCTGAAAATATCATGTTTGTTATTGGACCGCCTATGAGTATCATGTTCCTGTTCTGGGCATTTTCAGCCTTTACTTCTGTATCCAGTTTTATGACAAACCTGTTTTTCAATGAGCAAAAGCTGCCGAGAAAGATTCCCAACTGGGTTGAAAAATGGCCATCTCTTGCTGCTGTCAGGTACGGCCCATGCGGAATTGGGGAGCCAACGACTATTGAGCCGTCAAAAATGCCATTTTTTATGAATTCATAAAAAAAATCCTTTAAATGTGGATTTATGTCCTTATTTGTTGTCTTAACTTCAGTTTCTCCGTCAGGAAATTCAAATCCGAATGCCTTTGCCGTTGGTGCAAAGAACTTACAGGTTGCACCATGCCTGCCCTCTTCCCTTACAACTTCTATCAGTCCAGAATTCATCATCTTGTTTATATGGTAATATATCTTCTGCTCATGAATTTTTAATTTTTTTGCAAGTTCATTTGGATATGTCGGCTTTTCATTCAGCGACTGTAAGATTCTCCATGCCATATCACTTGATGCCGGAGCCAGCTTTTTGGGATGGTCAAATATCACTATATTTTTAGAATAATATTTTCCATCACTTCCCTTGAACAAAAGGTTTTTCTTTTCCATGATTATCACTTATTATTATACACCATAAAGTATATAAATATTTTTGTAATGGTATTTAACAATTATTAATAAAGTTTAAATAGTTTCTCATTTAAAATTAAAGAGTTGGTGGTGATATAGATGTATGATGGTTCGTATTATAGTTCGGACGTAAGAGAAGCTTTGTTAGAGTATTATACAAATGAACTTAATGAAGCATTTGAAAAATATCCGGAAATTCGTGATTCTGGTGGAGAACTTTTGGAATCTCTATACTACTTTGAAAAACCTCTGGAAATTAGTCATTTGGATATAGAGCTTGGAAGCCGACCTCTATACCCTGTTCCCCTACACCTTGTTGCTAGAAAATTAAAGATATACAAATCGTTAAAGGATCCGGAGAAACGAAAAGCTTTAATTGGTGAGTTTTTGGAAGACAGTTTTTTCGGGAACACGAATTATGAATGTCAAGAATTTAATGTAGAAACGTCGTGTAGAACATTAAATCTGGCTGGTAAAGAAGACATTGCCAAGGTATTTGAAGAAACAAAAGATTGTGTTTTAAAGAAAACTAAATTAATGGACGATCTGATTGAAGAAACTGCGGAAATGGTAGAATCTAAGTATGGGTACGGAAAGCATGATCCAGAAATTATAGAAAAGGAATTTTCCGAAGTAGTGAAAGGAAGATTTTCAAACTCGGAAGATCTCAAAAACTATCTAAAGGAATCAAGAGAGATGGAGATCGAAGCTTACAAAAAAAGGTATAATGCACTGAAAAAAAGTGTAAAGTTTTGGTCAGAGGGAAAATTATTAGAAGATTTTGTAAATGCTATGGAGAAGTATAAACCTTTTCATGATTTGGCTATGGATGTGATAATCTCAGAAATATATGGTGAGAATAATGGTTAAAAGGTTTTTGTAATTGAAATTATATATATATTTCTCCTGCATTAATTCAAATTATGAGTTCATTAAAGCCAGTTGTTCATGTCTTTCAGATAGGTTATGGAAAATGGGGTAAGATTGCCTTTAAGAAGTTTGTACAGCTTTCAAAGGAGTTAAGAGATGTTAACCTAATACTGGAAGGGATTTGCGATATAGACCCAAAAGCCAGGGCAGATTTGGAGAAAATAATGGAAAAGGAAAAGTTAAAAACAAAAATATTTTCATACACACAGGATATGTACAATCATGCATCAGGAATGAGCAATGTTTTGATATATGACGCCAGTCCAGGAGAGCTTCATACGTCACACGTTCTAAAGAGCATAGAATATAAATTCTTTCATCTTGCCGAAAAACCACCTTATCTTACAAAGGAAGATGAAGAAATGGTGGAAAAACAGGATGGAAATTGGGGCTTTGATGCCATTGAATATTTTAATCCTGCGGTTCTGTTTGCAAAAAGATTTTTGAAAGAGGAGAGAATAAACGTTTTATCCGTGGAAACTTTCAGGTATAACTCAATTGGTTTGAAGAAAATACTTCATGGAGATCACAGGTATGGTGTCCAGGGCGGTGATATTTTAGACAAAGCTATCCACGAGATTTATCTCCTTGATTTTTTTGATTCCACTAATATGAAGCTTACTGATTCAAAAGTAGATTTTTTTATGATAAATTCTATAGAGAACCCCAAACTTGTTGACATAAGGCTTAAAATTTTTGGTGGTAAAAATCCAGCTACGGCGCAGTCCAACATCAATGGGCTGGCTGGAAAGGATCCTATAGGGATACATACGGGGTGGCTTGGAGTGCCAGATTTGGATATTGTAAGGGAAATTGAAAAAAATACAGGCAAAAAAATTAAGTTTTCCAAGGAAACTGAAATAAATGGCAAGAAATTCCTTGATGAGGAGCTAAGAATTTTTGTAATAAAAGGAGAAAAAGATGGAAAGCCGATAGAAATGTATGGCGACATGAAGCACTTTCAGTTTTTTTTGAAGGGCGATAAATGGAAGGAGATTACTTTAGAAAAGAATGACCAGTTATACATTGTTTTAAGAAATGCAGTATACACCGCTGCAGGAAAAGAAAAGTTCTTTATAGATAGAGAAAGAATAGATTCGTTTTCCATGTTTTTGTTCGAGGCAAGAGATAAATCCCTTGAGAATCCAATAAATCCGGAAAAAGAGGCAGAAAAAACCAGGGAGTATATTATGAAAAAATTATTATAATTTTTTTAATAATGACTTTTTTATATACAAAAAACTTTTTCTTGCAACTGTTAAATGGTTACAAAAGCTGAAACACTTAAAAACGGCGAATTTTTAATTTTCAGGTGCTTTAGGTGTTAAAATTTGAATTTTTAGAAATTATCAATTTTTTGTTAGGGGGCTTTTTATATACCCCATGAGAAAATTGTCTTTGATTAGAGATGTGTGGAATAATAGGTTATGTTGGAAATAAGCAGGCAGCTCCCATAATATTTCAGGGGCTGAAGAATCTTGAATACAGGGGTTATGATTCTGCTGGAATAGCCACGTTCCATAATGGGAAAATACACCTAAAGAAAGATGCTGGAAAAATTGATGAGATACATAAAAAACTCAACTTAACAGATTTACCCGGTTCTATTGGCATTGGCCATACGAGATGGGCAACACATGGCGGTGTAACCAAGGAAAATGCACATCCCCATACAGGCTGTTCTGGTGACATAGTTTTAGTCCACAATGGAATAATAGAGAACTACCAGGAACTTAGAAAATCTCTGGTGGGTCATAATTTAAAATCAGAGACGGACACGGAGATAATAGCGCATCTCATAGGAGAAGAAATGAAAAGCGGCAAGGATTTCGTGGAGGCAACAAAATCAGCCTTGAAAAAGCTTGAAGGGCAGTATGCCTTGTTAATATTCAACAAAAATGAAAAAAAGATGATTGCTGCAAGAAGGAAAGCACCGCTTGTTATTGGTGTTGGCGATGGGGAGTACTTTCCAGCTTCGGACATACCCGCATTTCTTGACCATACAAAAAATGTTATATACATGTCTGATGGTGACATGGCTGTATTGAATGGAAGCATAAAGATTTTCAACATAGATAAAGGCAAAGAAGTAAAAAAGGAAATATCAAGCGTGGATTGGCGTGTCGAGCAGGCAGAAAAGGGTGAATTTGACCATTATATGCTCAAGGAGATAATGGAGCAGGCGGAAACGATTCAGAAAGCGATTGAGCAGGATGAAGAGAAGATAAAAGAAATTGTCAGCGATATAAGAAATGCCAGAGATGTTTTTTTTGTTGGGTGTGGGACTGCATATTATGCTTGTCTCTTGGGAAGTTATTTGTTTTCAAAAATTTCCAACAAATACATTCATGCTTTTTCTGGTTCTGAATTTTCCAATTTCAAGCATTTATTAAATGAAAACAGTCTGGTTATTGCTGTTTCCCAGTCTGGTGAAACTGCAGACACTCTGGAGGCAGTGAGGGCTGCAAAGAAGGCAGGCGGAAAAGTATTTTCAATTTTAAATGTCAAAGGGTCTTCTCTTGACAGGGAATCCGATAAGTCGCTTTATATAAAAAATGGTCCTGAAATATGTGTTGTTTCAACAAAGGCATACACATCCCAGGTTGCGTTGCTCTTGCTCTTGGCTTATGGTGTTGCTGATAATTTAGAGGAGGGAAAAAATAAACTAAAAAATCTTCATAGCCTTGTTTACAATTTAACTGCATTGAGTACAAGGAAACATTTGAAGAAGCTCGCTGAAATACTGAAAAACAAAAAGCACATATTTACGATAGGCAGGGGGCTCATGTACCCCACTGCTTTGGAGGCTGCCCTGAAGCTCAAAGAGGTATCGTACATACACACAGAGGGTTTTGCTGGCGGGGATTTAAAGCATGGCTCCATTGCCTTAATAGAAAATGATACGCCAACGATAGTTTTTGTTTCAAAGGATACAGAGAAGGACATAATTTCCAATGCCATTGAAATAAAGAGCCGTGGTGGTTATATAATTGGTGTGGGACCCGAAAACAATGAGGTTTTTGATTATTGGATAAGGGTTCCAGAGGTTGATGTAGCAGACCCAATTACTCATGTTATTCCAATGCAAATTCTTGGATATCAGTTGGCTGTTTTAAGAGGATATGATCCGGACAAGCCAAGGAATTTAGCTAAAAGCGTTGTTGTAAAATAGGGGTGTTAAAATGGTACCGAAAGTATTCATGAGATATGATATAAGAGGTTATTATCCGGAAGAGCTTGATGAAAATTTTTCGGAAAAGTTAGGAAAAACTGCAGGGACATATGGAAAAAAATTAATAGTTGTTGGGTGTGATACCAGAAAAAGTTCTCCATCCTTGAAAAAAGCTCTCATAAGAGGTATTTTATCTACGGGTGTGAGTGTTATTGACATTGGAATTAGCACATCTGATAAGGTTGCCCTTGCCGGCAGTTATTACAAAGCAGATTTTTCAATAATAATCACAGCTTCTCATAATCCCTGGGAGATGAATGGCTTCAAATTTTTCTACCAAAAGGGGAACGGATTCAGCAATGAGGAAATGGCAAAAATAAAAGAGATATTTCTTGATGAAAAATTTAAAACATCTGAAGAAGCCGGTCAATTGTCGGATAAATTTGAAGAATTTTCAAGGATTTATGAGGAAGCAGCATTGAATGCCCTAAAAGAATACATGGGAGAAATAAAATCTCTCAATGGAAAAAAGATCATTGTTGACTGTGCAAATGGTGGAGCTTCTTTACATTTGCCAAAACTATTAAAGAAATTGGGTGCAAGTGTAATTGAAGTTAATTGCAGTACTACACCTGATTGTAATTTGGATCCTGAACCAGAGGAGGAAACCAGGCTATATCTTTTTGGGCTGATGAAAAAAGAAAATGCGGATTTGGTAGTTGGCACTGACCCGGATGCAGACAGAATTTTTGCTTTTGATAGGAACGGATGGATATCTGGAGACGAGATGTTTGCCATTTTTGCCAGTGTTATAAAACCAAGCAACATTTCTGCTTCATTGGATACATCGCATATGCTCAATGAGGTTTCTGGCTCAAATATTGTCTATACCAGAGTAGGGGATATTTTTGTTTCAAAAAAAGCAATAGAAATAGGGGCAGAGTTTTGTGGAGAGCCAAATGGCCACTATGCTTTTCCCAAATTCTGCTGGTATAACTCTGGAACTTTTGGAAGCTTGATTCTTGCTTACTTACAGAACCTAAATGAAATAAGGAGTAAATTTCCAACTTATTTCGTGAAGAAACACAAAATCAAGCTTGAAAGCCAAGAAGAAAAAATAAACAAAATGAATCTTATAGGGAAAAAAATAAAGCAGAAGTATGAGATTATTTCTGATTTGGATGGAGTTAAATTCAAGATTGGTAACGCCAATGCTCTGATAAGGCCTTCAGGAACATCAAATGTAATCAGGGCTGTGGTTGAAAGCAAAGACGAGAAGGAGTCTCAAAAAGCTTTGGAAGAAATTATGGGGGTGGTTGAATGACACAGGCTGTGATACTTGCTGCAGGGGAATCTTCAAGATTCTGGCCTCTTTCAGAGGGGAGGCATAAGTCTTTGAACAATATCATGGGGAAACCGTTAATACAGCATACCATAGATAGCATAAAATCTGCTGGGATAAAGGATATAATAATTATTCAGGGGCCCGGGAGAGAAATAGAGAAGGTTATTAATGACCCGGATGTAAAGTTTGTTGTTCAGAAAGAGCCAAAGGGAATGGGTAATGCTCTTTCCCAGGCAAGGAATCTTTTAAAAAGGCAGTTTTTTGTTTTGGGGGCACACCATGTAGATGCATCGGAATTCATAACTCCAATGATGAATACATCGAAAGAGAATAGTGCACCGATAACACTTTTGGGAAGAGAAACTGATACACCGTGGATATATGGTATTTTGAATGTAAAAAATAATTTTGCAAAAGGAATAATAGAAAAGCCTGAGAGAGGTAAAGAGCCATCAAATATAAAAGCCGTGTCCATGTATCTTCTACATCCTGAATTCTTTGACTACTTGGACAAAGTGCCTCAACACCATTACAATTATGAAGAGGCATTGGACCTTTATATGAAGAAAAACGACGTACCTGTATTTGTAACAGAAAAGGATACTGTATCTCTGAAATACCCATGGCATATGCTTGATGTAGTTAAAAGACTTATGAAAAATATGGGTTCTTTCATAGCAGATTCTGCCAAAATAGACCCATCCGTTGTCATAAATGGAGACGTATACATAGGTGAAAACACAAGGATTTTCAGAGGCGCAACAATAAATGGGCCATGCTATATCGGCAACAACGTGATAATAGGAAACAACACCCTCATAAGGGATTACACAAACCTGGAAGATGATGTCATGATAGGAATGGGGGCGGAGGTTACAAGAACAATAGTTCAAAGAGGTACTCACACTCACTCAGGATTCTTTGGAGATTCTATAATCGGGGAAGACTGCAGGGTGGGTGCAGGAACAATAACAGCAGATGTAAGAATTGACCGTGGAATAGTCAATTCAGTTGTCAAGGGAAAGAGAGTTGAAACAGGAAGAAAATCGCTTGGTGTAATTATGGGTAACAACACAAGAACCGGTATTTCGGTTAGATTTATGCCAGGTGTTTTGGTGGGGTCCAACTGTACAATAGGGCCAAATACAGTGGTTATGGAAAATTTGGAGTCAAACACGTTGCTCTACACCAAATTTCAAGAAGTTAAAAAGAAGAAAAAGTGATTCTGAATGAAGGCAATAATATTTGATGCAGACAATACCTTGTATAAAAGTCCTGAGAGAGAAAGCGCATACAGGGAAAAATTTCTTTTTTTAGAGAAAAAGACGGGAATAGATGCAAGTAAGCTCAGTGAAAAATGGTGGAAGATAGTAAAGGATGTGTTAGACGATGGAATAAATGATGCTCGCATGAGGAGCAGGGAATACAGCACAAAAAAACTTCTTGTTGATTTAGGAATAGAAGAAAAAGAAGCAGAAAAATTAACGAATGAGGCATTGCAAATATTTTGGAAAAATATAACAGAAAGACTTCAGTTTGAAGATGGAACGAAGGAGTTAATAAAAAATTTAAAGGATAAATACATTCTTGGAGTTGCGAGCAATGAATATAGGAAAAGCCTAATAAAAAAATTAAACAAGGTTTTTGATGACTGGAGAGAATATTTTAGATTTTTGATTTCTCCCGACGATACAGGCGAGCTCAAGCCATCTGAGAGGTATTATGAAATTATACTAAAAAAATTGGATGGCGTTAAACCCAAAGAAATTGTTTTTGTTGGCGATTCTTGGGAAAGGGATTTGGAATTAGCCAAAAAAATCGGGATGAAAACAGTCCTACTCAACGAGAAAAAAGAAGGAAAACCAGACTACTGGATAAAGAATATAAAGGAAATTGATAAAGTCTTCAAGCTAATGTAGTAGATTATCTTCGGATAATTTTGTCATCAAACCACCCCGTAATTATATATTTCTTGTAGAGATTCCATGTCTATAGTTTCAAGTATCTATTTTTTGTCTGCGATGTCTCTATGTGGAAGAAGGGTGTACCATTTCTGTACTCTTCCAAAACTACATTGGCTGCAAGTCTACCAGCCTTTCTCATTGTTTCAACAATTAAGTCAATACCCCTCATACTTTTCTCCATCTCCAGTGTGGCTCTTTCTTTTCATCAACTCTTCTGAAACCCCAAATTTCATAGTTGAAAACCTGATTTTCTTCGTCTTTATATTCCAAAAATGATTCATCATAAACCTTTTTTAGAATATGCTGTTCAGCAAGCATAGTTTTGTATGAATGTATGATTGGTTTTTTGGTTAATGGTCCTTCTGGATACCCCTTTTGTTCAACTATTTGTGCTATAACTAAACCTCCTCCGAGTTCGAGTGATTTTGCCACAGGATAAAAAACACTATCATTTATTGTCGTAAAACTAAAATCGTTTCCTATATAAAGTATCACTTCACTCATTGTAGCTATATCGAAATTCATTTCTGGCAATTCTTTGGCCTTTTCAACTATGTCACCTTGAATTAGTTCTACTCTTTCGCCATATGATTCAAGTCTTTTTTTAGCTCTTTTAAAGGCATTTTTAGAAAACTCTATGCCGGTAATCTTTGAATTTGGAAATTCTTTAAGTAGCATTTCTGTAAAAATACCCTCCGCACATCCCACCTCCAGAATATTTTCCACTTCAGGTTTTGGAGATATCAATGCTTTTATCAAATCGATTTGTCTTTTATATTTGTTTAATTCATATGGAGACCTCCCAAATCCCCATGGATCTTTCTTAAAAAACTCATTTGTATTGAAATACTCTTCATCAAATTTTCTTTCAGATACCTTTTCATTCATAAACAATCACCTTATGCCTTAATTTTCTCCTCTTTTCTACCATGGAACACTTCTGTAACATCATCCCAGCTCCTGAGACCTTTAACAAAAGTATCATATTTTTCATTTATTTTTGGGAGAGCAATTATCTCGCATGTTTTTTCCTCCAAATCCCTATAAGCAGAATATATCAAAGAGAAATAACCGTTAATATGTTTTACTATTTCTGAATACCTGCCTTCTCGCTCCTGCGACTCATTCATTCTTATGGCTTCTATTTTTTTATTAAATTCTCCATCTATGTTTACTTTTAAGACTTTTTCTAACTTACCTGGGTCATGTCTGTGAAATGGAAACAACCACACTAAATAATGAACTTCCAATGGCTTATTTTCTGACATTTCAATTGCTTTATGGCATATTTTATAAGTTGCCTTGTGGTCGGGATGGCCTTCGGCCCTTCCTGGAATAAAAACTACATCCGCTTTGTAATCTTCTATTTGTCTTTTCAACTCTTCTATAACTTCCCCCCTCTTTTCAGGGTCTAAAGAATCCAGCTTACCATCTTCAACACCAAAATTATAAAAGTCTTTTATGCCAAGGTGTTCCCTAACCTTTTTGCCCTCTTTTTCTCTAACTATTTTGGTTGTCTCGGGGTCCATTATATTACTACCATGCCTTCCGTCTGTCATTTGAATTTGTTTTATTTCCCATCCACTGTCCAGTAATTGAATCTGAGTTCCACCAACGGCTATTATAGGGTCGTCTCCGTGTGGGTCTATAAATATTGCTTTCGGCATTTTAATCACATAATCTTTACTTTCTTTCTTATCCATTTTTCAGCTTTCTTAAGTTCCTTTTCAAAAGATGATTCTTGAATCGCTTTTTCAATTCCTTTATTCTTGCTTTCTAGAGTCAATCCTATATCTCTGAATGCTAATTCCCCAGTTATTGGATAAGTTCCCAGAATAGATTTTTTAAATAATCTTGTCATTTGGTCGCCACTCATTTTTTCTACTTTCTTTACATCATCTGTAAGGGCTTTTATTCTATTTTCTTCACTAATTAAGTTAATTGTCACCTCTTCATCCCATATAGACATTAAGAAATTAGCACTTCCGGGTACATCCCAATTGTTTCTTGGTGGAATCATGTTTCCTATTATTTCTACACTTCTTCCTCCATCTTCATATCCACTTAGATGAAACATTCTTATTTCTTCATAATCAAACTGAACTTTATCTTCTCCTATATCTACAATATTTGTATTTGAAGCGTATGGTAGAAGTGGTATACCAATTTTTTTTGTCTCGTTTTTAATTTTCTTTATTGTTTTCATATGTTCATCTTTTACACCCAACCAACCTGTATAAACTTCTAAACTAATGTTGCCGTTTTTTGTGATTATTTTTTCTTCAGATGTTAATGAACCATCGGCAGTATTTGTATCAATTTTCTTTGTTTCTTTGCCCCATACATCCAAAAATGATTCAGATTTTAAATCATATGGATTGAAAACCTCAATTTCAGATTTTTCAATGTTTATACCTTTAATATAATCTTTCAAAAGAAGAGTGATATAAGCTCTGTCGTGATCTTTATCTAATCTAGAGCCACCCTCTACTCCAATCCTTTTTTCTTCCTTCATTGAATTGGAAACCGCCTTCAGAATTCCTATACTGTTTGCTCTTAGCAGCTTTATGTCTTCAACATGTATTTTATATTCGTCTAAAAGAAGTTTGGCGCCTATAAATGCTGGGTTTTCAGTTTCGACCTTTGCATGGTCTATTTGTGTTCTATACGTATCCCATGTTCTCATCAATTTTTCTTTTTCTTCTATTGTTAGAACAAGAGGTTTTTCTGATAATACTCTTACGTGTTTTTTTGTATAATGTTCATTACTTCTAAAATGATTTTGTGACGGAGATACATTATAAACCCAAATAGCATGACCATTTTTTTGAAGCATTGAAATATCTTCATTCATTTTTTCATCTGTATCATAAATCTTTGGTGATACGCCCAGTTCTTTTGCCTTTTTTTCTGCATTTTTTCTAGCTTCTTTAGATGGGTCTTGAATTCCATATAGTTGTATATTCTTTCCATCGGTTGCCATATCCTCTATTGCCCTTACAAGAGAGGAAAAAGTTTGACTACCAAATTTACCAAAACCATCCACAAAGACATAAGTATTCATACATATCACCTCTTTAAAAGGATGTCAAAAACCTACTTAAGCACTTCTAAAAATGAAATATAGTATTACAAGAAAAATTATAACGGAGAAAAAAAGACAATATTCGGGTTTGGGCGTGCAGAAGTACGCAATTTTCTTTTACAAGAATTTTTGAATTTTATATAAAAATTATTATAATGGCCAGAAAACATTGACAGTGAAATTTACAAAGTTTTTAACTCTTCGATTAGTTTTTCTTTTAGTTCCAAACCATCAATTTCTGAAGAAACTCCAAATGCCCGCCACATTCCAAAATCTCCATTTATACCACTAAAATCAAACATTTTTCTGTATTTTTTTTCGAGTTTATTATCAAATTCTATTAGGTCACTCCAGTTCATTTTTTTCTCTTTTAATATTAAAGTTTCTTCCTTTTCAAATTTAGAAACATCAATTCCAGGTAATTTGTTTTTATAAGCATAATCGTTGATTTTTTCTGGAAGATTTTCCACATTTGAAATATAATCTTCAGATTCCTTTATGATTCCTCTTTTTTTCAATTTATCAATAAAATAGACCCTCAATTCAATATATTCGTGGATTGCTATATTCTCAGGCTCTATATGCTTTTCTTCGTTCTTCAGGTATTTATATCCAGTTTTCACGAGAGCAAATAGATATGTATCTAATTGTTTATTTCCCATGAGTTATACTTTTTAAATAAAGTTTTAAATACTTTTAGATTTGTATTTTAATTCTTAAATGAAGCATTTTAATAAACAGAAGACTAATTCTTCTTATGAAAATTATTTTGGATACGAACATCTTTTTGGTTCCAGAGAAGTTCAAGGTAGACATATTTGAGGAGTTTGACAGGCTGATAGATGAAAAATACGAGCTGGTTACAATCGAGCCAGTTGTCAGAGAATTGAAAAAACTTTCCATGGGCAACAGCAGAGATGCAAGGGCAGCCAGGTTTGGGCTCAAATTTTTGGAAGCGAAAAGTATAAAAGTAACAAAAACTAAAGAAAATACAGCTGACAAGGCAATAGTTAGCCTTTCTGAAAAATTTCTCAGAAAATCCGAAGAGTGTGCTGTAGCAACTCTTGACAAGGAGCTTAAGAGAAAATTAAAAAAGATAGGAGTCAAAGTAATATATTTGAGAAACAAAAAGTATTTAGCAATGGGGATATAATGTATAAAATCGTAGAAGTTGAGGATTCGGTGAGGGTGCCTCCCGAAAAGCTTGAAAAAGATTTAGAGGTTGCCATATCGGAAAGTGTCCAGGAGAGGTATGAAGGCGTTTTCAATACTGATTTGGGCATAGTGCTTAACCTGGAGAGCATTGAGGAAATTGGCGAAGGCGAGATTATACCAGGGGATGGCGCAGTTTTCTTTCCGGCGAAATTCAAGCTGTTGATATACTACCCAGAGGAGCATGAGGTTACAATAGGGGAAGTTGTTGACATAACAGAATTTGGCGCTTTCATAAGGATAGGTCCCATTGATGCAATGACGCATATTTCACAGATAATGGACGATTATGTAAGTTATGACAAAAAGAATTCTGTCCTTGTTGGAAGGGACAGCAAGAAAATACTCAAGGAAGGGGATACTGTCAGGGCAAGAATAATCTCCATATCTTTTACGAAAGAGAACAAAGTTGGATTGACAATGAGGCAGCCCGGATTGGGTGCTTTGCACTGGATGACTGAAGCAGAAAAGAAAAAAACTCCAAAGAAGAAAAAAGAAGGGAAAAAGGAAGTTAAAAAGAAGAAGTGATTTTATGGTTAGGGAAAAGGTGTGTTCTGAGTGCAAAAGATTTGTTATGGGCGAGGTGTGCCCGGCGTGCAAGACATCAAAGCTTACAAGAAACTGGCAGGGTATAGTTATCGTTATAGATCCGGACAGCGAAATAGCAAGAGCTATGAATATAACTGTTCCTGGAAAATATGCTATATCGATTAATAGGTGAAGTTCAATGAAAATCAAAGGAACTCCGTTCCAACCTCTCAAAACAAAAGTTGGTGATATGTTTTGAAAGTCAAACAAAATCTCAAGATCAAAAAAGAGATTTTGAACTTTTCATTGAGGATATAGGTGAAGTTCAATGAAAATAAATATAATTGAGATAAGGGAGAATCCTCTTCTTAAGAGGAATGAGATAATTGGCATTATAGAGCATAATGGAATGTCTACTCCTTCAAAAGCTTCTGTTCAGGCATATTTGGCAAAGGAGAAAAAAATAAAGCCAAAACACATAGAAGTCAAGAGAATAATTTCCGGAGTTGGAAACACCCAATCAAGGATTCTTGCTTATGTGTGGAAAGAGAAAGAAGTTCCAATAATAGAGGAAAAGAAAGCCGAGGAAAAGGTAGAGAAAAAAGAAGAAAGTGCAGAAGAGCCCAAAAAGGAAGAAAAGAAAGAGGAAGCAACAGAGGAAGGGAAAAAGGAAGAAAAAAAGGTTGAGGAAAAAACAGAAAAGAAAGCTGAAGAGAAAAAAGAAGGTGAAAAGTAATGGGAAAAAAGAAATCCGCAGGTGAGAAGAAAGGAAAAAGGCCAAAAAGCAAGTCAAAACATAAGAAGGTGCAAATATGGAAAAAATATGAGGTTTCCGGTTCTCAGGTCAAAAGAAAGGGAGAACATTGCCCAAGGTGTGGCAGCGGAACATTTTTGGCAATTCACAAAAACAGGAAAACATGCGGCAAGTGCGGCTACAGCGAAATAATACAAAATAATAAATAAAACAGTTGTTCTTTATTATTCTATGATTTGTTTAGGAATCGAATCAACAGCGCATACTTTTGGGATTGGTATTGTTTCTGATAATGGAGAGATTTTTTCAAATGTTAAAGATGTATACAAACCTAAGAAAGGTTCGGGTATAATTCCCCAAGAAGCCAAGCAGCATCATGAAGAAGTCAAGGATAAAATCCTTGAGAATGTTCTCAAGGAGTCTGGACTAAGCTTAAAAGAAATTGATTTAGTTTCATTCAGCCAGGGCCCTGGATTGCCGCCATGTTTATGGACCGGACTGGAGTTTGCCAAAAAAATATCTGAGGAAAATAAGATACCACTCATAGGTGTTAATCATCCAATAGGGCACATAGAAATAGGAAAACTGACCACGGGCGCAAAAGACCCTGTGGTTATTTATGTTTCAGGCGGAAACACACAAATTATTGCCCTCTCTGGAGGTAGATATAGAGTTTTTGGGGAGACAGAGGACATAGCAATAGGAAATGCTCTGGACACATTTGCAAGAAAAGTTGGAATTCCGTATCCCGGAGGTCCTGAGATAGAGAAGCTTGCAAAAAAAGGAAAATACATAGAGCTGCCTTATGTTGTTAAGGGAATGGACTTGTCCTTTTCAGGAATAATTACGGCAGCTGAAAAACTCTTCAAAAACGGGGAAAAAATAGAGGATGTTTGTTTTTCGTTGCAGGAAACCTGCTTTGCAATGCTTGTTGAGGTTACCGAGAGGGCGATGGCACACACCGGAAAAAAAGAAGCTCTTCTGACAGGTGGAGTTGCGGCAAACAAGAGGCTAATAGAAATGCTGAACACTATGTGCAGGGAGAGAGAAGCAAAATTCTATGCGGTTCCTATGGAATATTCTGGTGACAATGGTGCCATGATTGCATGGGCCGGCATACTTGCATACAAGTCTGGGGAAAGAATCAAGGAATTGAAGCCAATTTCAAGATGGAGAACCGACGAAGTTGAAGTAAAGTGGATGTAACTTCTTACTGTGTTTTTGGCATAATTGTTATTGTTTGTTTGCATTCTTTTATTAGCTCCCCATCACTGTACATCTGGACAACAATGTCCCATGGAGTTGAAGGTTGGCCCTCTATATAGTCGCCGTAAACTGAAAACTCTTTCCTGCCTGAAGTTGCCCCATTTGGCTCTAAAGTAATATTAAAGGATTTTATTTTTTCTCCATTTCTTTCAACTGTGACATCATCTGGATAAACGAATACCAGTTGGACATTTTTTGCATCGTTTTCATTATTCTCTACATTTATCCAGAGGCTTGTCATCTGGTCTTCCCTTATCTTTGGGTGCTGTAGTTTGCACTCCTTGAATTTGAGTCCACTGCTGACGCATCCACTGGCAAAGACTACCAGTATTGCCAATGCAATTGCAAAAAATTTCTTCATGTGATTATTTATTAATTCCTTTTTTTAAATAATTTATATGAACACCACAAATGTCATAGGAAGGGGAGCCGAGGCTGTTCTTTATCTGGATGATTCGGGAAAGCTGGTAAAGGAAAGAATAAAAAAAAGGTACAGGATAAAGGAGATTGACGAATTACTTAGAAAAAGAAGAACCAGACTGGAGTCCAGAATCCTGATAAGGGCTAAGAGAATTGGTGTTAACACTCCCACAGTTTTCAAAACAGGGGATTACAAAATATTTATGGAATTCATTGATGGTGAGAGACTTAAAGAACTGCTCAACAAGACGAGTCCCAGGAATTATTTGGCAGAAGAAATCGGGAAAATTGTGGGGAGATTGCATTCGTCGGGGATAATTCATGGGGACCTGACAACCTCAAACATGATTTTGAAGGACAATAAAATTTATCTGATAGATTTTGGCCTGGCTTATCATTCTTCTTCTGTTGAAAACCAAGCCATAGACTTGCATCTTCTTCATCAGGCATACCAAAGCACTCATTTCAAATATTTGGAAAAGCTTTGGTCTAACACCATAAAGGGATACAAAAAGACGTTTGACAAATGGGAGCCTGTTTTGAAAAGATTGGAACAGATAAGAAAGAGGGGAAGATACTCCAAGAGATAAACTTTTAAATATAAATTTTCTCTATTCTTATTATGAAATTCAAGGAATCATTCAAATGGGATACAAAGGCAGACAAGACTGAAAGCATATCATTCATAATCTTGATAATTGCTGCCATACTTACGGTTGTTGGAATTTCTGTTGGGACATTCATTCCCGGTATTCCAGTCGTTATGGCTATAGTTGGTGCTTTCCTTGTTTTAGTGGGTATAGTGATTTACATCGCATCAGAAATACTAAGGGTTTTTGAGAAAAAGAAATAAGCTTAAATAATTTACTACTTATAAATGAAATATGATTAATGATATTAATGATTATTCAGAGGTTAATAATGGCAACGCTATCCCGGAATTTAACGAGGAATTATTGAAAAAATATAAAGGTTTGAAATATGCAAAAGGAGAAAATACTTTGTTCTTCTCTGTTAGGAATGTTTTAATAGAAGTTGCAATTGACGGAATATCTTACAGGAGCTTCGTAATAATTGAAAATGATGATAAAGGAGATACCACGATGATTTCAGAATATGCACAGAGGCGAGCCGATGTAATTGCGAAAGAAGTTTTTCCAGAGATAGGCAGAGAAAACATTAAAAGACTATACAACGAACACAAGATTGATTGTTTTGCTGGAAGAATTGGAGATGAAAATGTTCTTTTCAACAGAGTAAATCTTCCTGCTATGACAATAAAAAAATATTACGATGAATTGAGCGATGGTGTTTTAGATGAAATTTTGAAGAAGGCGGCTCATTTTTATTTAGTGAGTGAGGAGGAGCTTACTGAAGCCTTGCAAGATTTTACTAATGATTCTAAAACAGAACTATCAATAAAGAAGGACTTGCCTAAGAAAATAAAAGAATGCTTTTCCTAAAAACATTTAAATATGTTTGATTAGAAATAATCATATTCAAAGATTAAGCTGGCTTTAAGCGGGCTTAAGTCGAGGTGATTTGTGAATGTCAAGAATGTATTCAAGAAAACATGGTAAATCCGGCTCTAAAAGGCCTTTGAGAACAAAGGCTCCAAAATGGATAAGATACAAGAAGGATGAAGTTGAGAAACTTGTTATAAAGTTTGCAAAAGAGGAAAAGTCTTCTTCTCAGATAGGAATAATTCTCAGGGACCAGTATGGGATACCAAACGTTAAGGAAATTGTTGGAAAAAGCATAACCAAGATAATGAAAGAGAATAAAATATATCCAAGGTATCCAGAGGATATGCTCAACCTAATGAGAAAAGCACTCAAGATAAGGGAGCATTTATCCGTACACAAGCACGACCCGTTTGCCATAAGGGGTTTGGAACTTACTGAAAGCAAGATAAGAAGACTCGGAAAATATTACAAGAAAAAAGAGATTCTTCCAGACGATTGGAAGTATGACCCCAATAAGCTCAGATTGATAACAGGATAGGTGATTCTCTGTTTGATATATTGAATGATGCAGCCAAAGAAATAAACAGCGTAGAGAGAATAACAGTAGTGTCTCACCTGGATGCTGATGGAATCTCAGCTGCAGCTGTTGTTTTATCTTCACTAACCAGGCTGGGCAAGAAAATACACATATCAATAGCAAGACAGGTTAAGCCAGAAATAATAGAGGCATTAAAAAAAGAAGATACTGACCTGTTTTTATTCACAGATTTGGGTGCAGGATATTTAGATATGCTTGATGACCTCAACAAATCAACAGGAAAAAAAATAATTGTGGCCGACCACCACTTGCCGTCTCCTCCAGGGGAGTACCCGAATATAATCCACATAAATCCCCATCTAATTGGTAAAGAAGAAAATGAGATAAGTGGTGCAGGAGTTGCTTATTTGCTGGCAAAAAAGCTTGACCCAAGAAACATTGACTTGTCATACCTTGCAATTGTTGGCGCAATAGGTGATATGCAGGATGAAGGATGGAAAATGAAAGGTCTCAACACTGAAATAGCCAATGAGGCAATTGAATTTGGTGTCTTGAAAAAAGAAAATGGAATAAGGCTTTTTGGAAGGATGAACAGGCCTGTTCACAAGGCATTGGAATACAGCACAGACCCATACATACCGGGGATAACCGGGAACGAGTCTGCAGCAATACAATTTCTCTCTACCATTGGGATAGAGCTGAAAAGAGACGGTAAATGGAAAACCCTGAACGACCTTTCAGAAGATGAAATGAAAAAACTTGCAAGCGCTATTATATGTGAGAGGATAAGGGAAAAAGAATCGGACCCGGAGGAAATTTTTGGAGAGAACTACACAATCAGGTTTAACGGAAGTGATTTTGATGCAAGGGAAATGGCCACTTCATTAAACGCATGTGGAAGGATGAGCCAGCATTCTCTGGGAATATTATCTGCACTTGGAATAAAATCTGCGCTGGAAAGGCTTGATGGAGTCCTTTCAGGATATAGAAAAATTATAACCAAATACATAAAATGGGTAAAAGAAAATGAGGAGAAGATTAGGAAAACAAAAAATGCTTACTATGTTATAGCTGGCGACCAAATTCACGAAAATTTCATAGGGACGATAATGTCAATATGCGAAAAGTCTTCAATATTAAATAACGGAAGAGTGGTTTTTGGCTTTGCCAATACTGAAAGCGGAGAGGTGAAGATAAGCGCCAGGGCACCAAAAGAACTGGTGGACAGGGGGCTTAGCCTCAAGGATTTATTTGAGGAGATAACAAAAAAATATGGAAGTTATGGGGGAGGCCACCACGCAGCTGCCGGGGCCTTCATACCAATGGGAAAAGAAAAAGAATTTATAGATACATGCGAAAATTATTTAGAAGATAAACTTAAATAGTCTTTTATTAAAATAGATATAAGTGATTTAAATGGCCAAGAAAATAAAAGGAAAGAGCTGGTACACTTTGGTAGCGCCACCTTTGTTCAACAATAAGGTTATAGGGGAGACACTGGTTACAAATCCAGACGAAGTAATAAAAAGGACTGTTTTCAAGTCATTACCAGAACTGGGAGGACATCCATCAAAATATTATATAAAGGTAAAATTTAGAGCCAAGGAGCTGGATGGAGATAAAATAAAAATGGAGTATGCTGGCCATTCGTGCCTGAGGGACTTTATATCCCAAATGGTCAGGAAAGGTGCAATGAGGATTGACAACAGGATTGAAGTAGAGACAAAAGACAAGAAAAAATTAATCATAAAAACTATTGGAATAACCCTCAGAAAAACCAAAACTACTGTAAAGAGTGAGCTTCATAAAGAAATAGAAAAAATAATCAAAGATGTTTCAGGCAAGAAGAACTTTGATGATATTATTAATTCTATAATGTATGACAAATTCCAAAAAGAAGTAAGGAAAAAAGCAAATGTAATTTATCCCCTAAGAAGATTTGAAGTAAGAAAAATTGAAGTAGTCAGTTAAATAACGAAGTTAATTATTTATATGAGCTTCATCTACTATTAAATGTTCTGGGTGTGTTTTCTTCGGTGACATTTAGTTCCATAATTAAGTTTTGAATTTTTATGGAATCTAAAAAGAGAGGTGATTGGCATGGTAGAATATCTTGGGGAAAAATCTATTCTTTCTGGAGAGGGATATGCCGACATAGGGCTATACTCCGATGCAATAATAAGAGCCTTGAGAGAGGCAATAGGTCCAAATGATGAAAAACTGGACAATGGTTATCATCCCGAATTTGCTTAATTTATTAAAAAATCTAATTCTATTCCCTGATTACTCCTGCTACTGTTATCCACATTAACCCTCCAATCAATATGAGGATAAACGATAACATCAGGGATATGGCAAACGATGATGTTGTTGCTCCAAGGACATCTGCCCTTGCTTGTCCTGCAATCATTGCCCCGAACAGTATAAAAACAGTTCCCAATATCCAAAATAAAAGTGGTTTTGCCTCCATAGTATCATTTAGTATAATAAACAAAAATATATTTAAATGTTCATATAACAATTTATTGAATATGCGGGGTTGGCAGAGACTTTGCAGCTGAAATGGTTCATGCATCCGCCTGCAGAGCGGAAGACCTGGGTTCAAAACCCTACGGAGGGACACCAAGGTTTCCCTCCTTATGGGAATATCTACCTTTCCTTTATTTGCAAACCTTTGGTTTGCCAATTTAGAGGGGATAGTAATCCCTTAGGAAGGGGATACTTCCCCTTCCTCGGGGTTGGAAAATCCCAGACCCCGCTCCAAAATTTAGTTCAAGAGGTTGTTAAATATGTTGGGAGTTTTGATAGGAGTCATCGGTGGCGGATTAGTTCTGCTTGCCTGGATACTTGGTTTAAGGGATGAGATAAAATCTCATAAAAATTTGATAGAATTGAGATTTAGTATTATAACATCTATAGGTGTATTAATGCTGATTTATTATTCTTTCTTAAAAAATGATCCTGTTTTTCTTTTTCTGAATTTGGGAATTCTTTTGGTTGTTCTCTTTGAAATCATATATACGTTCCATATAGTGGGGAAGAAAAAATGACTCTAAAATTTTACAACACTTTAACAAGAAAAAAGGAAGTTTTTAAGCCGCTACACGACAAGGAGGTCAAGATGTATGCTTGCGGCCCCACTGTTTACGATTATCCTCACATAGGGAATTTCAGAAGCTTTTTCCTAGCTGACATAATCTATAGATATCTTCTTTATAAAGGTTACAAGGTAAAATTTGTGATGAATATAACAGACATAGATGACAAGACTATTAAGAGATCAGGAGAAGAAGGGTTGTCCTTGAAGGATTTTACGGAAAAATATGCAAATATATTCTTTGAAGGTCTGGACAAACTAAACATAAAGAGGGCGACTCTTTATCCCAGGGCAACTGAAACCATTCCACAAATGATTGAGCTGATAAAGAGACTGGAGGAGAAGGGATTTGCCTATGAGAAGAAAGATGGTGTTTACTACGATATTTCAAAATTTAAGGGTTATGGCAAGCTGTCGAAAATAGATTTGAGCAATGTAAAAACAGGTGCGAGTGTTGATGTTGATGAATATGATAAGGAGAATCCCGGTGACTTTGCCCTATGGAAGAAAAGCACTCCTGAAGAATTGAAAAGAGGCATTTACTTTGAGAGCCCATGGGGAAAGGGAAGGCCAGGATGGCATATTGAATGTTCTGCTATGAGCACATATTACCTGGGAGAAACAATAGACATTCACATCGGAGGGGTTGACCTGATATTCCCACACCATGAAAATGAAATTGCACAATCAGAGGGAGCAACTGGCAAAACATTTGTTCGATATTGGATACATGGTGAGCATCTTCTGGTTGACAGAACAAAAATGTCAAAGTCAAAGGGAAACTTTTACACCTTGAAAGATTTAGAAGAAAAGGGATTTGACCTTAAGGCTCTCCGTTTTTTGTATCTTAAAGCACATTACAGGACTCAAATGAACTTCACAATAAAAAGCCTGGAGCAGGCAGAAGAAACTCTTGAAAACCTTTTTGACTTCATGGACAAGCTTAAGAGCTGGAAATCTAATTCATCAGACAATAAGAAAGTAATAACGTTGATAGAAGATGTTAAATCCAAGTTTGAAAGAGAAATGGATGATAATTTGAACACCCCCGGTGCTCTTGCTGCAATATTTCTTTTCGTCAAGGAAGTAAACAAGCTCATCGATTCCATGGAGATTAGCACCAATGACGCCAAAATGATATATGATACAATGCTACAATTTGACGAAGTTCTTGGAATTCTTAAAAAGGAGACAGAAGAGCTTCCAGAAGAAGCCAGAAAGCTCATAGAAGAGCGCGAACGCCTGAGGAAGGAAAAAAGCTTTGATAGGGCTGATAGAATAAGAGATAAACTCAAAAAAGAATATAATATCGCTTTAGAAGATAGCCCAAATGGACCAAGATGGAAAATTCTAAAAAAATAAAGGATTTAACTTTCTGAAGACATCCACCATATTAAAAGTGCTATGAATATCAGGAAGAATATTAGCGGGTAGTTGTAAGCCACAATAGGTGGTATTGTAATTCCAATTGCTTCTAAACCACCTGCCGCCATGAAAACCAGTGCTGCTATTATTATAAATAAAATAGCAAACGCAACTCCATATTTTTCAAATATTGAAACTGGTACAAGAGCTTCTTTTTTATTTCCATCCTTATCTTTTATAGTAATTGTTTTTGTTGTTTTTATTCCCAATATTTCCAAAAGCACTATAAATACCAAAAGTACTGCAATTATTACCATGAATATTCCAGTCATTTCCATCAAGTTTCCAACCCATGGTGCCAAAACAGGTGTAACTATGAACGCAAGCACCATTCCAATTATTGCCCTTGCCGGTTTGCTTTCCGGAACCCCCTTATTGCCAACGTGGCTTAAAACACCATAAACAATTGCAAAAATAAAAAGCCACGGCAAAACATATATAAAGAACTCAGTGCCAAAAACCCTCTCCATTCCAGTTGTTGTAATTGGTATAGCCATATTATCACCTATTTTTTCTCACTCGTCACCATCCATATTATTACTATAACCATTACTGCAAAGAAAAACAATAGTGGATAATTTATGGATGGTATTGTTATGCCTAAAAGCTGCAACCCTCCAGCTCCTATGAAAATCAAAATAGCTAAAACTATAACACCAAAGGTAAATTCCTTATAATATTTTTGTGTTATTCTTTGTTTTATTTCTTCTTCACTTTTCGGTTCTTCTGGCACATATCTGGTTCCAGTAATCTCAAATAATATCAACAAAAACAAAATTCCTGTAATAGCAATTACCAGAGATGCACCCATATTTCCTATTATTGTCATCAATGGTTCGGCAACCGGTATTGTGAAAAATGCAAAAACTATTGAGATTATTGCCCTTGCTGACGGGCTTTTTGGTATTTTGTAATGTTGTAGGATTCCATAAACAATAGCAAAAGTTAAAAGCCATGGCAGTAGGATTACAAAGAAACTGTTTTGCATCATATTTTCCAATCCAAAACCATATGCCATTTATCTCACCTTTATTTTTAACGTTTTTAAGTATAAAAACTTTTCTATTCTTAATCCCCGCTGCCTTTTGCTGTCATCCACCATACTCCCAAGGCCATGACACCCAAAAAGAACAATGCTGCCAGAACATCATCCCCTATGGCTATGTTAAAGTTCAAAAGTTTTAACCCACCTGCACTGACAAACACAAGGATGGCTATTATTATCATGACTATACCAAATTCAACTGGGTATTTTTCAAATATGTTTTCTCCTTTTCCAACCTTGTATCCAAGAAGTTCAACAAAAATCAAAGCTACAAGAATGCCTACTCCAACAACAAGAAGCCCTTTAACCATACCCGTCAAAAATGCTGCAAGGCTTGGCGCCAGCGGCAAAACCAAAAAAGCAGCTACGAGAGATATGACTCCCCTTGCACTTTGGCTTTGGGGTATTTTATAATGCTCCAATATCCCATAGACTATCGCAAGTGTCAACATCCATGGAAACAAATAAACAAAAAAGTTGCTTGATATTATATCGAAAGCCATTGCATCTCACCTATTCATTACTTACTTGTTTTTTTATCTATTTAAATTATTGTGGTCCGCCACTCTTGCCAAATTCATAGGCATAGTAAAATATTATCAATAATAAAAACAATCCAATTAAAATTAACAGATTTTCAGTTCCTATAATGGGTATATCAAAGTTTGAAAAGTAATTGAATCCAATAGTTACCAGTATAAGGACAGATATACCGCCAAATACCATAGGCAAATCTTCCTTTCCTGGTTCAGCTAATCTTTTCTTTCCTCTCAAGCCAATTGCCTCAAGAATAAAGGCTATGAAAAATATTATTACAAATGCCCAAAGAATCAATCCAAATTCTGCGAAAAAGAAACTAACAAACGGCTGGTAACCCGCAGCAAAAAATGCAAACACGAGGGATATTATGAAATTTACAGCCTTCTTGCCTTTAAACACGTTAACCATTGACAAGAGTCCATACACTATTGCAAGCACAAAGAAAAATGGAAGAAATGGCTGAAGCGTTGGATCCATACTGATTTGAGTAATAAAACTTGTTGTATCGTATGTCATGCTTATCCTCTTTCCAATTCTCTTAATTGCAATTCTCTCTCAGTCAAGGCATTTGAAATTGACTTTATAGATTCCTTATCTTTTGCTTTTCTAGCTCTTTCCAATTCTTCTCTCAAATACTTTATGTCGCTTCTTAGTGCCTGTTCTGTTTTTCTTCTTTCTGCTTTATTTTTTGCTTGTAAAAAACCTAATTTAAATAATTCTTTACTTCTCGTGGGATGTATAACTCTACCCCAGAAGAAATAAAATCCTGCTATGAATAAAGATATAACTAACCACATTACCGTTAGTGTTGCAAAGAATGGATAAAACCCACTATAAATTATAAACACATAAACACCAATTCCTAGTAAAGTTTCTAATCCTTTGTGACCTAATCCTCTGGTGGCTACAAAAAGAAACAGGATAAGTACTACGTGAGGTATAAACAGTCCATATATAAAATCATGAGATATGTCTCCTGTAATACAACCCCAGCCAGAGCCTCCCATACACATTGGCAATTGTAATATTGTCTTGAATATTATATCATAAATATTTAAGCCACCTATACTCATAGCCTGAGCAAGCATTATTGACATGTATATCATTAAATATTAAAAACTAACTAATATATAAAAATTAGAGAGATAAAAAATATCTCTATTCTTCTACTGTGTTTCTGTTACAATATTTCCTATGCCAATATCGATTGAACCAAGTCTTCCTGATAGATAATCTCTTCTGAACTTGTCTTTTCCTTCTCTTTCTCCCCATAATGCCATGTAAACCAATGCCTTAAGAGTTAATCCAGCAAATGGGTTAGTCCCTGAAAACATTTCGTATTCTAATTCTTGTCTCACTTCTGGTGGTATAATTGATATATCATTGTTCCCCCTTTCAGCTCTCTCTTCTTGTGTAGTATTAACACGCTGAAGATTATATTGACTTGCTGCCTGAAGAGCGTTTTCACCAAAAAATTGTATCATTCCTGCAATAGTTCCGCTCAGTTCTTCTCTTAATCTTGTTAGTTCATTCTCAAAATTATCTGCTTTGTCTTTGTATTCTTGTATTTGTCTTTTTAATTGGTCGTAATCTCTTTTTTTGACATATCCTAATTTCTCTAAAACCATTCTCATCCCCCTTTATTTTTATTATGTTATTATATATTAGTAACGAAAATTATTTAAACTTATCATTCTTCCAAAAAACTTAATTCTGGGTGTTTTAAGGTCAAGGACTTCAAATTATAGTTAAAATAATTATAACATTAATTCTTTTCAAAATAGAAAAAAGGGGGAATTATTGGTAAGCCATATCATCAGTATCTGTCTCGGCCCCTTGCTCTTTTATTCCATGATAAATTTTTTCAGCGTTATTTAGGGAAAACTCTCCTTCAATAAGTTTCATCTCATATACTACTTTTCCTATGGTATTATTTGTTTTTTCAAGTTTCTTCTTTAATTCATCTAATTCACTTTTTACATTGTATGATACTTCTGCAGTGTTTCCGTCTTCACTTAAATCTATACCATAGTTTACCTTTGCGAATGAATTAATTAAGTTTTCATCGTCTCTTAACGGTTTATAAAAATCATAGACATCTGCTATCGAGTTGCCACCTAAACTACCCATAAAGTACTGTACAAATGGAATATCCGTAGTAAGCGATACGAAATCTTCTTCTCCTACTATACGAGATGCCTTGTATATAGATGTTATCTCTGTCCATTTTGGCTCTCCTGATACCAAATCAGGCCATATGTTTCTATTCTCAGACATTTTCAAGAGTGGCCCATAAAGGGTATATTCTAAACTAGAATTGTTTTCCTTTGGTTTTTGAGATTTAGCAACACTACCCTTGTAAATAGCTTTATTAACTCTCTCCACATATACCAATCTATTATCCAGAGTATCCAGTTTTTTTATAATATATGAAAGTGCAGCGGAACTATTGTCCATTTTTAATCACCTAACAGTAATATATATACCATAACTGGTATATAAAAGTTTCGGTTTGCTGTCACCTTATAAAGGTAACACATATGTCACTGCTTTGCTTTATCCTGTAAATAATATGTTCATAAAAAGATTTATAGGGATGGGATTAGGTTATTTTTGTGTTAGAATACCTATTTGTTTCCCTATTTCCAGGTAAGCCCACGCCCATATTAAAGCTTCATATGTTCTTATAAGGTCTCCCTTGTTCAAGAAGTGGAGAGAATCCGACTGGTATGCCTTTATGTTTGTGAGGAACTCAACGCCATTCCTGCCTGTTGCAACTGTAGTTTTCAAAGAGTTGTCCAACCTCTTAGACCATTTCTTTATTTCATCTCTTAAGTCGTTTTCCAACATGAAAGTGCCTCCTTCTCTATTGAGTGTAACTCCCCGGGTATTATAAGAACGGCCGGTGTAGGGAAATCCCTGTTTAATATATTGTTTACTTTGCCATAAATTATAAAGCTTCTTTCTCTCATGGAAAAAACAATAACTTCATCATCTTCGGAAATAACCATCTCTTTTCTCCTGCCTTCTATCTCTAATAGGTACTTTAACCCTTCGCTTGGCGCCATCAGTCTCTCCTTTATGTCAAGTAGGCAAAGCGTGTGCAAGCCATTTTCCCTGTTCTGTTTTATTGTGTCGTAGGGGCTCTCTGGCTTATAACCCTCTTGGACAAAAGGAATTGTTGTCGTCTTGCCAAACTTGTAGATAAAGAGGCCTGTCTCAGCAACAGCAGAATATATTGACGGTGCATGAATCACAACAGTTTTTATTCCATTTTTCTTTGCCTGTATCAGCAGGTCTATGTGCGTTGTAGCCACAAGCGGATCTCCAGGAATTAAAACGCCAACTTTTTTGCTCTTTGCCTCATCCAGAATTTTTTTCTGGTTTTCCTCAAGGTCGCTCCTCTTAACTTCAATAATTTCCTTTTCCAACATCATCCTGAGGCTTTCCAAACCGTTCCACTTGGAAGTGTATGACTCTATGTAAAGATTATCGCAATTTTTTATTGCGTTAATCCCGCGCTGTGTTATGTCCTTTTCATCATACAACCCAAGACCTATTAGGTAAAGCATAATATCACTCCAGCAAATTTTTTATTATTTTATCAGCGTCAAATTTTTCCAGGTCCTTGTAATCCTGGCCAACTCCTATATAAAGAATGGGCTTTTTTATTGCATGTGCAACAGAAATGGCAGCGCCGCCCTTTTCATTTACATCCATCTTGGTCATTATGACTCCGTCTATTCCTACACTGCTCTCAAATGCCTTTGCCTGTTCCACTGAATCGTTGCCAGTCAAAGAGTCAACAACCAATATCTTCATATCAGGCTTGTTTACCCTGCATATTTTTTCTAACTCATTCATAAGATTTTTATTTGTGTGCGACCTTCCTGCAGTATCTGCAAGCACCACGTCTATTTCCCTTGCCTTTGCATGTTTAACTGCATCGTAAATAACAGCGGCTGAATCTGCGCCGTAGTCATGCTTGATCACAGGAACCTTCAAGATTGCCCCATGTTTTTCCAGCTGGTTGATTGCTGCAGCTCTCCATGTGTCTCCGGCAGCCATATTCACGGATAATCCCTTGCTTTTTAGGAGATATGCCACCCTTGCTATGGCTGTGGTTTTTCCTGCGCCATTAAATCCTAAAAACAATATAAGAAACGGCTTTTTTTTCTTCACTTCAGCCAAGATATCTATTTGCTTCTGATCAAGAATCTCCTTCAGTGAGTTTTTCAAGGTGTTTCTTATTGTAATCTCCATATCTTTTTTCTTTATCTCTTTTCCAACTAGATTTTTCTTCAAGTCGTTGCATATTTTTTCTGCAGTTTCAAGGGCGACATCGGATTCTAAAAGGGATATTTGAAGGTCCCATAAGACATCCTTGATGTCAGACTCTCTTATAATTCTCTTTCCTATATTAAACAAACTTTTTTTTACTTTCTTTGGTTTCTCCTTTGCAACTTTTTTTGGTTTTTGCAATTTTTCCTTTGTTCTCTCTTGAACCTGCTCTTCTTTTTCCACTTTCTTGGTTATCTTTTCTATACCCTCTTTTAATTTTTTCTTCAAGAATCCAAACATGATATCACATTAATTATTCTTTATTGATTTATTAAATATGTTGCCTTCCACCAGATGAGCCATAAAAGCAATACCAAAAATATCATTGAACCCTGCCATAGTATGTCATGAAATATTGAAAAAGTATTTGGAATATTGAATCCGACCCAAATCATAAAAACAATTCTTAAAATATTCACAGAAAACACAGCGGGGATGCCTATGAACAGCCCTATGAACCGTTTTTTCCATGTGCTTTTTGTTGACAGCACAAGGGCAAAGAAAAACAATATTCCCTTCCAGCCAATACAATCCTTATTTATAATTATAGAGAAGTTTTGAAAAATCAAGTTAAACCCATCTCTCGAAACTTGAATGTTAAAAAAATTTAGAAAGTGAAATATGTGGTAGGCCAAAAAATCTTGGGCAAAAGCAAAACTGATATTGAACCATATTACAATATACAAAGGAATTGAAAGGAGAACAAGTTTAGCCAAAAATATTAAAGTTTCTTTAAGCTTCTTGTCTTTTATCAAATCCAAATTAACCAAACCTCTTTTTATATTTCTTCAGCCAATTGAGAAACTCTTTCCTCTTTAGATTTTTTAAATCATCCTTTGATAATTTTCCAACAGAATCAGATATTTTTATTTTTATGTCATCTTTTCTTAGCACTATTATTCCATTTTTTTCAATTTCGCTTTTTATTTTGTCTGGAAAGTTTCCTATTATCATTTCAACCTTATTTTCCTTAAGTTTTCTTATGAATTGTTTTGAGAACTCAGAATATCTCTTGAAGTAAAGTATATCATTTCTTATTCCAATCTCTTTTTCCGCCTTGGTTATTTCATCAATAGTGGAATTATTTATTACTTTAACCGGAACAAGTCCTTCGCTTCTGGTTTTTTCAATTTCCTTTAGTGTTTTTATATTTTGAAGCAATTTTTTTATTTCATTGTTTTTCCCTTTTATTCTTTCTCTCAGGGAGACTTTTTCATAGTCCTTCTTTTTTGGAATCTTGGATTTTTTAATTTTTTCTAATTTCTTGGTGAGCTCAAGGTTTTTTTCTTCGGCCTCCTTTAATCTTCTCTCCAGTTTAGACGAATAATTCTCCAGGATTCCAATTATTTTTTCCTTCTCTTTGAGCAGGTTTCTGGTCTTTTCTAAGATTTGCTCAGCTTCTCCACGTGTCAGCTTCCTGTCCTCTTTTAAGTATCTGTCTGCTCTTTTTTTCTTTGAAAAAACAGCTTCTATTGCTACAGATATGTTTCTTGCTTTTTTCCTTATGATGAGGTCCTTTATGTCATCTTCATATCTCCACAGGTTTAAGTTGTCTATTGTTCTCTCTATTTTCCTTATGGTATCCCTGTATTCTCGAAAGGCATAGAATGCAGCAGCCAAGGCGTCTCTTTGGTGAGAATCTTTTGGATTATATTTTCTGGTCAGAGATGCTTTATCTTTTTTGGTTATGTCCTTTTCTGGATGGAATAAAACTGATCCAAAATTGTTGGAAACAGACTCAACCATGGAGGGCGGTTTTGATTTGTCAGTAGCTATTATTGTAGGAAATCCAAGAGATGATATGTACTTTATTACTTTGTCTTTTCCCATGTCTTTCATGCTTTCAACTGATATGACCTTTCCCCTTAACGATAGAACTGCTATGCCAGTTTTTGTCCCGGGGTCTATTCCCACAAGAATATTCTTTCTTTTCAACAGCTCACCTATTCATATTTTTCTGTCAATATCTTCCTTATATTTTTTGCCAGCTTGTCGCCTATCCCCTGGACTTTTTTTAATTTTTCTTCTGATGCCCTGAAAACCTTTTCAGGAGTTTTAAATTTCTCCAGAAGTCGCTTTGCAATTTTCGTATTCACATTAGGCATGCCAGCCACCAGAAATTCCTGCTGGTCCTTTAATGTAAGTGCCTTTTTCTCACCCCTTATTGATACATCCCTTGCTTCATCAAGCTGCTCCCTTCTTGCTATCCAATAAAGTATTCCTGCGGTTTCCTCCTCGTTTTCAGTCCATATTATTGGAATGAAATAATCAAGGGCTATTGATGCCAAGGCGCCACGTATTACATTCGGGTGAACATTCCTTTCGGAGTAAAGGTTCTTCCCCTCTATAACAAGCAGTGGCCTTTCAAAATTATTTTTAAGGTTTTTTAGCTGGGTGAAAATTCTCTGGTCAAAAATTGATGACAAAAAATCCGAAGTGGTTTTTCTTTCTGCACAAGTTCTCTCACTGAGTATATAGTCCCCGACTTCAAGCTGGTTTGGCTTCACAACACAATCCAGTCGCGCCAAATTTTTGACAACCTTTGAGTTGAATTCACGGTTGTCTGCAACTATCATTACTCTTCCGTTTGGCTTGAGAGTTTTCTGTATTTTGGGCATAACTTAACCTCTAAATTTGCACATCTCTGAAAGAACTTCATACTCTTTTTTCACTAACCTTTTCTCATCATCAAAAAATATTTTCTCATACTCTCTTTTAATTTTGTTATGGAACCACTCAAAATATTCTTCTGGAGTTTGTTTTCCCGCGCATGCTTTTATAAAAAAGAATGGACTCTTAAATTTTGAAACGGCATCGGCAGTTGCTACTATTTTAGCTTCTAATGTGTTGGGTTTTTTTGCTTCGCACATATGGGACTCAATACAATTAGAAACTTGTTTTATTATCTCAGGCGCATATCCATATTTCTTTAAAATCCTTTCTGCTTCTTTGGCGCCTGCTATATCATGTTGTTTAGGATCTACAGTAATTCCTATGTCATGTAATATCGCAGCTAGACCAACAACAGTTTCATTTGCCTTATATTTTTTTGCCAATTTTATTGCAATTTTGTAAACTATTGAAATATGATATTTGTAGAACCATTCAAAATTGGCAACCATTTCGTCGCCTTCCCTAAAGACTTCCTCTACATACTTTTTTATCTTATTAAAATCTGGCATAATAAATAATTAACTAACTCAAATTAAAACCTTTTTGGTTTTTTATTGAACCAAGCTTTCCATTCCCCACTGTCTATATTCAACACAACCTCTCCAGAACCAGAGTATTTGTGGTTATATGGAAATTCACTTATTTTTATATTTGGGATTTCATTACTCAAAAAATCTTTCACTTCATCCAGAAGTTCAATATCCATATCCTGTGAGTAAATTATCACCCCGCTGTCTTTATGTCCGTCAAATACTTCAGCAAAATCTTCAAAATCAGAAAAGAACTTATTATTAGAAGCTTGTGTGTAATGCCCCAATATTCCGTGGTGTTTAGGTGCTTCTCCGTAAATCATGATAGCTGTGCATCCGTCAAGTCCACGGGTTTTCAAAATTCCCTCATCGGAATAAGCAATATCATCTATATTTCCAACTTCAAT